>CBFHWB010000029.1:0-32225 GCA_965659285.1 Planctomycetota bacterium | reverse complement strand
CTGCTGACCGGCGCGGGATCTCCCACCGGTATCACCGTCTACGAGGGCCGCCTGCTGCCCAAGATCTTCTGGGACCAGGTGATTCACTGTGACGCGGGTCCGAATGTCTGTCGCGCCTACCCGGCGAAGAAGTCCGGCGCCGGCTACTCAGCCGAGTCCGTCGATATTCTCAAGGGAAGCAGGGACCGCTGGTTCCGTCCCGCTGATGTCAGCGTGGCCCCGGACGGATCGCTTTTTATTACCGATTGGTACGATCCCGGCGTCGGTGGACACGGTATGCGTGACCTCGGTCGCGGCCGGGTCTTCAGGGTGGCGCCTCCGAACACCAAGTACAAGGTGCCCACCTTTGACTTCAAGACCGCCGAGGGAGCCGTTGAGGCGCTCAAGAACCCCAACTACTCGGTTCGCTATCTTGCCTGGACGGCCCTTCATGATATGGGGACCAAGGCGGAGAAGGCCCTGCTCGGACTCTATGGCTCGGAGAATGTTCGCCATCGCGCCCGCGCGCTGTGGTTGCTCGGCAAGATCGAGGGCCGGGGGGCTCATTACGTGGAGCTCGCGGCCGGTGATAAGGATGAAGACATCCGGGTCGTCTCGATACGCCTCGCCCGCCAGCTCAAGCAGGACATGATCCCGCTGATCGCGAAGCTGGCCTCGGACACCTCCGCCCCCGTACGGCGGGAGTGCGCTCTCGCCTTGCGTCGCGAAAAGTCGGACAAGGCGCCGGCGCTCTGGGCGCAGCTCGCCGCGGCTCACGATGGCAAGGATCGCTGGTATCTCGAGGCGCTGGGAATCAGCGCCGCCAATCGCTGGGATGAGTATTTCGGCGCCTGGCTCGAGAAATACGCCGACAAGTCATCTTCCGCCGCGTCGCGAAATGATGTGGTCTGGCGTTCACGCGCCAAGGCGACCCCGGACCAACTCGCCGGCATCCTGGGTGGCAAGCTGGAAAAATCCGAGATTCCGCGTTACCTGCGCGCCTTTGATTTCCTCAAGGGGCCGGAGAAGGATGGAGCGCTGATCGCTCTCGCCTTCGGCGCCGGCAAGGATGCCGATCCAGCCAGGTTGCTGGTGGCGCAGGAGGCGCTGAAGCGCCTGGGCAACTTTGACCCGAAGAAGGACGCGAAGTACTCCAAGGCGCTCGATGGCCTGCTCGAGAGATCGAAGGGCTCCCCTCAATTTGTCGACCTGGTCAATCGATTCAGCATCAGCGCGAAGTATCCGGATCTCCTCGAGATGGCCATCGCTGACCCGTCCGGCCAGGCTGGAGTCGACGCGATTCGTATTCTCCTGGGGAAGAACGCGACCGAGCTGGTTACCAAGGCGCTCGATGGAGGCGATGAGAAGAAGACAGCAGGCATCGTTGAGGTGCTTTCCAATTCGGGCGAGAACCGCGCCGCGGGTATCCTGGCCTCTGTGGTCAAGGATGAGGACAGGAGTGTTGAGCTGCGGCGAAAGGCGGTCAAGGGACTCGCCCGGAGCCAGAACGGAGGTCGCGAGCTGATCCGGATGGCCCAGAAGGATGAGCTTGAGGTCGGCCTGCGCGCCTCCGCGGCCCTCGACCTCCATCGCTCCCGCGCGAAGGATGTGCGTTCCGCGGCCGCCAAGCTCTTCCCCTTGCCCAAGACCAAGAGCAACCGGGCCCTGCCTTCTATCGCCAAGCTTCTTGGAGCTCGGGGAAACGTCGAGCGTGGAGCCGCGGTCTTCGCCAAGACCGGGACCTGCGGCAATTGTCACAAGGTCAATGGCGTGGGCAAGGAGGTTGGCCCGGACATGTCGGAGATCGGCGGCAAGTTGACGCGCGAGGCTCTGCTCGAATCCATTCTCTTTCCGAGCGCTGCGATCAGCCACAACTACGAGACCTATGTCGTGGTCCTGAAGAACGGTGAAACCCACAGCGGGATCCTCATCAGCCAGACGGCCGCGGAGGTAGTGATCAGGGGCGCCGATGCGCTCAACAAGAAGTTCCCCAAGGCCCAGGTTCTGGCGCTGAAGAAGGACAAGCTGTCGATGATGCCCGCCGACCTGCAGAAGCAGATGAGCGCGCAGGAGCTCGTCGACGTTGTGGCCTATATGACGACGCTGAAGAAGGCGAAGAAATAGGCCCGGCTAATTGCCGATGAGCTTATTGAAGGGCGCCAGCTGCGGATCGCTGGTGCTCTTCATGTGCTCGGCCAGCTGCCTGCGGAAGTCAGCGATCCGCTCCTTGTGGGCGGGGTCGCTGATGAGGTTGTTGAGCGCGTCGGGGTCTTTTTCGTAATCGTAGAGCTCCTCGGGGACGCGGTAGAGGAAGAGCTTGACGCGCTCGGCGATGGAGCTGTCGCTCCCGGCGGCGGCCTTCATGGCGGCCATGGTCAGGCCGTTCTGGGATTCGTTCTTGAACACCATCTTGCCATCGGCCCAGCCGTTATAGATATAGCCCCAGCGGGGGGTGAGCAGCGAACGCATCGGGTAGTCTCTACGGCCGGCGGTGCGGTGGAAGTGGGTGAAGACCCGGTCGCGGCCGGACTGTTCCTTGCCGCTTAGAAGCGGCCTGAAAGAGCGGCCGTCCATTCCCTCTAGCGGCTCCAGGCCCAGGAGGTCGAGAACGGTGGGGGCGAGGTCGATCCCGCTAACCATGTTTTTCCGGTCAATCGAGCCGGGCTTCGTGACTCCGGGCAGGCGGACAATCCAGGGCGTACGCGTTGAGTGGTAATAGCAGTTGGTCTTGGCGAAGGGCAGCGGCATGCCGTGGTCGGAGAGGAACATGACCAGGGTGCTGTCGGCGAGCCCCGCCTTGTCGAGCCCCTCGAGTACGGCTCCCGTGATGCGGTCGGCCCGGCGCACCGAGGTGTAGTACTGAGCCATCTCCGTCTTGATCTTATCCAGGGGCGGCAGGAAACCCGGCACCGGGATGTCTCCGGGCTTGTAGGGGTTTTTGACCTCGGGAAAATTCGACGCCTTCCTTTTCCTGTTCGGGTTGGTTTTTTTCCGCGCGGTCTCCTGGCGGCTCTTGGCGAAGGGACGATGCGGGTCCTGCGAGTTGGCCATCAGGAAGAAGGGCTTGCCGGCGGCCTTGGCCGCGCCGAAGAATTTTCCGGAATGTTCGGCGTAGAGAGCCGGGTCCCGCCCGACGCCCAGCTCACGTGCCTGGACGACGAGATCCCAGTTTTCCCCCCGGCTGGGAACGACGTGCGGAACCTTGGCCAGGATGCCCGTATGGTAGCCCGCCTTTTTCAAGGCCTCGAGCAGCGTCGGCACTCCCGGGTTGATCTTCTGGAATCCGAGCGCCCCGTTTCGATGCGGGTAGCGGCCGGTCATCCAGACCGCGCGCGTCGGCATGCAGACGGCGATGGTGACGTGGGCGTGGTTGAAGAGGAGACCCTGGGAGGCGAGGCGGTCGATGTTCGGTGACACCCCGGCGACCTTGCAGCCGTTCACCCCGAGCGAGTCCCAGTTCATGTCATCGACGGTGATGAGCAGGAAGTTGAGGGGGCCTTTTTTCTCATCGGCGCCTTGAAGGCCGGCGCAGAAAAGCAGGACGATTCCGGGCAGGAGGGCCCACGACAGGAGGGATCGGTTTTTTTGCATGGAGAGATTCTAAGTAGCCGGGGGACTCTGAACCATTGAAAAGCGGTTTGTCTGCGCCAGCCAGGTTGCTGAGGTCTGGACAGAGAGGGAAGGTTTCCCTAGACTGGGTTTCCTCAAGCAACCTACCGGAGCTGGATAACATGATTCAAGCGGCAAACGAAGCGCCAAAAACGGGTGGAATCCTGGGCACCATCGAGAAGCTCGGGAACAAGCTGCCGGACCCGGCGGTTCTCTTTATCTTCGCCATGCTTTTGACCTGGGTGGTCTCCTGGCTCCTGGGTGGTTATGAGTTCGAGCTGCCGAAAAAGGGCGGGTCTGAAACGCAGGAGGTCGCCAACCAGCTCACCGGGGCGGCGCTGGTCCAGTTCCTCGTCGATATGGTCAAAACCTTCACCGGCTTCCACCCGCTGGGGGTGGTGCTTGTCGCCCTGCTCGGAGTCGGGGTGGCGGAGAAGTCGGGTTTCATTGACGCGGTGATCAAGGCGATGCTGGGAATCACACCCGCGGTGCTCCTCACCCCGATGTTGATTCTCGTCGGCATCCTCAGTCACAGCGCCGCTGATGCCGGCTATGTCCTGGTGATTCCACTTGGTGGAGTGATCTTCTACGCGGCGGGACGGCATCCCCTTGCCGGGATCGCCGCGGCCTTCGCCGGGGTCTCGGGTGGTTTCAGCGCCAATTTCATCCCTTCGGGTATCGACCCCCTGCTGCAGGGGCTCACCCAGGAGGCGGCACAGATTATCGATGCCAGCCGGGAGGTGAATCCGCTCTGTAATTACTGGTTTACGACCGCCTCGAGCCTGCTGATCATCCTCGTGGGTTGGTACATCACCGACAGGATGATCGAGCCCCGGCTCGAGTCTACCGAGGTGGATGGCGACCCTGATGACATGCCGAAAATGGAGCCGCTCACGGAAGCGGAAAAGTCCGGTATGGTGGCGGGGATCTTATCCCTTCTGCTCGGACTGGGGCTGCTGGCGGGGCTCTGCTGGCCGGAGGATTCGGTCTTTCGAAGCGACGGGGAGCTGACTTCCTTTTCGGCGCCGCTGATGAAGGTCATCGTGCCCCTGATCTTTCTCCTCTTTATCGTGCCCGGTGTCGTGCACGGCTACATCTCCGGAAGGTTCAAGTCACACAGGGATGTGATCAAGGGGATGAGCAGCACGATGAGCACCATGGGTTACTACCTGGTGATGGCCTTTTTCGCCTCGCTGTTCATCTACGCCTTTAAGCACTCGAACCTCGGGGCCCTTCTCGCGGTGAAGGGGGCGGGTGTTCTCAAGTCGCTCGCGCTGCCCGCCCAGTTCACGATTGTCGGCATCATCCTGCTCTGCGCCTTCGTCAACCTGGTGGTTGGATCGGCATCAGCCAAGTGGGCTCTCCTGGCACCGATCTTTGTTCCGATGCTCATGCAATTGGGGATTTCTCCGGAGCTGACCCAGGCGGCCTACCGAGTTGGTGATTCGAGCACCAATATCGTCACACCCTTGATGCCGTATTTCCCGCTGGTGGTGGCTTTCTCCCAGCGCTATGTGAAGAAGACGGGAATCGGAACGCTGATTTCCCTGATGCTTCCCTACAGCCTGGCCTTCCTGGTGCTGTGGTCCGCCTTCCTGCTGATCTACTGGGGGGGCGGATGGCCCCTGGGTATCGGCTCCTAGGCGGAAGCCGGTTTTCATCAGAGGATATCGAGGACGTTTTCCGGTGGGCGGCCGATGCGGGCCTGTTCGCCCGAGACGACAATGGGCCGCTGGATGAGGACCGGGTGCGAGACCATGGCCTCGATGAGGGCGGCGTCATCGCCCTCCCTGCCGGCCAGGCCCAGCTCCGCGAAGGGGGCCTCTCCTCTTCGGATCAGCTCGATGGCAGAAATGCCGAGCTTGTCGAGCAGCCCGGTGATGGTCGCTACATCCGGAGGGGTCTCCAGGTACTTGATGATCTCCGGCTCGATGCCGCGCTCTTCAAGGAGCGCCAGGGTCTGGCGGCTCTTTGAGCAGCGCGGGTTGTGGTAGAGGGTTACTTCGCTCATTTGCGGTTCTTTTCAGGGCGCTTAGCCCTGAGCTCACTGTTCTGGACCGTTTTGTCGGTCATCTTGACCTCTTTGCCCCAGAAGTGCTTATCCAGGAAAGCGAGTCCCGCCTGATCCAGCGGCGCTCCACGCACTCCGTGCCCACCGCCCTCGACACGGATGAAGATGGACTCGACCTCGAGCTTGTCGAGGGCTCTGTCGAGGATCTCCGACTGGTGAACCGGCACGAGGACATCTTTCGTGCCGTGGACGATCAGGAAGGGGGAGGCTTTTTTGCTGACGTAGCTCATCGGGGCGGCGTGCAGGGTCTTCTCCTTGTTTTCCTGGATCGGGCCGCCGATCAGCAGGCTCTCGGGAGAGTCCGGGGCGTCATGGTCCATCCGGCCCGGCTTCGAATTCATCAGGAGAAACTGGCTGGGGCCGAAGTAATCGATGACGGCCGCCACCCTGCCCGAGTAGTCCTTATAGGGTCCGAGCTCACCTTCGAGGTCTTTGCGGTTGCCGGTGACCCCGAGCATGGCCACGAGATGGCCTCCGGCCGAGGTGCCGTAGACGGCGATGCGCTTCGGGTCGAAACCGTATTTCTTCGAGTTGGCCTTGAGCCAGCGGATCGCCGCCTTGCAGTCGTAGAGCTGCTGGGGCCACTTCGCCTCGCCGCTGAGCCGGTAGCCGATCGAGACGCCGACGTAGCGGCCGGTTTTCAGGTAGAGGTTGAGCCGGTTGAGGCCGCCTTCCTTGGAACCCTGCCGCCAGCCACCGCCGTGGATGTAGGCGATGACGGCCAGGGGTTTGTCGGTGGTGCGTTTTTCCGGCAGGGCGAGGTCGAGGGTCTGGCGCGGATTGTCGGTGCCGGCGTAGGCGATGTTCCGCTCGACCTTGACACCCTGGAGCGCGCGCGGCTGGCGCGCCTGGTTACGGTTTCGCGGCAGGCGGCCAATGAAGGTGAGGTGTTCCCTGAGAGAGATGAAGCCGTCCTTGTCGGTGTCGACCCGCCCGAAGTTTTTCCGGTTGCGCTCGGGAAGTTCCTCGCGGGTGAGCTTGCCGTCCTTGTTGCTGTCCCATTCGGTGAAGCGCCGGTCGGGCTTGAGCTCCTGGGCGGAAGAAAGCATTGGCAGCAGCAGGGAGCCGCAGGCAAGAGCCAGTATTCTTAATTGGCGGGTCATGGGTTCCTTGTAGATATCGAATGAAAGAGGGATTCAACCGGACACACAGTATAGCCGCCTTCCGGGGCGGCTTCCACAGGACCCGGGGGGCCACTGCGATGATGTGCGGTGCTGGCGGTATTTAGCTTGAAGCGGTCTTTGTGCACTCTCTAAGATCAGGGATGTGAATGAGAGCAGCCGGGTTCACCCGGAGCCTTTTTGAAAGCGAGACAAGATGAATTCTCACGACCGCTTGTTCAGATCGTCCTTGCTGGTTTTTCTTCCGCTTTTTGCGAGTCCGTCCATCTTTCCTGATGACTGGCCCAACTGGCGCGGGCCGAACCACGATGGGGTCAGCGCTGAGAAGGGACTCTCTTTCAGCTGGAAGTCGAAGCCGAAGTTGCTTTGGAAGCGCGAGCTCGGAGCCTCTTTCAGCTCCTTCGCCGCTGTTGGTGAGCGGGTCTATACCTGTGGTACCTCCGGGGGCAAGCAGAAGCTGATCTGCCTCGGCGCGGCCGATGGCAAGCCGCTTTGGGAGATCGATATCGAGGGCGAGCTCGAGGAGCGCCAGGGTGGAGATGGCTGCCGGGCGACTCCCGCGGTCAGCGATGGCCTGGTGTACGTGCTTGGAGCCAGGGGGACCCTGCTCTGCGTCAAGGCGAAGGACGGTAGCGAGGTCTGGCGTCAGAAGTTTTCCGGCGCCCCGACCTGGTTCTACAGCGGCTCCGTCCTCATCGAGGGAGACCTCGCCGTGGTTTCGCCCGGGGGGGGAGCCGGAAGCCTCGCCGCCTACAACAGGAAGACCGGGTCGCTCGCCTGGAAGGCGGGCTCGGATGGGGCCGGCTACGCGACCCCCTATCCCTTCACCTTCGAGAAGACCCGCTATATCGCCTGTTTCAGCGCCAGGGAGATCCTCGTGGTGGAGGCGGGTGACGGCGCGGTGGCCTGGAGGTCACCCTGGAAGACCAGCTATGACGTCAACTCGGCGACGCCGATCTATCACGATGGAAGCCTCTTCATCAGCTCGGGCTATGGCCACGGCTGCGCGCTCTTCAGGCTGCGCAAGTCGGGTGGCAAGCTCTCCGTCCGCGAGGCCTGGAACAACCAGTCGATTCGCAGCAAGTTCCAGACCTTCGTGCTCTACAAGGGCTTCCTCTTCGGAGCCGACGAGCAGGCGCTGAAGTGCGTGCAATGGAAGACCGGCAAGCTTGTCTGGAGAAAGGATCGCATGGGAACCCGCGGCAGCCGGACCCGTCACGGAACCCTGGTCCTCGCCGACGGGCACCTCGTCTTCCTGGCCGAGAATGGCCAACTGCTCATTGCCCGGGCTTCGCCTTCGGGCTTCAAACCGCGCGCGGGGGCGAAGCTGCTGTCGGGCAAATGCTGGACCGCGCCGGCGGTGCAGGATGGCAGGCTCTACCTGCGCAACCAGACGACGGCGGTCTGCGTTGACCTGGGGAAATAGACCCGGGCGAGGGTCACTTCTTCTCTTTCTCTTTTGACCGCAGGATGTTCGCGTGGACATGCGCGACATCCCACATGTAGTGGCCAATCCTGTGGTCATCGGCCGCCTTGTAGAGATGCTTGCGGGCGAGTTCCTCCTTGCCGGCGGCCTCGTAGTAGAGTCCGAGGTAGAGATGGGCGTAGAAGAGTCTCATGTTGAGCGCCGGTGGAGCGGGCTTGCCGGCCCTGGCGGCCTTGAGCACATCCTCCGGCTTCAGTTTGCCGGCGTAGAGATCGTAGATCTGGCGCATCGGCACGCGCCGGTCGTCGCCGATCTTGAGGATCGCCTTGCTCGCGGCGGCGGTTCCAACCGTTCTCGCCATGCAGAGATAGCGCCAGGTGGCGTTCTCGACATCGCTTGAATCGACAGTCTGGTAGCCCTCGAATTGCTTTCGCCCTTTTTCGAACTCGCCGACATAGTAATAGGATATTCCGCGGCGCCAGTGCCAGGGCTCTCTCTTGGGGTCGAGCTTGACGGCCGCGTCAAAATCCGCCACCGATTCCTTGACCCGTCCGGCGATGAAGTGCTCGCCTCCCCTGCGGTCAAAGGCCGCCGCGGCGCGCAGGCTGAGATTCTGGGCTTCGCGCCTGGCCTCGGTCGCTTTGAGCCGCAGGGACTCCGGGGTCTCCTGGGCCGGGAGCCCGGGGCAGGGCAGGGTAGTCAGCAGCAACGCGGCGAGGGTCAGGAGGATAGGTTTGATCATTTTTCTGGTCCTGCAGGTCTACGGCAATTTCCGGGAACCGGGCTTTCTCCACCAACAGATAGTATGGCAGGTTGGGCCGGAGTTTGTATACTGGCGGGTCGGGTTTCAATATCAATCATCATCAAGGAGCGTACTCATGCAACTCATCCGGATCTTCGCCTTTCTTCCCGGTCTCCTCCTGCTGGTGTCCTGCTCGGTGACATCCAGCAAGCTCACCATGGATCCTTTCGGAAAGACCGCCGATGGAGAGTCCGTCGAGCTCTACACGATGGTGAACAAGAACGGCGTCACGGCGAAGGTCATGACCTACGGAGCGCTCCTGACCGAGCTGCATGTTCCCGGCCGCGATGGGAAGCTCGAGGACGTGGTTCTCGGTTTCGATTCGCTAGAAGGCTACCTGGCGGGCCATCCCTATTTTGGCGCCACCACCGGCCGGGTCGCGAACAGGATCGCGGGCGGCAAGTTCAAGATCGGCGACAAGGAGTACACCCTGGCGAAGAACAACGGCGCCAACCACCTGCACGGAGGCGTCAAGGGGCTCGATAAGAGAAACTGGAAGATCAAGGCCATCCAGGGGGCTCGGGCCTCCATGCTCTTCTGCACCTACAAGAGTCCCGATGGGGAGGAGGGCTATCCCGGCAACCTTGACATCAGGGTCATCTACAAGCTCACCGACTCCAACGAGCTGATCGTCAGCTATTGGGCCAAGACCGACAAGGCCACGCCGGTCAACCTGACCCATCACTCCTACTTCAACCTGGCCGGGGCCGGCAGCGGAACGATTCTCGACCACGAGTTGATGATCGCCGCGGATCACTACACCCCGATCGATGGCGGCGGGATACCCACCGGCGAGATCAAGGCGGTCAAGGACACGGTGATGGATTTCACCAAGGCGATGAAGATCGGCTCCCGGATCGCCAAGCTTCCCCCATCCGATGGGAACCCCGGCGGCTACGACCACAACTATTGCCTCAACTCGAAGGACAACTCCCTGGCGCTGGCCGCGACGCTCTATGACTCGGGCTCCGGTCGTCTGCTCGAGATCCTGACCACGGAGCCGGGTATCCAGCTCTACACCGGGAACTACCTCGACGGCTCCAACGTCGGCAAGGGCGGCAAGAAATACGAGAAGAACCATGGGATCTGCCTCGAGACCCAGCACTTCCCGGATTCGATCAACCAGCCGAACTTTCCGCCCGTTCTCCTGAAGCCGGGAGAGGTTTACACCCACGAGACCGTGCATCGTTTCTCGGTCAAGTAGGACCCGCCTGGGGTTTATTTCTTCGCCTCGGTGACGCCGAAGGCCGCGAGTCCGTCAAGGACTCGCGGAGGATGGAACAGGCGCGGGAAGGCCTTCCTGAGCGCCTCCCGCGTGCCGGCCTCCAGCCGTCGCGTCTTATCACCGACCTGGATGGTGGTGAAGACCCGGAAGGTTCCCATGCTGCCCGGCTCGAGCTCCTTCCCCAGCGAGATCTTCAGCTCGACTGAATTCTTGCCCTTCTCGATGCGCGCCTTGCCGGCCTTCACCCCGGGGGGGAGACCGGCGACTTCGAGTTCGACAGGCCCGTCATAGCCGTTTCGCCTGCAGTGGACCTTCACCTTGAAGTCGCCGCCCGTCGGCGCGTGGAAGCGGGTGTCGTTGAGCTCGAGGGAGAAGCGTCCGCGCGAGGGCCGCACCTCCAGCCGGTAGACATGCTCGGGGCCGCCTCTCCCGGTGAGATCTTCAACCAGGAGGATGACCGTCCCGTCTTCGGTGAAGGTGTGGTCAATCGAGCCCTCATCGAAGTAGTAGTTCTTGCCCTTCTGCTTGTCTTTGCCGGGGTCATAGGATTGGTCCTCGGCATCGGTGATCTTGCCGCCTCCAGGCTTTTCGAGGCGGAGGTAGAGGTCGGTGGGTGAGCCCGAGAGACGGGTCTCCCCGCGGATCAGAATCCGGTCGCCCTTTTTCCCGGCGATGGAGTAATAATCCCTGTCCCCTTTTGAGCCAAATCGTCCATTGATGGCGCTGGACGGCTCGAGCCTCGTGGCGGTTTTCACTCCATCGTTGGGCTCCTGCTCGAGCAGTTCAGGGAGCTCGCTCGAGACGAGGGTCACGAATCCGGAGCTCTTACCACCGGGCAGACGAGCGGCCAGGTTGAAGGCGCGCCCGCTTGAATTCTCCGGGAGCCGGACCTCGCGGTCTTCGATGTCCGCCGAATCAAGCCCGGCGATGGAGATCTTGGCGGATTTACCCTGCTCGGCCCGAAGAGGATAGGGGGTGGATACGATCGGGAAGTCGCCCACTCGCAGGCGATAGCCAAAGGCGCTCCCGCCTCGATAGGTGACGTCTCGCAGCTCGAGGAGGTACTCTCCTTCCTTCTCGCAGCGCCAGGCGAGGCGGCTGTCCGCTCCCACCGCGTCGTCGCTGAAGGCGAGCTCTTTTCCGCCAACCTCCAGGATTCTGAGAACGGGATCGAGCTGCGAGCCGAGCCGCTGGGCCAGGATCTCGAAGGAGAGCCGCTGTCCCGCCTTCGCCCTGAAGCGGTAGTAGCTCCGTTGGTCAGCCTGGGCGCTTGAATCGATGGCGCAGGGCGGCTCGATCAGGATGGCGTTCGAGCGCGAGGTGTTCTTCTCTCCGCCGCCCTGGACTCCCAGGTTGTCGACCAGGAAGAGAGCCAGGTTGGAGATTCCCGCGGGACCGATAGCGCGGATGGCTCCGATCCCAACCGGCGTCTTCTCCGCCACTTCGAGCCTGACACGCAGCTCTTTTCCATCACGTTTGCTGATGGTCGCCTTCATGTCGAAGGTCGACCAGAGCCCTGTTACCGTCTCGAGTCCCTTGCCCGTGATGACAATCTCGGTGGTCTTGCCCGGGACCGCCGCCCTGGGAAGGATGGTTTTGATCTCGGGGGGGGCGGCCTGGAGAGCCCCACACAGGATGAGCAGCGCGAACGACAGCGTCCGCGTTAAGGTTCCTGGCTGGCTTCGCACTGAAAACATGTCTTCTCCGGCAACCGAGTCTTTCTGTTCCCTCCATTTCACCGAAAGACGGGCTCTTTTTCAGCAAAGATCATTTTCGCCTGTGTTAGCTTCTGGATGTGAAGGCTGTCGGTTTCCAGGAGCTCCTGTGGATATAACCCGGATCATCCAGAAAAAGCGGGATGGAGAGGCGCTCGATTCTGTCGAGATTTCCGCTGTGATCGATGGTTTTGTCTCAGGCGACGTACCGGAATACCAGGTGGCGGCGCTGGCCATGGCCATCTATTTCCAGGGAATGGATGAATCCGAAACGAGCGCCCTGACAAGGGCCCTGATGGACTCAGGCGAGAGCCTCGACTGGGCCGGTGTTGAAGGGGCACGGGTCGACAAGCACTCCACCGGGGGGCAGGGGGACAAGGTCTCGCTGGTCCTGGCTCCCCTGGTGGCCAGCTGCGGCCTCCAGGTCCCGATGGTGGCCGGCCGCGGGCTCGGTCCCACCGGAGGCACGATCGACAAGCTCGAGTCGATTCCCGGCTATCGTACGGAGCTCGCGGCGGCCGAGATCCGGCGGATGACCGAAGAGGTCGGCTGCGTCATCGCCTCCCAGGGAGGTGATTTCGCTCCCGCTGACGGACGGCTCTACGCCCTGCGCGATGTGACCGCGACGGTCGCCTCGGTGCCGCTGATCACCGCCAGCATCATGAGCAAGAAGCTCGCCGAGGGCCTCGATGCCCTGGCGCTCGACATCAAGTGGGGGAGCGGCGCCTTCATGAAGGACGTCGAGAGCGCCCGCTCACTCGGCGAGGCCATGGCCGCGGTGGGGGAGAGCATGGGAGTCAAAACCAGCTTCCTCGTGAGCGATATGAACCAACCGCTTGGTCGCGCCGTTGGAAACGCCAACGAGGTGCGCGAAGCGCTCGCCACCCTCGCGGGTGAGGGGCCGGCCGATCTCCTGGAGGTGGTCTGTGAGCTGGGCGCTGTCATGTTGACCTCGGCCGGGGGCGCCGAAGACATGGCCGCCGCGAGAGCGCGGCTCGAGAAAGAGCTCGCCTCGGGTCGGCCGCTGGAGAAATTTCACGAGATGGTTCGAGCCCAGGGGGGTGATCTCTCCGCGGAACTCGAACTGGCGCCCGCCAGCGAGGTGAGGGCGGCTCGCGCGGGCTACGTCTCTGCCATCGATGGCGAGGCCCTGGGCTACGCCCTGATCGCTCTCGGTGGAGGGCGGCGCCTGATCGAAGACACCGTGGACCCCAGCGTCGGTCTCCAGATGCGAGTCCGCCTTGGAGATGAGGTGCGGGAGGGGCAGCCCCTGCTTGATATTTTGAGTGCCGGAAAAGGGCAGGAAGAGGCGACAGCGCTCGTTAAGGGGGCGTTCGAAATAACCAAAACGCCTCCCTCCGAGCCGCCTCGACTGATTATTGCAGGAACCTGAGCGTTCGGTTTTTCAGACCAGCTCGCTGATCGGTTCGGTGCGGTCAAGAAGGTAGTGGGGGCGACCGCCGGAGTCCGCGATGGTCGTGGCGGCGAGGTCGATTCCGAGGCAGTGGTAGAGGGTCGCGAAGACCTCCTGGTAGTGGACCGGGCGGGTGACGGCTTCACCGGCGAAACGGTCGGTGGCTCCGATGATCTGTCCGGTTTTCATGCCGCCGCCGGCGAGGAGCGCCATGCCGACCTTGGGCCAGTGGTCGCGGCCGCCGTTCTTGGAGTTCATCTTCGGGGTTCGGCCGAATTCACCCCAGGCCACGATGGCGACGTCATCGAGCATGCCGCGCTCATCAAGATCGGTGATGAGAGCGTGGAGGCCGTGGTCGACAATGGGCAAGGTGTGTCGCATGCGGGGGTAGTTCGAGGAGTGGGTGTCGAAATCCGAGATCGACAGGCTCACGCAGCGAACCCCCGCTTCCACCAGGCGCCTGGCGAGGAGGAACTTCCTGGTTGAGCCGGCTCCCTCGTTGGTGCCGAGAGTTCTGTTGCCCGCTTCAGGCAGAGTGTAACGCGCGACAACTGCGGGGTCTTCTTTTTCGAGATCGAGCGCCTCGGCGAATTTTCCCGAGGTGAGGATTCCAACCGCCTGGCGGGTGAAGCGGTCGAGGGCGTCCATCTGGCCGCCGGAATCGACGCTGCGTTTCAGGCTGTCGAGCTCCTCGAGCAGGCCGACCCGGGTCTTCATTCTTTCAGAGCTGAGGCTCTTGTTGAGAGCCAGGCTGGTGGCGTGGTTGCCGCCGAGCGCCTTGAGCTCGCCCTTCATGCCTTCCTCGAGCGGTCGCTTGAACATCTTCGAGATGTCGGGGCGGAAGGGGCCGTAGGCCGGGCCGAGGAAGCCCGGCCGGGCGCTGTTTCTAACCAGGGGGCGTCCCTGCATGAGGTCGACGAAGCAGGGCGCCGGATCTGACGGAGAGCCTTTCAGCTTCGAGAGGATCGCTCCCATGGCCGGTCGCCCGCCGATCGAGTCGAGGTTCTTGCGGTCAAATCCGGACTGGCACTGGAAGGCGTCGTGCTGGCTGGCGGCTCCGACCAGTGACCTGATAAAGGCGAACTTGTCGGCGATGGAGGCGATCTTCGGCAGCAGCTCGCCGATCAGCAGGCCGGGAAGCTTCGACTTGATGGGCTTGAACTCTCCGCGAATCTCGCGTGGAGCGTTCGGCTTCAGGTCGATCATGTCCATCTGCGGAGGTCCGCCATCGAGATGGATGTTGATGACCGCCTTGGTCGATGAGCCGATTCCACCCAGGCTCTCGGCGCGAAGCAGGTCGGCGAGGGTGAGTCCACAGAACCCGGCGGCGCCGGCGCTCAGGAAGGCGCGGCGCGTGAGTCCGTCACAATGGCTGTATCGCGGTCCGTGGATGTCGAGCATGAATAAAACTCTCGCGCGGATATTCCTGTCTCAGGAGTCTTACGACTCCTATCGAAGGCTATTATCGCCTGATCTTGACTGAAAGACAAACGATCTCACAGCGGCCCGAAAAGACGCTGTTTAGCGGGATTTGACTGGTTAGCGGTTGGGACAATCGGCAAAAATAACACTGCCTTGGTTTTCAGGCCCTGTTTTTGGCGATAGGACTGGAGGGAAATTTCTGATGGACTGGTATTCCTGGATGAATTCGGGGGAGGCCTGGATCGCTCTGCTGACCCTTACGGGCCTCGAGCTGATCCTGGGTATCGACAATATCGTCTTCATCTCGGTGCTCACCGGCCGGCTTCCCGAGGACCAGCGCAAGACAGCCTGGCGTATAGGTCTTCTGCTCGCCATGGGCATGCGCATCGCCCTGCTTTTCTGCCTGACGTGGGTGCTTGGCCTGAGCGCTTCCCTCTTTACGGTTCTTGGAGCGGACATCTCCGGGCGCGACCTGATCCTCATCCTTGGCGGATTGTTTCTTCTTGGTAAGAGCACCCACGAGATTCACCATAGCCTCGAGGGGCATGGCAAAGAGGAGGGTAAGGGCGGCGCGACGGCCAGCTTTACTACGACGCTCGTGCAGATCATGCTCCTGGACCTTGTCTTCTCTCTCGATTCGGTGATCACGGCGGTGGGAATGGTGGATGAGCTCCCCGTGATGATCATCGCTGTTGTCATCTCGGTGTTGCTGATGATTTTCTTCGCCCGCGGCGTTGGCAAGTTTGTCAACGACCGGCCGACTATGAAGATTCTCGCGCTGAGCTTCCTGCTCCTGATCGGCATGGCCCTGGTCGCTGATGGCCTCGAGTTCCATATACCCAAGGGCTATATCTACTTCGCCATGGGCTTCTCGCTCTTCGTCGAGGTTCTCAACCTGAAGGTGATCGACCTGAAGAGGGGAGGCGGGAAAAAGAAAAAGGCGGGCAAGACCGAAGCCTGAAGGATCACTTTTTCGCTTCGCGCGCCTTCCTGTCGAGCTCTTCGAGCTTGAAGCGGACGCTCACGATGAAGGGCGACTCTCCCTTGATCCAGTGGCCGTAGGTGGTTGTCACGAAGGTGCCATCGGGAAGTCTCTCGACGCCGGGATAGGCGCAGTCTGCGCCGCGGGTATTGTCCATGAGGCGGACGCGGTACTGGCCCTCTCTTCCCTTGACGATGTCCTCGTAGGTGCCGACCCAGCCGACCCAGTCGCCGTGGGTGGCGCTCTCGAGGGTCCGGTCCCGGAAAGAGATGAAGAGCCGGCCATCGGGGGCGTACCTCGCCGTGTGCCGGTCACCGGTCAGCGAGCCGGGCACCTCGCGGGGGGTGGTCCAGGTCGCGCCCTCGTCGTTGGAGAAGATCACGTGGCCGTTTCGGCGCCGGCTGTTTTCCCGGAAGAGGACGGCGATCTGTTTGCCATCGGGAGAGCGTACGGTGCCGGGTTCGCAGAGATGCAGGTCGGAGCGCGCGAAGATGGCCTCGGGGAAGCTCCAGGAGAGCCCGCCGTCTTTCGAGAAGGTCTTGTAGACGGTAAAGAGAGCGCGCTTCGCGCGTTTGCCGTTTTTCGTGAAGAACCGGCCATCGTCGTGGAACATGGCCATGTAGTTTCCCGGGCCCGTCTTCAGGTCGATCACGCATCCCATGACGACGATGCCGCCCCAGTCACCAAGGGTTTTCAGTGGTGACCAGGTGGCGCCATCGTCTTCTGAGACCGCCAGGCGGGCGGGGTAGAGACCGGAGAACATGATGAGGCGTTTTTTCCCTGCCGCATCGATGACCCGGTGGAGTGTCGGCACCTCCTTCGAGGTGGCCCAGTTGTCCGGTGTCTTCAGCCTGGCGCTCCAGGTCAGCCCGGCATCGACGCTGCGTTTCATGATGATCCGCCCTCGGCCGTGGCCGGCGGGGTAGACGCAGATCATGGTCTTCTGGTCCTCGAGCAGGACAGTGGTGGGGTGTCCGAGATAGACGCCCTTTTCACGGTCGACGACCACCTGGCGATGTTTTTCACCGGAGAGGTCAATCAGCGGGATCGAGTAGCCGCGCGGTTGTTTCTTCTCTGCCGGTTTCTTTTCATCGGCGACGGTACAGGGGGTGAGCGCGCTGGTTAATAGAAGCGCCAGGGTGCTGATGGTTTTCATGTTTCTCCTGTGCCCTATTCGTAGATGTACTTGTATTTCCAGGGGTCGCCGCTTTGCTGCTGCCATTTTTTGAGTTTCGCCTGCATGCGCTTGAGTGTCTCGGCGTGGTCAGGATGGTTGGCGAGGTTGATGACCTCGTGCGGATCGCGGTCGAGATCGTAGAGCTCGTGCTTCGCCCGGTGCAGGTAGGCGTCGACGGTGCGCTTGCCGTAGTAGCGGTCCTTTCTCTGCCAGACGCCCTGCCAGGCGGCCGAGGCCCAGAGGTCGGAGGCGTGGGGATAGGTCAGCCCGCTGGCGATGTTGAGGGTGTACTTGAAGCGCCTCTCGCGCAACACCCGCATCGGGTAGTACATGGTGATCTCGTGGAAGGTGTGGGAGGCGTAGACCTCGTCCCAGCCCTTTGGGTTTTCCTCATCGAGAACTCCGAGGAAGGAGCGGCCGTGGAATTTGTACTTCTTCGGTGTCGCCCCGGCGAAGCTGAGAATCGTTGGCGCCAGGTCGGTCCAGCTCACCATGGCGTTGGTCGAGCCTCCGCGTTTCTTCTGCACGGGAGCCCGGACCACCAGCGGCAGCCGCATTCCCGGTTCATAGAGATTGGTCTTGGCGCCGGGGAAGGCGATACCGTTGTCGCTGAGGTAGAGGATGAGGGTGTTGTCGTAGAGCTTCAGCTCTTTCAGTATTTTTACCAGCAGGCCGAGTCCCTGGTCGAGTCTCGCCACCGACTGGTAGTACTGGGCGAGCTCCCGGCGGCACTCGATGGTGTCGGGGAGGTAGGGGGGCACGATCACGTCTTCGGGCTTGAAGGTCTGCTCCTTGACGCCGGTGAATTTGCGTCCATTGCCGAAGAAGTCCGGGCGGGTCAGGGGATGGCTCGCCTGGCGACCGCTTCGATGCGGGTCCGAGGTGCAGAAGTAGAGGAAGAAGGGCTGGTCAGTCTTTTCGCCGAGCCAGGCCCTGCATTTCTGCGCCATGGTGACTGCGTTCCGAGAGCCACCCTGGTTGCCCTTGAGATAAGTATCGAAATGGTAGACCTCTTCGGGTTGGACATGGTATTTGCCGATGCTGGCGGTGCGGTAGCCGGCCCCAGACAGAAGAACCGGCAGGCTCCGGACGCTCTTGCGGGTATGAAAGTTGTGGTAGGAGTGCTGGTGTCCGTACTGGCCGTTGGAGTGGTTGTGCAGTCCCGTCAGGATCACCGATCTGCTGGCGGAGCAGCTCGCGGTGGTGCAGTAGGCGTGCTGAAAGACCGTTCCATCGGCGGCGAGCTTGTCGAGGTTGGGGGTCTTGATCGCCTTGTTGCCGTAGCAGCCGGCATCACGACCCTGGTCATCGACCACGAACATGACAATGTTGCCCCTGGCGGCCTCCAGGGCGCCGGCGGTCCCGAGCAGCAGGATTAGCAGGCAGGATGTGAAAAACAGGCGATGGTTCATCGATAGGCTCCTGTCAGGATGGTTACTTCGCTGGAAGGTGGGGGATACCCGGGTCCCCGCGCGAGACATCAGGGTATCACCGCCCGACCGGGTAGACAACCGTCCTGATTCGCGCCGGGCGGGGGGAGCCTGTTGCCGCCGCCTTCAGGGGTTTCAGGCCTCAGGCCTGGATGAAGCCCATCTTTTTACCGACGACGTAGAAGCCGGCAAGGTGGGGGGCCAGGACTCCGAGGAAAACGACCATGAAGGCCTGGGCCTTCTGGATCTCGAAAATCTGGGGAATGAAGCGCAGGCTGAGGAGAACATGGAGCCCCAGCAGGCAGCAGGCCATCGCCAGCATTCCAACCGGTCTTCCCAGGTAGTCCTCGACCAGCGGGAAGAGCTGTGAGGAAGAGCCTTCGACGGCGTTTTCTGTGCCTACGTAGAGCATCATGATGGCGACGACGCCAACAATCAGCAGAGTACAGAGTGTGATCATCTCCGTGAGGAAGGTCGCCTTGAAAGATTTTCTGATCGAGGCTTCGCGGACAAAGGTGATATGGGAGGTAATCCAGACGATCAGGCCCTGCAGGATCGCATGCCCGAGGCAGAAGAGAAGCACGTAGCAGGCGAACATCTCGAGGCTGAAACCGAAGAAGGTCTTCGACCGGATCCGGCTTTGCAGAGTGTTCCAGACGGAGGTTTTCTTTTCCGCTCCCGGGGCCGGATCGGAGTGCGTAACGGTTTCGGGCGGCAGGACGCCCCCGGCCTCTTCGCCATCGTCTGCCGTTTCCTCTGCAGGAACGGCTTCGATCGTTGCCGGCGCCTTGGTGGAGGCCGGCTCAACAAGAACCCCAGCTTCCGCCAGTTCCTCCTCGATGCTCTCGGGGGGGAGCGGTCCAATTGGTCGGGCCGCCGCGGGTATCTCGATGAGCTTCCCGGGAATCAGTCTGTCGGGTTCGATCCATGGGTTCGCTTCGAGGATGCGGTAATAGTCGAAGCCGTTGCCGTAGGCTCGCTCCGCGATTCGGAAGAGATTGTCGTGCTCACGGATGATGTACGCCTCGCCGGCACGGGGCAGATCTTCGGCATGCGCCCTGGGCGCCGAGTTGAAGGCGTCGACCAGGAGGAAGGAGGCCGTGAGTAAGAGTAATAAGATGAGTTTTCGTTTCATTGGAATACCGCGTTCCGCCGCGAGTTGAGGAGATTTTTCTCGCTCTACGGACTAGTCTATTCATCGGCAGTTTCCCCGGGTTGAATTGAGTTCATTTACGATGAATCCGCCGCCAGGTAATTCTCTTTCTACTTATCGGCCCCGCCGAGGCGGAGGTGCCGGGAGTCTCATGATTACCGGCAGTTGTCCGGGGTGGAGGGTTGAAGGGAGCTCTCCTCTGCTGCTATGCTCGGTCGGATCAATATTGGTCTTAACCTGGAGGTATAGAAGGGTGGAGCAGCAACAGCTGGAAACAATCCTGGTGTCGGCGTCGGGGAGGGATCAGCCCGGTATCGTCGATTCCGTGTCCGGTGTGATTTTCGATGCCGGGGCGAACCTGGAGGATTCCAGGATGGCGATCCTTGGTGGGGAGTTTGCCCTCTTCGTCCTGGTGGTTGGCAACGCTGGTCAGCTCGAGTCGGTCAGGAGCGGACTGGCCGCGGTCGCTTCAGAGCTCACCCTGGAATTGCAGATCAAGCCTGTAGCTTCGCCCGGCCCTTCATCGGCTGTTATCGGCTACAGCCTGCAGGCCGTGGCGCTTGACCATCCCGGCATCGTCCATCGGATCACCGGTATTCTCAACGACCGGGGGGTGAACGTGGCGAGTCTTGACACCTCGCTCAGCCAGGCGCCCATCACCGGCTCACCGATCTTTTCCCTGGAGATGGAGGTTCAGGTTCCTGTCGATCAGGCGGTCAACGAGCTCCGGGCCGAGTTGCAGGCCGCCGCCGCGGAAGAGAACATCGACATTATTTTCCAGCCGACTTCCTGACATCCCGCGCCCGGCTCTTTTTCTGCTTCTTCTTCGGTTTCTCGTTCGAGCGAAAGAGGTCCGAGGTCCAGAAGACCAGCAGGTAGAGGTATCCCGCCATGCCCGCGAAAAGAGAGATGCCGCCAACGGCCAGGGGCAGAACGAGGATGGCGGCCCGCTGTCCGGCGGTAACCGGCCGCGTCCCGCCGGCTTCACTGAAGAGTTCCCTGCCGACCTCCTCCAGCCGGAGGTGGTTCAGCCAGGTGCCGAGCAGACCGAATGCGAAGGCCAGGCCGCTGGTTCCCAGCAGCAGGAGGGTGACGTGTTTGCGCTGCGGGATGAGATGGAACATCGACAGGAAGAAGATCGTGGCCGCCGCCACCGTGAGCACGAAGACGATCAGTCCGCAAGACCCGCTGTTGTAGAGGTCGAGGCCGAGATCCCGTTCCTGCAGGAAGCGGTAGTCCGCTTCCAGGAGATAGCCGAGAAAGCCGGACTTCTCTGCGGGGTCATTCATTCGTCGTCCTGCGGTCAGTCCGCCGAGGGGCCCAGGTAGCGCTTTTCAATTCCGAGAACCTTTTCGTAGCGCCGCTGGTGCCGACCCTCTGCCGCGAAGTCTGCGCCCAGGAAGGCCTCGACGACCTCGCGGGCCAGCGCCGGGCCAACGACCCGCTCCCCAATGCAAAGGACATTCATATTGTCATGCTCGACACCTTGTGCCGCGGAATAGGTGTCGTGGCAGATCCCTGCCCGCAGCCCTGGATGCTTGTTTACGGCGATACACACCCCGACGCCGCTTCCGCAGATCAGGATCCCTTTATCCGCCTTGCCTTCCATCACCGCCTCCGCCAGGAGCCTGGCGAAATCGGGATAATCGTCTTCGCCATCGTATTCGAGGGCTCCTACGTCGAGAATCTCGTGGCCGGATTCGCTGAGGTGACCGGAGATGAACTTTTTAAGCTCGAATCCGGCATGGTCGCCGCCGATTGCTATCTTCAAGGTCTTCCTTTCTTAGTGCCAGGCCGGCTCTTTCAAAGCCCGGTCGCCTGATGAAATATAACTTCCCTGTTAGTGAAAAGGAACGCCCCACAGTCCGGCTCCAGAGGATTTTTACCTTCTAAATGAGGTGATTGCTCGCCAGATGTTTGGTCTGAGGCAGGGGCGCCCGGCTTTTTACAGGTGTTTTTTCACAACCAGGATGCGGCAAGATGAAGGCTCTTACGAGGCGCCTGCCGCGCCACGGGGCGCTCAAGTTGAAAAGGACCGGTTCGCTTAGGAAATGACCTAACGAGTGTTATAATCGGACCTTGGTGTCATTAGTAGGAAGACACTCTCAGTAGAGTCTCATGCGGGTTTGTTGTGGTTGGGTGTTGATCGCGTTTTGCCGTGGGCCGCGCTTTTCTTTCGTCTTGTCTGAGTTGAATGTCCTATGAATAGAATTCGACGTTTTCACTATAGATCACGAAAGACATCTTCTTTTTTTGTCATGGCCTTGCTGGTCCTAACCGGCTGCTCCGGTGGAGCTATGCGGAATTCTTCCGGAAGTTCCGAGGTGTTCCCCTACAGTGTTGGAGTTTTCCTGAAAGCTTCCGCCGCCAGGGAGCCCGCTGACGCCGAGGCCGCTCTTGGGCGGGTCTGCGCCGCGCTGGCATCTGATGATGCCTTGGTCGGCAGGGCGCTGGCGCTCAGTTCGACAACCACATCGGCGGCCTTGCGAGAGGGACGCAACCTGGATTTCCTGGTTGGTGTCACCCTGGAGACGGAAGAAGTTCTCCCTGAGCCCCAGGTCTCCTCAGGCGCAGGGGCCCTGGAGGTTGTCACCTGGCTTTTTGGGGGTCTGCCATCCTGGTTTGTAGCGACGCACGAATATCGTCTTACCGGCGGGATGGAATTCGAGGTCATCGATCTGAATGACCGGAAGGTCAGAGCCTGGCTGAAGCTCTCTGTTGAGAGCCCTGTTCCGACCCCGGCCTATAAGCTCCGCTCAAGTGGGGGCTCCCGCTTCCTGAGCCTCGTTGACCGGAGCCCCGGCGATGGCGCGATGGACAACTATCTGCAGAGCATCGTGATGCCGCCCATGTACATTCCTGGTGAATCGGCTGCGGTGATCAATGTATTGAATGAAGAGGCTGTCGCTGGTTTCCTGGAAGAGCTCAAGGGAGAGCTGCGCGGCCACCTGGAGCAGGATGAGAAGGAGAGACCCCTGAGGATTATTTTTCCAGACAGGTCCGCCCCTTCGGCCTTCACCTTTGAGCTGCTAAGCGCCGAGGGTCGGCTTGACCCGGGCCTTCGTGTTCTTGACCTGCATCGTCTCGCCGAGGGGGTTGAACGTTATCGCTGGGTTCTCAAGGGGGATGAACTGGTACGGGTCAACCAGGAGCTTGAGGCTAAAGGCAGAGCCCGGATCGAACTGGCGGATGGATTGCCGGTAGTGCCGGGTAGAAACCTGGTCAAGGTTCGCGCCCTGGGAACCGACGGCGTCAGGATCTCGCGAACAGTGGTGATTGTTGCGGAATAAATAGAAATGAACCTTTGGTGTAAGAAAGAATTGAGACGATCAACCGCCCTTGTGGCCCTGCTGCTGGCCCAGGTCTTCTTCAGCGGCTGCAACTCCGGAACGGCCCTGCTCTCCTATCTTTTCGAGGGGGACGATGACGTTGCGAATCGCGGAGCGGCTACCGGTGTCAGGGTCGAATTCGATGGCTTCGAAGATGAGAGCCATCGCAGGGATCCCCGCCAGGCAGTCATTCGCTTCAAGGTTGAGAGCGATTCGGGCGGCCTGGCCAACGTGAATATTGCCTGGTCAGCAGATGGCGTCGTCTTCCAGCCGCTGACCTTCGTCGATCCCTCACCGGCTCGCTTCGAGCTTGCCGAGGGCGAGGAATACGCCGATTCCGAGGACAACTATCCCGAACCTCTCAGGGGCCTGGAGACCACGCGCGGGGGCAAGCTTCATCGTATCGGCTGGAACGCATTCGCGGACCTGGGGGACTCCAGTCTTCGCCGGGTCACCCTCAGGTTCGAGGCCGATGCCCAGGTCGATGTCGAGGTTGAGGTGGGCAACGATGCTCCGGCGATCGACAGTATCTCTTCGGAGGGATCGAGCACGGGGCGGCTCGGATTGAGCGTTGTGATCTCGGATCTCACCTCCGACCTCGTGGACCTGGCTATGGAGGTTTCGACCGTTACGGAGAACCCGGCCGCCGCCGATTTCAGGGAGATGCGTACGGTCCAGCCGCAGAGTTCCCTGGCGTCTTCACCCGGGGGAGTTGTTCATCGTTTCGACTGGCACGCGGCCGAGGATCTGGGGAATATCGACCGTGCTGTGTTGGTGCGCATGACGCCGCGCGACCTGGTCGGCGAGTTTACCGAGGCGGTGGGCGAGACCGTTACCGCGCTGATTGTCCTTGAGCTCAATGAGGCTCCCGCGGTGCAGATCCTCGGGGCTCCCGGGATAGGCCCCGATGGCTTCGCGAATGGCGATGTTGGAATTGATTTCATGGCCCAGGATCCCGAGGGAGACAATATTGATGTGCTTCTCCAATGGGCCCACCAGGATGGTGATTTTCCGGACCTGCCCCAGGAACTGGGGGCGGATCCGATCGCGCGGCGGGAGCTGCTGTATTCAGCTGCCCTGGCGGCTGAACGTTCGCGCCTTCGGATCGCCACTCTGTCAAAGGATATGGTGAGCGGCCCGGTGGAGCTTCCCGCGGCAGCCGGGCTCTCGAGCCAGGAGCTGCTCGCGACGTGGATTCGCCGAAAAGGCGAGCTGCGGGCGCTTGGAGAAATGTCGAGACGTCCCATCGAGCTCGTCAAGCGGGAGGGAGAGCCGGTCCAGGACAGGCTCGTCTGCTCCTATGCCGCAGCCGCGGGGATCCTGACCCTTGCGGCACCTTTCGACCCTCCTGCGGAACCCGGCGATACCCTCCAGGTGGATCTCGCCGCGGCGCTCAATCTTGGCGCATCGAGCGCCGGTGTGGAGTACCGGGTGATCTGGGCAAGCGATGTCGATGTCCCGGGCGGTGGAAACGTCAAGCTCCGCATCACGCCGTTCGACAGGGTTCGCGGCCTGGGCGCCAAGTCGGCGGGGTGTGCGGGAGACCCGGATGGCTTCGATGAGAATCTCCTTCCCGGCAGCCGAGGTACCCCCGACATACTGGAGCTCACCATCCCGGCAAGTATAGGCTTCACCCCCGAGCCGGTATGGCTGGCGCCCCTGGCGGAGGTTGACGACCCTGTCTCGGTCGCGGCTGGCGATCTTGACCAGGATGGAATGCTGGATCTCGCCGCCATCTCCAGGGGAGCCCGCTCGCTGGTGCTCTCGTTCCAGAGAAACTCGGGCACCTTTGATCAGCTCCGATTGCTCGACGACCGCATCGGTGAGCCCGCGGATCTCGAGCTTGGAGATCTCGATGGCGATGGGGGCCTTGATGCCGTCATCGTGACGAGCCATTTCCACACCCCGGCCTTCCCCGATGAGGAGGTTCCCGCCATAGAGAAGGCGGGCTCGCTGATGATCTACTTCCAGGGAGAGGATGCGGATTATATACGCAACCGGGCCTCCCTGAAGGCCGCCGGTGTCTTTCTCGACCCCACCGCGCTGGCGCTGGCTGATTTTGACGGCGATGGCGATCAGGATATCGCTGTCGCGGAGGGCGTGACCATGGATACCGCCCTGACGGTTTTCTACCGTGGAGAGAACGGGTTGGCTGGTTGCGATGGACGGGAAGGAGACTATTCCTACTGCACCTTTTCCGGTCCGGCGAACGCGCCCGCGGCGGCGGTGGGGGAGACGGGCCTTACCGACCTGGCCGCCGGGGATGTTGATGGAGATGGCGATGCGGACATTGTCGCTTCCTTCCTTTCCGGGCTGGTGGTTTTCGAGAACCGTGGAGCGGCGGGTTTCCAGGCCCGGGAGCCGATCCCGGCGGCGGGTTCGCGGATCCGGTCGGTCGGCGTTCTCGATCTTGATCACGATGGCCGCCTGGATATCCTGGCCATTGACCGGGAACAGGACAACCTCATCGTCGCCTGGCAGCTTGCCGGCGGCTCTTTCGAGCTTGGCCGGTTCGCGCCCGAGAGTCTTGAGAGACCGGTTTCGATGCTGATTGCCGACCTGACCCTGAATGGATCCGATGATCTTCTCATCGCTGATTCCGGTCTTCCCGGAGGAAATGGTGGGCGGGTGCTGGTCTGCCTGGCGGATGCGGCCGGGCTCTCCGGCTGCGAAATCCTCAGGCGAACGGACCAGGTCGCGCGTCCCCAGCATGTGGCGGTCGGCGATTTTGATGGAGATGGTCGCCACGATGTGGCCTCGGTAGATGAGGGCTCCCGGGATGTTGCCATCTACCAGCAGGATGCACTGAATGTGCTGGAGAGCCCGGCGCAGACGCTGGTCTCTCTGCAGAATGGAGCGAGGCCTTCCTCTTTCGCCGTGGCTGACCTGGATGCCGACGGCGACCTTGACCTGGCTGTGACCAGCCCTTTCCCTTTCTCCAACGGCCTGACCCTGCTTTCACGGGGCGCGAACTCGTCCTATGCCAGGCAGGCTCTCAACTTCTTCGGGGATGCATCGAGCACCCGCGGAGCTTCCCAGGTCATCAGCGCCGACCTTGATGGAGACGGACTCGCCGACCTGGTGACGGCCAATACCCAGTCGGACAATCTTCTTGTTTTACTGCAGGACACCAGGGGCCGTTTTGACAGGCGGACCAACATCCTCTCGCTTGATGGGGGGCTGGATGGGCCTCGCACGGTTGCGGCGGGTGATCTCGATGGAGATGGCAGGCTGGACCTGGTTAAGGCCGGCGGCTTCTCTGATGATCTCCTCTGGTTCCGCCAGGCGAGGCAGGGAGTTTTCGCTCCTGCCGAGCTGATCGATACCGGCGGCCTGCTTGAAGACCCCCTCCAGCTCTTAGCTGAGGATCTTAACCAGGATGGGATGATCGACCTGGTGGCCACAGGTAACGAGTCGGACAATGTCGTGGTGCTGATCCAGCGCCCCGATCGCGAAGCTTTCTTCCTCTACAACCTGCCTCTGCCCGAGGGCAGCGCGCCGGTGGCGGTTGTCTCCGGGCAACTTCTTGGGGATGGGCGGGCTGATATCGCCGTGGCCTCCCTGTCCGGGGTGTTCATCTTCGAGCAGCAGGAGAAGGACTTCTTGCTTCACGAGGTTGGTCCCGGCAGCGAGGAATATTCACCGACTGGTCTGCTGACCACCGATTTCGCGGGCAATGGCCGGGTGGACCTGGTTCTTGCCAATGCTCTGCCTCCGGGGGCTATCGAGGTCTTCTCGGCGAGAATCGGCGCGGGCTTCTCCAGTTCCCAGTTGCTTCCGGGCTCCGAAGTGCAGACGGGTGCCGAGAGCTTTCTTCCGGCGGCCATGATGCATGTGGATCTCAATGGAGATGGGGAAAAAGATTTCGTTGTCGCTAATCGTTCCGGAGATGAAATGACAGTGTTCTGGGGGGGAAGAAGATGAGCAGGATCTATTCTGTGAATAAGCTTGAGTCCGCCGGTCGGCGGCGTTTTACGCCCGCGCGGGTCTTTGCAGGCTGGCTGGTTCTTGTTGCCTTCCTCTCGGTTCCCCTTGGAGCCCAGCAGGTCGGAGGCGAGGTTCTCTCTGCCATCTCGGAGATGAGAATTACGCAGAAGACCTATGGAGAGAGCTCCGGGCTGCTGCTCCTCGACTGGACCAATGGCACTCGCTACACCCTTCTCGAGCTCTTTATCGATGACACGAAGGTGGCGGAGCTGGATGGAGAGCTGAACGAATACCAGGCTGAGGATATCTCAGTTGGCGATCATGTGTTTGGCCTGCGCGGCCAGTCCGGTGATCTCGTATCGGAGCTGGTGACAGTGTTTTTCACGGTACGCTCCTCGACTCCTGTCAGCGAGCCGGTTGCGGACATCTCCTGCAGCTATTTTCCCCGCGGCGGGGGAACCATCGAGGTGACCTGGAGTGAGGGGGAGGACAACTGGGCCTCCGGGATCCTGGAGCTTGCCGATGGCGAGAGTCTTCAAATCGAGAGAGGCGCCGCGTCGATTGTGGCCGAGGGGGTTGGTCCGGAGGTGCCTGAATTCGCGGTCTATTTCCTGGATGCCGAGGGTTATTATTCTGATCGCATCGTTCCGGTCTGCTCGCTGCAGCCCGCGCTTTTTCGCAGGGGAGATTGCAATTCCGATGGCGCCGTCAGTGTCAGCGACGCGATCTTCCAGCTCAACCATCTCTACCTTGGGCGTGAGCGCTGGTATTGCGATGACGCCTGCGATGCCAACGATGATGGCCGCACCAATCTCTCCGATGCCATCACCATCATCGGCTATGTCTTCCTGGGAGAGATCGAGCCGATCGGCATGGATCGGACCTGCCGCCCGGATGAAACCGAGGATTTTCTCGGTGGCATCTGCGGGTGCCCTCTCTGAGTCGATGGCGCTGGCGTTTTTGAAAAGGGGTTGTTTTGCAGTGGGCCTTCCAGGCCATCATCGTAAGATGACGGTGAAATAAGCGCGAAAAATCAGGCGGGCGGGCGCTGGCCTTCGCTTCCGTCTCATCAAACAACGTTCATTCAAGGAATGCCGTCATGTTCTCCGAACTTCGACTCTTCGTCCTGACCCTTGTTGTCGTCATCACTTTTCTGCTGAGCAATCTCCCCCTGGATACAGAGATCCTAACCGTCAGGGGTTACTGGATCTCGAATGTGAGAGCGGCAGAGTCCGAGGGGGAAGAGGCGGAGGCTGAAGAGGACGAGGAAGACGAAGAGGGAAATGAAGAAGGTGAAGAAGCTGAGCTCGATGAAGAAATCGAGGAAATGACAGGGCGTCTTGAGGAAATCGAGGAGGAACTCCAGGGTCTGGAGCGCGAATACAAAGAGACCCTCATGGAGCTCAAGGTGCTCAAGCTGGAGAGGGAGGCTCTGCGGCTGGTCCGCAAGGGAGAAGAGGCTGAGGAGGCCGGGGACGAGGAGACCGCCGAAAAATATTTTGAGCAGGCCGAGAGGCTCGAGCGTGAGTTGGAGACGCAGAGGCGGGAGGAAGACGAGGAAGATGAAGACGAAGAGGAAGAGGGAGACGAAGAGGAAGACCTGGACAGGAAAATAAGGGAGCTGAAGGAGCGGCTCGGCGAGATGGAGGAAGAGCTGAGAGAGGTTCGCCGTGAGGGTGACGATGAAGATCTCGAAGAGCTCGAGGGCGAGCGTGAGGAGATGTTGAGAGAACTGGAGGTGCTCCAGCTGCGCATAAAGATCGAGGAGCTTCATCGCCTGGGGGAAAAAGCCGAAGAGGCCGGCCGTGAGGATGAAGCTGAAGAGTATTTCGAGCGCGCTGAAGACCTCGAAGCCGAGTTGGAGAAGTACGAAGAAGAAGAGGAAGACGACGAAGAGGACGAGGACGACGAAGAAGAAGACGAGGAAGATGAAGACGATGAACACAACATCGAAGATGACCTCGAGGAAGTGAAAGAACGGCTCGGGAGAATCGAGGGGGCGATCGAGGAGATCAACCGCCTCCTGAGAAAGCTTCTCAAGTAGAGACGGCCTTCCGGCAACTCATAAGATACGAACAGGGGGCGCGGCTTCTGGCAAGCCGAGCCCCCTTTTGTTTTAATAGGGGCTCTTGTCGCGATCGCGGCGGTCTGCAGAACCACAGGAACAAGGAATCAATTCGATGAAGATCGTTCGTTTTCTGGATGGCTCCTCACGGGAGCGCTACGGTGAATGGGTCAGCGAAGATACGGCACGCCTGATTGAGGGGGACCTCTTCGGTGAGTACAGCGTCACGGAGGAAACGGTGGAGATCGCGAAGCTCCTCGCCCCGGTGACCCCGCGCACGGCCCTGTGTATCGGCCTGAACTACCGACAGCACGCCGAGGAGGGCGGCAATGACATTCCCGAGTATCCCGTGCTCTTCATCAAGGCGGCCAATACCCTCAACAACCCGGGTGATCCCATCGTGGTGCCGGCCGTCGAGCCGGTGACGGTTGATTACGAATGCGAGCTGGCGGTGATCATTGGCCGCGAGGCGAAGAACGTTTCCCAGGAAGATGCCCTCGACTACGTGCTCGGCTATACCTGCGCCAACGATGTCAGCGGCCGCACCTGGCAGACCAAGAAGGGCGGCAGCCAGTGGTGCCGAGGTAAGTCCTTCGACACCTTCCTGCCGTTGGGGCCCTGCCTGGTTACCCCTGATGATATTCCCGACCCCAACGCCCTGAAGCTCAGCACGACTCTCAACGGCGAGGTGATGCAGGACTGGACCACCTCGGACATGATCTTCAACGTGCCGACGCTCATCGAGTTCCTCAGCCAGGGCACCACCCTGCTGCCGGGCACCGTGATCATGACGGGAACGCCCCAGGGTGTCGGTGCCGCGCGCAACCCCCCGGTCTTCCTCAAGGACGGGGATGAGGTCACCATCGAGGTCGAGAACATCGGCAAGCTCACCAACCCCGTCACGGCGGAGTAATCAAGCTCAAGTCTCGCCGGGTTTTTCCGGCGACTTTTCCGGCGGCTTCCGCCGATCTTTTCGTTCCTTGCGCGGGCGTTTCGCCTCGGGTGAGCCTCCCGGCCAGGGCGCCACCAGCCGGGCGTCCCGGTTCTGGCGGCCTCTCTTCAGCAGGGCGCCGCGGGTCGTTTCTTTCGGCGGGTTGCGGAAGACGCGCCGCTTTCCGTCCTGGCAGAGATAGATTCCCTCGCCGGTGCGGCGAACGTTCATCGGGTCGCCAATGACCCGGGCCAGCTCGGGATCCCGGTTACCCAGGAGCCCGCCCTCCTTGGCCGGCTGCATGGCGAGATAGCTCATCGAGCCCTTGCCGGCCGCCAGGCCCAGCGGCACGGCGATCTGCTTGACGATGTCTCCCGGCTGCCACCTGAAGTGAAAATGACACCAGGGCCTCTTCGGTTCGCCCAGGAGCGGACAGCTTTTCTGGTGGGTGCAGGGAGCGAGAATCTCCCACCGTTGCGATTCAAGCAGGGAGTCGTGGAGCTCGAGCAGGCGGCGGCCGGGAGCCCTCAGGCCCGGTTCGATGATGACGACCGTGCTGCCGGGGGGCAGCTTTTCGGCGAGCTTGTTGAAGAAGCGTTTGATGTCGATTCCCCGGCGCTCGGGGTGGTCGAACTCGTTGACGACCATCGACATCCACACGAGTGTGGGTCCCTGGAAGCGCGGCAGCATCGGGAGCTTCTGTTGCAGGGTGGTGATGGACGTCTTGACCCCGTCCTTTTCAGCCGGCGCGCACTCTTCGAAGATCTCCCGGGCGACCCGGAGAGCGCCGCGGCTCTGATCCGTGAGCAGATAGCGCCGCGTACGGTTTGCCGGCAGGGTCAGGAGGCTCGCGATGGTGGAGCTTCCCGGACCCGCTCCCATGTCTGTAATCCACTCCGTTTCGGCGATCGCCGGGTAGCGCTTCAGGAGGTCCTTGAGGACGCAGATCGAGCGAACCGTGTTCAGTGGGAGATGGTAGCGAAGGTAGGCCAGGCGCAGACGCGGATCGTTCATATAGCTGAAGCGCTTGAGATGCTGCCGCTCGCTGGTGAAGAGCTGGAAGAGCTCCTCAAGAGCCTCGCCCTGGGATCGAAGCGAGACCTTGACCTTGCCGACCTGTTTCTTGATCGCCCTCAGCAGGGGGCGGGGGGTAGCGAGGGAGGGCATGGCGTTCCAGGCTGTTGGGGAAGTTGTTTCGTTGAGCCTGCTCAGCAGGTTTGGCCCAAGCTTAGGGTAAAACGCCACGGCTGCCAGAGGAATTATCGAGCCTGGACGCGGAGGGCTATCGTTCTGTCGCTGTCTATGCAAGCCTCGCCGGTACCCGTAGAATGATCGTCTCAGGTGGAGAGTGTCAGCCTAAGTATCTAATTCGACCCGGCAGGGACAGATGAACGCTCCAGACAACAATCAGGAACCTGCGAACGCCCCCTGGGATCCGGTGTTTATCGAGTCTCGCCGGGAGGCCCTGGTCATCCTGCTCTTGTGGGTGGCGGCGCTCCTGTGGGCCGTGCCCTATTGCTATCTGAACGGCTTTCCGGAGACCTTTGTCGCTGAGGAGTTCAGCACCGTCTGGGGCATCCCCTCCTGGCTCTTCTGGGGGATCGCGGTGCCCTGGCTCCTGGCCGATGTCTTCACCCTCTGGTTCTGTTTCTTCTACATGAAGGATGGGGACCTGGGGGAAGAAGCCCCTGTTGAATCGCAGGAGGGCGCATGAGCCTTCCTCCCATCTTCAACAACTCCTTTCTCGCGGAGGCGGGCGGCGTCAGCCCGGCGCTCTTTACCTTCCTGGGCTATACAGCCGCTGTCTTTTCCCTCGCGGTGATCGCGAACTATCTGCGTAAGGACGGTAATTTTCTCAGCGAGTATTTTCTCGGCAACAGGGGGCTCGGGGTGTGGGCCTTCGCCCTGACCTTCGCCGCCACCAGCGCTTCGGGCGGGAGCTTCACCGGCTTTCCCTCGAAGATCTACAGTCACGGCTGGATCCTGGGGCTCTGGATCGGCAGCTACATCATTTTCCCGATCTGCACGATGGGCTTCATCGGCAAGCGTCTCAACCAGGTGGCGCGCCGGTCGGGAGCCATCACGGTTCCAGACGTGATCCGGGACCGTTTCAGGAGCGCCGGCTTCGGTCTGCTGGCCGTGGCGCTGATCGTTTTCGTCATGTCCTTCAACCTCCTCGCCCAGTTCAAGGCCGGCAGCCTGATGCTGAAGACGCTGCTGTCCGGCGTCGGCGTTTTTGAGTCGGGAGTTACTTTTCTGAAGGATTCCATCGGCGGAAGCGTGGATCCCGCCTACCTGCTCTGCCTGTGCGGCTTCGGCCTGGCAGTGATCGCCTATACGACCTATGGCGGCTTCCAGGCCGTGGTGTGGACCGATGTCATGCAGGGAGTCGTTATGGTTTTCGGGGTCCTGATCATGCTGCCCCTGGCGCTCTACCTCGTTGGAAA
>CBFHWB010000028.1:0-32399 GCA_965659285.1 Planctomycetota bacterium | reverse complement strand
GACCCGAAGGCGGCGAACGCCGCGGGCGGCCCGGGCCCAAAGATGATGAAGGCGAAGTGATCATTAAAGGCCACTCGCCGCAGCAGATCCTGACCCTGTTCGGCTTCAAGGGAGTCAAAGGGGTCAGCGAGTCACAGAGGGCGAACTACCGGCGCACCTTCGGTTTTACCGATACAAACCGCGACGGAAAACACTCCCGGAAAGAATACGTCGAGAATGGCCGCTACATGACTCCCCAGGCCCGCGCAGGCATCTTCCAGGCCTCGGACTCCAATAAGGATGACGTCGTCTCAGAAGATGAGTATGTCGAAAACCGGATCATCACGGACGAGGCCAAGGAAATCTTCAGGACGATGGACGCCAACAAAGACAACAAGTTGACAGCGAAGGAACTCCTGGCGAGCAAGAAGATTGCCGACGAGGAACTGGCCGGTGAGGTCTTCAAGGCGCTCGACACCAACAACGATGGCTCGCTGGTTATCCCCGAGTATCTGCGCGTCTGGGGTGTCTGGGCACGGAGCTGATCTCGAAGCCGGCTGACTGGACTGGGACTGGTCGAACGGGACCCTGGCGGAACAGACCGCTGGAATCCCGCTTTTTTTATGCCGTTTTTTTATTGGCCCCGCTCTTCTTCAGCATGTCCTTGACATCCGGAGCTTTCAGTGTTTTTTTGAGGGATTGTATTCGGCTCCGGAAAGCCCGGATCATGGTAATAGCATTGAACTTACGCCCCTTGAACACGGGGCTCCCTAGGAGTTATCGAAATGGGAATTGACGCAAAAAGTGTAAAAGAACTTCGTGAAAAAACCGGCCTCCCGATGATGGAGTGCAAGCAGGCTCTCGAAAAGGCGGATGGCGACATCTCCCTGGCCATTGACGAACTCAGAAAATCCGGAGCCAAGGCGGAAGCCAAGCTGGCCGGAAGAAAAGCCGAGCAGGGTCTGATCGGAAGCTACGTATCCGACGATGGCAAGCTTGGAGCCCTGGTCAGCGTCTGCTGCGAAACCGAGCCGGTCGCCAACAATGAAGATTTCCAGAAGTTCGTCCAGGACCTGGTCGCGGTAATCGGAGCCGCCAAGCCCGCCGACCGCGGCGCTCTCCTGGAAACCCCCATGTCCGGAGGCGGCAGCGTCAAGGATGGCGTCACCGAGTTGATCAACCGGCTGCGTGAAAACATCTCAATTGGGGGCTTCTCCCTCATCGAAGCCGACGCCGTTGTCCAGTATGTCCATTTCGACAATCGAAAGGCCGGCATGGTCGGTCTCGCCGGCGGAAGCGCCGCCGATGAAGCAGTGGGCACCCTTGGAAAAGACCTCGGCATGCACATTGTCTTCTCGGTACCGCAATGTCTCTCGCGGGACAAGCTCGATCCGGAGATCGTCGCCAAGGAAAAAGAAATTCGCCTGGCCGCGGCCCAGAACGACGAAAAGAACGCCAACAAGCCGGAAGAGATCCTCGAGAAGATTGTCGAAGGGCAGATCAACAAGTTCATCGCCGAGCAGTGCTTCCTCGAACAGGAGTTTATCCGTGACGATCAGAAGCGCTCGGTGCAGGACTCGGTCGAGGCGAGTGGAACCGGAGTAACCGTCACCGACTACTGCTACATCGCCACCGACGCGGCCGACGCGGAATCGTCAGAAACCGAGACGGAAACGGCCGAGGAGTAATAACTCGCAAGGCTCCATCTCCCCGTCCCCGGGGGATACCGACTTAACCGCCGCCCTTCCTGAGGGCGCCGCGTGCCCGCTTGCACTCTTCCCACCAGCGATTGAGCTCCTTCGCCGCTGAGCGTTTCGCCTCCGCGTCGTTCAGCACCGAGTACTCGAGCGCGATCCCGGTGAGCGCCGACAGAGCCTCCATCGCATCCAGGGCAATGTCGTCGCTTCCGGACTTAAACCGCTTGATCAGAAAGGGAGTGACATCCACGAGCTGTAGCTGAACGACGATTTCGCCCAGGTCGCCCAGTTCGCTCAACGTGCGCTCGCTGTCCTTGACGAGTTGCACAAGGAACTTCCGCTTCTCTTCATCTCCCCCCTTGAGGTAAGCCGCCGCGGCCCAGACCTGGTGTCTGAGATCATCCGCGTCCAGCAACGAGGCGACCTTCCCATCGGTATCGGTGGCCGCATCCACTCCCACGCCTGCCAGGGCCTTCAGAGCCTCGTCCCGAACCCCGAAATCTTCATCATCAGCGAGCAGCAACAGGGTCTCAATTCCGCCCGGCTGACCATCACAGAGCTTGCCGAGAATCGCGGCGACATGCCTGCGTTTTCTCGTGATCGGGTGTTTCGCCAGCTCGAGCAGCTTCGCGAAGCCATCCTCTCCAAGGCGCCCGAGTACACGCAGGCAGATCTCTGAGCCGAGCTCAAAATCTTCAGGACGGCGGAAGAAGAAATCGCTGAGCGTAGATCTCAGGGCTTCGGAGTCGCTCTGCATAAAAATCCGCTCGGCGTTGACCCAGGCCTGGCTGCCGGAAAATTCACCGCATTCCTCAATCGCGTAGAAAGCCAGCACCACCTTATTCGGCAACTCGTTGTGCTCCCAGGTATACTGCTTCCTGATAAAGTTCAGGCTCTTCAGGTAATTCGGCCTCCAGGGATTGATGGGCTGGCTCTTCTCAATCCCCGCCAATTGCAGAGACTCAGCTGAGCCGCCGAGACGGATGGCCGGCTTCGGGCTGAAGAACCTTCCCCTGTCGACGATCTCGAGACGAGTCCCGCCCTTCCTCACCCTGAAAGGACCCTCGCCCGCCGGCGGACCCTCGGAGAAAACAAACTCCCAACCTTTCCTGGTGTAGTAGGCTCCCCAATGCCTGTTCGGGTCGTTGGCCAGCTGCTGGTAAACAGCCTTGGGCGATTCAAATGAAGGAGCGAACCAATAGCGCAGGTCCTCGACGTCAAACTCGGGTATATACATCAGCTCAAGCGTCAGCTCATCAAGCAAGCGCTCGCTGGAAAAGTCCGCCTCGCCCTTCTCGCTGGAAGGATCCTGGTCGCTCAGCTCTGTCACAAAAAGAACCTGGTAAGAGAAAAAATCGTCCGCGGTAGCCCGAGACGGCAGGATATCCTAAGAAGTGCTCTTTAGGGTTCAATAAAAAAACTCTGCGGATAGAATCCCCTCTATAACTCTCATGTACCGCTGGTGGATCGCCTACAAATATATCTGCTCCCGTTTCATCACCGTCGCGGCCCTTCTCGCCGTGACCCTGAGCGTGACGGTGTTGATCATCGTGGTCGCCGTGATGGAGGGCTTCCGCAGCGAGATGCAGGACCGGATCCGGGGTACCACCAGCGACATCGTCGTTGAAAGCAAGATGTTCCTCGGACTGGAAAACCCTGAAGAGCTCCGCAAGAGCCTGGAGCAGGTGGACGGGGTAGAGAGCACCGCGGCCTTCGTGCAGACCTTCGCGCTCTATACTTCCCCCTCGGGCCGCGGCACCGAGGATATGCTGATCACCGCAGTGGATCTCGACAACGAGACCTCCAGTAAAGAGCTCGATGCGATGCTGGAGGCCGTACCGAAAGAACCCCGATTCGACAGCAGGTTGCCAGCCGGTTTCGAACCTTACCGGGCGCGTGCCCGCAGGCTGTTTCATGCCCAGCCTCGAACCTCCCGTAAACTCTTTTCGGAGAAATGGCTGAAGAAAGATCTCTGGGAAGCCCAGGGAGTAGCTCCTGAACACATGCGGGAACGGTTTCACTGGCGAACCTTGTTGCCGCCAGTCGTCATCGGAGCAGAGAGCGGCCTGCTCCCGGGATCCGTCATCCGGCTCACCTCGTTCACCGCCGATGGCGCCCGGCCTGCGGAGCAGGAATTCCTCGTCGCGGGCTACTTCAAGACCGGACTCTACGAGCTGGACGCCAAGGGAATCTTCATGCGGCTCCGGGAAGCCAACCAGTACCTGGAGCTCACCGACGCGGGGGGCAACATGAAGGTCTCCGGCATCAGGGTCTCGGTGGACCCTGAACACGCCGGGCCGCAAGCCCTGCCGGCTCTCAAACGGAAACTCGAGGCTGAGCTCGAAAAAGCCGAGGTTCTCTTTGTAAAAACCGAGACCTGGAGGGAAGCCAGGGCCACGCTCCTCAACGCGGTCAAGGCGGAAAAGATCATCGTCAGCATCATCCTCGGGGTGGTGATCCTCTTCGCCGGGTTCATGATCTTCATCATCCTCACGGTACAGGTGGTCGAAAAAGGCCGCGACATCGGCGTACTCCAGTCCATCGGCGCGACAAGCACAGGGGTCGCCAACCTCTTCTTCTTCGCCGGCACCAGCATCTGCCTGAGCGGCCTTGCCCTGGGAACTCTCTTCGGGATCTCCTTCGGAATGGGCATCAACACCTTCCAGCGCTGGATCCATCTCCTCACCGGCCTGGAGGTCTTCCCCCAGGACGTTTACTACCTTGACCACATCCCGGTTAAATTCCGCATTGAAGATCTCGCCTTCATCATCATCACGACCGTGGTGGTCAGCCTGCTGGCAAGCCTCATCCCCGCGCGGCGGGCGGCAAAGAAGCTCCCGACCGAGGGACTGCGGTACAGCTGAGCTCCACCCGGCGCCGCGGAGACCCGACCGAGGCGCCCTCTTTCGATGCTTGGCACTTGTGGCAAGGCGGGGATGTAGTTTGTAATAGGCGTTCTGTCGTCGATCCCACCCGGGCCCGGCACTCTTCTTTTTCCTTCTACATCCATGTTCTACGACCAGGAGTCCTATCATGAAGTCACGTATCCTTCTTGCCGTTTCCCTTCTGAGTATTCTCTGCGGCGCGGCCCTCCTGCTGCAGCCCGGCTCAAAAGTCTCCGCCGATGAGGGGCTCAAGGCCCGGGTGTTCGAGATGCGCACCTACACCACCGCCGAGGGAAGGCTCGATGTGCTGCACAAACGCTTCCGCGAACACACCAACTACCTCTTCGTGAAGCACGGCATGACCCTGATCGGCTACTGGACCCCGACCGACAAGCCCGAAACCCTGGTCTACATCCTCGCCTACCCGAACATGGAAGCGCGCAAGAAGTCCTGGAAGGGTTTCATGGGAGACGAGGCCTGGAAGAAGGCCTGGGCCGACTCCAAGAAAGATGGACCGGTCGTCACCAAGGTTGAGGCTCAATTCTTCAACCCGACCGACTATTCTCCGATCCGCTAGGCTGAACTGGAAAAATGAACAGGCTTGCTGACCAGGGGGCGGCGCGGAAGCGCCTGCCTGCCCTTCCCGGCTCCGTCTTCCTCCTGCTATGCGTACTGGCCGGCTTTCCAGGCCGCTGGGCCGGCGCCGCGGATCCCTATGTCCCGACCGAAAAAGAGCTCGGGAAGATCAGGGGAAAACTCGAAAAGCTGCGGGAGCGCCTCGACAGGCTCTGGAAAAAAGCCGCGGTGATCCGGATCCCCGAGGACCGCTTCCTCGATGTTGAGGTCTACGCCAAGGCGGCCGAGTGGCTGCTGCGCTACCCTGAAGAGTTCTACGACAAGAGCTACGTTGCCAAGGCGGTGAAGGTTCTCGATGCCGGTCTCGAACGTGCCGCGGCGCTCGAGGAAGGAAAGGCTCCCTGGCTGAAAGCTACCGGCCGCCTCGCGCGCGCCTACCGCTCAAAAATCGACGAAAGCGTCCAGCCCTACGGCCTGGTCATACCAGGGGACTACGATGGGAAGACCCCCCTTCGCCTCGACCTGGTTCTTCACGGACGCAACGGACGCCTCAGCGAGGTCAGCTTCCTGGCCAAGCATGATTCCAGGCAGCCCCCTACACGCAAACATTTCGAGCTGCACGTCTTCGGCAGGACCAACAACGCCTACCGCTGGGCAGGCGAGGTCGATGTCTACGAGGCTCTCGCCTCGGTCGAACGCCAGTACCGAATCGATCCCACCAGGATTGTCCTGCGCGGCTTCTCCATGGGTGGAGCCGGAGCCTGGCATATCGGTCTCCACGACCCGGGCCGCTGGGGCGCCGTGGAGGCAGGGGCCGGCTTCAGCGACACCATAAAATATGCCCGGCTCAAGGAGGTTCCCCTCCACCACAGGAAGGCTCTCCATATTTACGACGCGGTCGACTACTCCCTCAACGCCTTCAACGTACCGACCATCGGCTACGGTGGGGAGCTCGACAAGCAGCTCCAGGCCTCGGTCAATATCCGCGAGGCGCTGCAATCAGGCGGCTTCCGTTTCAACAAGGATGGCCTCAACTGGAAGCTGGATGAGCTCCCATCGGATGGAGCGGCCGGCCTGCGGGCGGTCTTCCTCGTCGGCCCGAAGTCCGGACACCGGTTCCATCCGGAGAGCCGGAAAATCTCGGCCGCCTTCATCAGGAAGCAGCTCGAGACCCGGCCTGCTGAACCCGAAGAGCTTCGCTTCGTCACCTACACGATGCGCTACAACCGCTGCCGCTGGCTACAGATCAAAGGCCTCAAAAAACACCTGGCGAGAGCTGAAGTCAGGGCGGTCTACAAAAAAGAAAAGGGCCGCCTCGTGCTTTCGACGAAGAATATTTCCCGGCTGAGCCTCTCCCCTCCATGGAAGATCTCCGGCATCGAACTCGATGGGCAGCGACCGAAGCTGAAGAAGGTCTCCGGGACGGAGCCGCTGACCTTCCAGCTTGTCGAGGGACGCTGGCTGCCGGGACTCCTGGCCAACCCGGGAGGCAGGTCGTTTGAAAAAAACCACGGTCTGCAGGGACCGATTGACGACGCCTTCATGGGTTCCTTCCTCTGTGTGCGCCCTACCGGCAAGCCCATGCATCCGCGAGCCCACGCCGGGGCCCTGCAGGAGCTCGAGAGACTGGAAAAGGAATTCCCCAAGTGGCTGCGCGGCGACATCCGGACCATCGAAGACCGCAAGACCCGGCTCGGGAAGGGCGGGACCCATCTCATCCTGTTTGGTGACCCGGGCAGCAACTCCCTGATCGCCGAGCTCCTGGCCGAGATCCCCGCCGCGCTGGAATGGGATAGCGACAAGCTGAAAGTCGCCGGAGCCGGCCCTTTCGATCCAGGCTCCCATCTTCCCATGCTCATCTATCCGAACCCTAAAGACCCCGAGCACTACGTGGTCATCAACAGCGGCCATAGCTTCGGCGAGCGGGAGTTCAGAGGTACGAACGCCTACCTCTTCCCCCGCCGCGGCGACTATGCCGTCATCTCCCTGGAAGGGGGGAAAATTTACGGGCGCAAGGCGAAGACCTCGGGCTTCTTTGATGAGAGCTGGCAGCCCTCAGCGGACCTCAGCGGATCGGAACAATGACGTCCGCGCCCTTGAGGGGGACGGTAAACTGGCGCAGGACCGAGCCCGTCTCGCTGCGAATCGTAAACCGGTAGGAGCCGGGCAGCAGCAGCCCGAAGGTGATCCGGTTGGATTCAATCAGCTCGGTATCCTCCACGTCTCGAAAGCGTCTTCCATCCCATTCCCAGTGATCGAAGCTCAGGGTGGAGCCGGGATTGCGCAGCAGCAGATCCTTGCCGAGCTCAAGCCTGATGTCGTAGCCGGCGCTCGACACCTCGAGAAAGCCGGCGCGGACAGAGGCCCGGTAGTTCTTCACCTCGACCGGCAGCGCCTCGCCCCGGTAAATATTCTGCCGCGCCTGGTCCTTCTCCTCGGGAATGACGGCGGCCCAGGCCCGAAGCGCGTTCGGCGGATCAACCATCTCAAACTCGCCATCGAGCACCCGCCCGACACGCGCTCCTCCATTCTCCCCCGGGTTGTGCGTCAGGATGACCCAGCCTTTCTCAACCGGCAGGCCGTTCAATACCGCCCGGCCGCGAACGACAAGCCCCTCGACGACAAAGTTGAGCCGCGCCAGCCCGCCCACGGGAAGAAAAACATCCTCCCAGGCCGGCGGAACCGGCTCATAGGCGTCACGGAGCCCCCACTTCACCCTGTACTGTCCGGGGCGTACTCCCTCGAATCTGTGGAGACCGTAGAACTCCGCCGGCAGCTCTCCCAGGTCGACCCGGGAGCCGGGATCAGCGGGGTCCGCCTGGAATTCGAGCGCGAAGGCGTAGTGGTCTCCCCCGGGCTTGTTGACGTAGCCGATGTTCAACTCGATCACCGCCTCCGGAGCGAGCACCAGCTCGCGCGAGACCTGCTCGAATACCGGGTCCTCCTCGATGCTGTCGGAAAAACCTGCCAGCCGGGCAACCAGGGCCCAGCGCGGGGGCAGAACCAGCGGCAGCTCTCCCAGCTCAAAGGCTCCCTGCTCATCCGTCTTCGTCTTCCACTCCAGGCGCGCCAGGTCAATCGGATCGACCCCGGGATAGCGGTAGGCTCTGTCAATCGGCATGAGCGCCACCACGGCACCGGGGGCAGGCCGGCCATCAGGAAGATACACGAAGCCCTTCAACGTCCGCGTCTCGCCCAGGCGTACAACGCCGAGATCAACCAGCCGGCGCTCCTCGGGAAGCGCGAGTCGGCGGCGAAGAAAGCTGCTCGAGTCCTTCGGGCGGAAGATAAAATCGCGCGGCTGCGGCAGCAGCCCCCCCGCCTGCAGGCGCCCATTCAACACCTCCACGATAATCGGCTGCCCATATCGAATCAGCGCAGGAGTCCGCGGGGTCCAGTCGATCTCGAGGATGCCGGTGAAGGGCTCACCGCCTGTATCGAGTACCCTGCCCATGACCCGGGTGTCGTTCCTGTAGAGAACGATCCTGCGCGGGACGACCTCCCCCGGGGGAACCGTGACAAAGGCCGGCAGGTAGCCGTCGGCCTCCACCGAGAAGCTCGTCTCCTCACGCGTCTTCACCGAGACAAAAAACCTGTTCTCGAGCGCCGGGTGGCCCGGCCCGAAGCCCGGCGGCAGCAGGGTCTCTTCCTGGACCACCCTTGCGGTCTCGATTCTCGCTCCCCGGCTGTCAACGATGTCGATCTCGAGAGCTTCCCGGGGCAGCAGTCTTCTCTCAACCCGGCCGCGAACCTCGCCTCCGAACTTATTGCTCACCTCGAAGAGAAAGCTCTCCTCCTCGCCATCGACACCTTTCCAGCGCAGGACATAGCGACCCATTCGCAGGTTGTCGATCATGAGAAGATCGCCTGAAAGCCTCATGCGGGCCGAAACCTCGCTGCCGGCCTCTCCCTCGAGACCGAGATTCAGCGGGGGCGGAACCACCGGGTATCCCGGGGTAAAGAACTCCAGGACGGCATGGGGCGGACGGCGCAGACGAAGCTCGCCGAAATCAAAGTCCGGTGGCCCGTCCCCTCGCGACCGGAAGGCCTGCTCACCCCTCTCCGTTGTCGTACAGATCGTCACCTCGACCGCCTCGACTCCCCGAAGCTTGCGGATGCTTCCGAAGACGCCTTCGCTCGAGAGAGGATACGGCGGCATCGCCAGGGGCTCCTCACGGCCGGAGATGAAGTACCTCTCCACCACCGTCACCCCGCGGGTCTCAAAAGGCCCCAGGCCGCCAATGAGTCCCGACACGGAAACCACCTCTTCATCGCTCAGCTGCAACGGAAGACCGAGGGGCTCATCCAGGTTCTCCTCGAAGATCGTAGCGCCTGCGGAGAACGACTGAAGCAGCGGACCATCGACCGACAGCAGGTATTCGCCATGCTGAAGGCCCCCGATACTCACGCGCCCATCGGCGCCGGGCTCGTAGCGATGAACCTCCAGCCCATCGAGACCGGCCGGCACCTCGGTAATCCGGCTGACCGCCAGACGGGCGCTCGAGAGAGCCTCGGCGCCCGCCCCCCGCAGCTGAACCTCGCGGGTCCAGCCGCGCGCGAGCGCGAGTTCCCCCAGGTCAAGAGCCGCGCCTCGCGCAAGCGGCGAGCGGTCAGGAAGCAGAACCGAGAAGGGAAGGTAGCCGGACTGGAGGATGCCCACCAGGCTCCCGGCAGGAGGCAGAGCCCCACAATAGGAGACCTCTCCATTGGCGCCCAGCCGCATCAGCGTCATGTCCAGGGTCGACCGCAGGCTGTCCGGGGCGACCGGCGCGCGCGTCTCTGCGTCACCCGAAACCAGGCGAAAGCTCAGGAACCCGGCCGAACGCGCCGCCAGGACAAGCTCCGGCTCCTGCAGCGGCAAGACAATATCCATAGACCGATTCCAATACCGCGGCGAGAGAACCGTCAGACGGCCGACTCGGCGGTTGGTGAGGCTGAGCGGCGGCAAGGGCCGAGGGAAGGGATGAATCCCCAGCTCAAACCACCCATTCTCATCGGTCCGGGTTCGAAGCGCCGGCATCCCCTCCAACTCCACCTCCAGCTCACACTCTCCAAGAGGTCTGCCATCGAGATCGATCAGCCGATGACCGGCCAGGTAGCCCTGCTCCGCCTCGAGGATGAGCTCCTGGGCATCCTGGAACAGAACCCGCTGCCGACCGATCGTCTCGGCATAGCCGGGCTGGCGAGCTCCGTGAAGAAAAAAAAGCGGGTGGAGCAGCTCGAGTTCCCAGGGAGTTTCGGAAAAAGGCAGCCTGAGCGAGCCCCGCTCATCAGTAAAGAGCACCCGCCACGGACCGGGACGCACGAGGCGGCCGCTCCAGGTGATCGCGAGCTCGGGTTCGTCCAGGAAGGAATGATCATCAACCCAGGGTCTGACAGCCAGCGGCGCATGGGACAGCCCCGCCCCATTGGGAGCCAGGATTGTCAGGGGGACCGTCAGCGTACGGCGAATATAGAACTCGATGCGGTTGCCGGTCCCCGGCCCGCTGCCGCGCCCGCCGAGAACGACCAGGTCGGGCGTATCCCCCGCGACCTCGGCCTTTGTCCAGCGGCCGCGGGAATCCTGGCGGCCATGCAGGACGCAGACCTCGGGAGAATACCCGGGATGATTGATCTGGACATGCGCCCGCAGGCGCGGGTCTTCGGGCTCAACCTCGGGAAACCTGAAGCTTCCATCCCCGGCCGTCCGGCGAATCACCGCGACCAGCGGAGAGAGGCCTGCCCGCGAAAGCGCTGTCGAACCGTGAAACCAGCTCAGTCGCACATTCGCACCAGCCACCGGATCGCCGCTGACGGCATCAAAAATGAAACCCCGGGCCGCGTTTGCCTCATCTCCATCTCTTCGAACAGCGGCCTCGCCAAGAAAGGGAGTCGCGGCGTCGACCGCAGCCTCCGAGTCCGCCCCGGGGTTCTCTCGGCCCTCGCTGCCCACGGGCGGGGCCGCATCCCCTGCCAACGTCGATCCGGCTGCCTGCCCGGAAGCTCCCGATCCGGCTGCCGAGCTGTCGGCCGGATCGCTGATCGCTCCGTGTCCGGAATCGCCGCCGCCCGCCTCGTCATCGCCAGGGCCGAGGAAGAGAGGCGCACCGACGAAGAGGGCCAGCAGGACCAGCACGAGCACTGAAGCCCAGACCAGCCACCTTCGCCTCGCAAACGCTCTATTCTCTTTGCCCGTCATCCCTGGCCTCCTGGAGTTGAAAACACCGGCAGCGCCGCCGTTTTAACTGCTTTGATACCGCATCTCTACCCTGTGAGACGCAGACGGAGTAAGGGAATATTCAACTAATCTCGCGAGACACCGGCAACGGGAAACTATCCGTAAAGCCGTAGAGCCCGGGGCGGGCTCAGGAGCCGCCATCGGCGATGGCGTTCGGGCCCGGACCGGCTGTCTTCTCGTAATAGCCCTTACCCATTCGCTTGTACTGGGTAAAGCCCTTTGAGTCGAGATTGGAGGGGCGCAGGGGGTCTCCCTTGCCGACCATGAAGCCGGAAATCAGCTTTCGGACCGGCTCATCGCAGCAAGGACAGGTCTCCAGGGCCTCGTCGTTGATCCCCTGGAAGAGCTCGAAGGACACCTCGCAATACTCGCAGCCCCCGCCCGAAGTGGTGTATTCATAAATCGGCATATCTTTCAGCCTACAGCAAAAACACAAGCATCCAAAATTTAATGGCCCACGGCCCGCAAAACGCGCCTGGACAAGAAAGGAAAGGTCCCTCTTCTTGCCATGATTCGGCCCCGTGTTAGGATAATCGGCCAATCGGGGGCATCTTTTTTAGTCCATCTCAAAAGCTGCCCTGAAACGCGTTAAAGAAGCCTGGTGGCGGAGCCTGAGAACCGTATCTTCCGGATAAAATCGGTATGAGCGAAGCAGAACAGACGGAAACCGGCAACGAGTACCCGCACCGCTCTAACGCGCTCATGGCGCAGAAGCTCGAAGGGAAGTGGCAGGATTACTGGGAACGGGAAGAGACCTTCCACGCGCCCAACCCGGGAGAGGAGGGCTTTGATCCCGCCCGGCCGAAGAAATTCATCATGGATATGTTCCCCTACCCCTCCGGCGTAGGGCTGCATGTCGGACACCCGCTGGGTTATATCGCGACAGACATCTACTCCCGCTACCAGAGGATGCAGGGCTGCAATGTTCTGCACCCCATGGGCTACGATGCCTTCGGGCTGCCTGCGGAACAATACGCCATCCAGACCGGGCAGCATCCCCGGATCACGACGGAGGCGAATATCGCCACCATGAAGGCGCAGATGCGCCGCCTCGGGCTCGGCCACGATCCGCGACGTTCCGTCGCGACCACCGATGTGTCCTTCTACAGGTGGACGCAGTGGATCTTCCTCCAGATCTTCAACTCCTGGTATGACGAAGAGCTCGACCGCGCACGGCCCATCGCCGAGCTCATCGAGGAGCTTGAATCCGGACGCATCGAGCCCGGCGACGCAGAGAGTAATCCCGGGGGCGGAAAATGGCAGGACCTCAATGAGCAGGAGCGCGCGGCGATCGTCAACGAACGCCGGATGGCCTACGTGTCGGAGATCCCCGTCAACTGGTGCCCAGGCCTGGGAACCGTCCTCGCCAACGAAGAAGTCACCGCAGAGGGACGCAGCGAGAGAGGCAACATGCCGGTCTACAAGCGGCCTCTCAGGCAGTGGATGATGCGGATCACATCCTATTGCGAACGGCTCCTGGATGATCTCGCGGACCTGGACTGGCCGGAACCTATCAAGCTCATGCAGCGCAACTGGATCGGACGCAGCGAGGGCGCCGAGGTCGACTTCCTCGGAATCGACCCAGCCGGCGGCGAATCCGCGGACGCGGCCGGCGGCTGGCTCGAGGAGCGCAGCTCATCCGGCTGGCCCGGCGGCTCTCCCCCCGAAGAGCTCGCCATCAGGGTCTTCACCACCCGCCCCGACACCCTCTACGGCGCGACCTACATGGTCCTGGCGCCTGAGCATCCGCTCGTTGACAGGCTGACCGCGGCTGAATATGACGACTCTGTTCCGGAATCCTGGCGGGGACAATTCCCCGGCCGGCCGGCGGAGACCTCGACCCCGGCGGAGATGGTGGCGGCCTACAAGGACTATGCCGACTCGAAGACCGATATCGAGCGCCAGATGGAAGAGAAAGAAAAAACCGGGGTCTTCATCGGCGCCTGGGCGATCAATCCCGTCACCGCCGAGAAGGTTCCGATCTTCATCGCCGACTACGTCCTGATGGGCTACGGAACCGGGGCCATCATGGCCGTGCCGGCCCACGACACCCGCGACTTCGAGTTCGCCACCCAGTTCGAGGTGCCGATCATCGAGGTCGTCACAGCCCCCTCCGGGGCTGAAACAGCGGAGGGAGAGGCCTTTACGGGCCATGGTACCGCGGTCAATTCCGGCATCATCGACGGCCTCGATACACCTGACGCGAAAAACAAGATCACCGGATGGCTTGAAGAGAGCGGCCTCGGCAGCGGCACGATCAACTACAAGCTGCGCGACTGGCTCTTCAGCCGACAGCGCTATTGGGGCGAGCCCTTCCCCATCATCTACGACAGCGATGGAGCGCCGATCGGCCTGCGAGACTCGGATCTGCCGCTCGAGCTCCCGGAGATGGAAGATTACAAGCCCGAGGTGGACGAGGATCCGGACTCGCAACCCAAGCCTCCCCTGGCCCGCGCGAAAGACTGGGCGACTGTCGCCATCGATGGAAAAGATTACCAGCGAGAGCTGAACACCATGCCAAACTGGGCCGGCTCCTGCTGGTACTACCTCAGGTACCTGGACCCGGACAACGATGAGCGCTACGCCGCGGAAGAGACCGAAGGCTACTGGATGCTCAGCGGCAAGGAGGAGGAGACCCGGCCCGAGAGCTACGATGCCGGAACCTCCAGGATCGGTGGTGTCGACCTCTATGTCGGCGGGGCCGAGCACGCGGTGCTGCACCTGCTCTACTCGCGCTTCTGGCATAAGCTACTCTTCGATCTCGGTCACGTCTCCACTCCGGAGCCCTTCCACAAGCTCTTCAACCAGGGCTATGTCCAGGCGGCGGCCTTTACCGACGAGCGCGGCATCTACGTCGAGGCCTCGGAGGTCGAAGAAAAAGAGGGCTCGTTCTTTCACGATGGAAAACCGGTGAGTCGGGAATTCGGCAAGATGGGCAAGAGCCTCAAGAATGCCGTCACTCCCGATGAGATCTGCTCCGATTTTGGCGCCGATACGCTGCGGCTCTACGAGATGTACATGGGTCCGCTCGAAGCGTCCAAGCCCTGGAACACTCGCGATATCATCGGCTCCCATCGCTTCCTCCAGCGCTTCTGGAGAAATCTTGTCGACGAGGAGAGCGGTGAACTCAGGGTCTCTTCCGAACCGGCTGACGGCGAGCTGCAGAAAAAGCTGCACAAGACCATAGCCGGCGTTCGCGCGGACATGGACTCGCTCGGCTTCAACACCGCCATAGCGAAAATGATCGAGCTCAACAACGCCCTCACCGGTCTCGACAGCATCCCTGCCGAGACCGCCAAGAGCCTGGTAAAGATGATCGCCCCCTTCGCTCCCCATCTCGCCGAGGAGCTCTGGGAAAAGCTTGGCCACTCCGGCAGCCTCGCCTACGAGCCGTTTCCCGAAGCGGATGCGAGCCTCCTGGTCGAAGACCAGGTAGAGGTCGCGATCCAGGTAATGGGCAAGATCCGCGCTCGCATCAGCGTGCCCGCGGGCCTCGATGCCGAAGGCCTCGAGGAATTCGCCCGCCAGGACTCCGCCGTCGTCGAGGCTCTCGAGGGGCTCACCGTCCGAAAGGTCATCGCCGTACCCGACAGCCTGGTGAATTTTGTCGCGAATTAGCCTCCCGGAGCGGATTTTCGGAACATGAGGGGTTGGTTTCACCTCGCCTCCCGCTCATATTCTCCTGCCAGTTTTACCAACAGGGCGTTGCATCAAGCTGCCCGGGGCATTATGCTCTTCTGTTTGAATAAAGCTTCTGGAGACGGAAATGGCCAAGAAGAAAGAACGAGTTGAACAGGTCTGGCTGACTTGCGAGGAAAGCGGGCAACGCAATTACCTCGTCTCTCGCCGTCGCGGGCTGAAGCTTCGTCTGAAGAAATACTGCCCCAGGCTGCGCAAGCACACCTGGCACGTCGAAAAACGCAAGTAACGGCCCCCGCCGTACTTCCGTACCGCTCGACGCATATTGAAAGCAACACCGCTCCTTTGCGAGCAGGGTCTGTAGCGATGGTCTCAGACCTTGACGCCCGTAAGGACTCCGCAATGAACCAGCGTAGGAGTGATCTCGCCCGGCTCAAGCCCCGCCTCTTCCATCCAGGAGCGGTACTCAGCCGCTGAATAGGCCCGTCCCTCCGTCAGCGAAAAGAGCGCCGCTGAATAGAGAGCGATCGGCAGCGGACCATCGAGTTCATCGTTGAGAAAAACATCGTGCACCAGCAGCTTCCCTCCCGAAGGCAGGGACGCGGCCAGGCGAGTCACCAGCCCGCGGCATTCTCGAACATCCCAATCGTGCAGAACGTTCGACAGGAGAATGGCATCAACCCCCGGAGGAACCTCGTCGACGAACATATCGGCGCTGACGCATTCCAGCCGGTCGCCGAGGCCGTATTCGCCGGCAAGCTCAAGCGCCACCTTGACAACCTCCGGGCGTTCCCAGGCGATGGCCCGCAAGCCTGGATTGGCCTGCAACAGCGCGGCGCTGTAGATCCCGCTGCCTGCGGCTACATCGAGCAGGAGTTCGCTGTCCTCCAGCAAGGCCGCCCGCGCCAGGAGCGGCGCCACGTTAGCCGCCCTGCCGGCCAGCGCCATGGTCAGGAAACGCGCCGCCTCCTCGTCCTCCATAGCGGACTTGATCCCATCTCGGTAGATGTAGGCTGCCCCACCCTCTTCGGGATCGCTGCCTCGCGGGCGGTCGGCTCGAAGACTCTCCACCATCGCGAGAACGGAGGGATTGTCGGCTGCCAGCCGAACATAGTCTCCGACATAAAAATCACTCCCCTCGAGAAGGTGCTCCCGGGCCAGGGGCGTCAACTCGAACTCTCCCGCGGAACCGGCGGCGAGCAACCCCATGGCCTTCAATGCGGTAGACAGAACGACGAAGGGCCGCTCGCCCAACCCGATCATTTCCCGCAGCTCGGCGGCATCCAGGGCACCTCCCTCAAGCCTGGAAAAGATCTCGAAGTGGGCCACGGCCGCGGTCAGAAGCTCGGTCGAATGGACACCGCGAAAAGCCTCGAAAATCGAGGTGGGGTCTCCCGCGGGGGGCTTGAGCGCGGAACGGGGCGGCTCGGCTGGTGGGATATCCTCGTCGGTCATTCCTGTACTCGCCTGCGGTCTCCGCCGCGGATCAGCGGTTCGAACCCGGCAGGACCAGTTGGAAATCATCCTTGCTGCGCGCGAGGTTGATGATCTGCGGCTCGGAGCGCGCTCCGCCTCCGCGTACGACGGCAAACACCCTGTAGCGACCGGAGGCGATCCCTTCGATCCTGAAGCTCCCATCCGCATCGGTGGTATCAGCCTTGCGCACAAACCGGTTGTCCTCGGTTGCTCCGCGAATAAAGACAACGATTCCCCTGCGAGCCTCTCCTGCCTCATCCTGGACCTGGCCGGAGATATACATGCCCGGCGAGAGGCTGAACTGCATCTCCGCCGCATCACCGAGAGCGACCTCGACCCTGCCCTCAGATTGCACATAGTCCGGATGGCTGACGAGGACTCTCTGGGGACCCGAGGGGACCGTATCGATGAGAAAGCTCCCATCCGCCGCCGTCTTTTCAGCGGCGCCAAGATTCGTATTGTTGTAGTAATCGAACATTGCGCGGGTATCTTCCTCGCGCTCCTTCGCCTCGTCAACCGCCTCGGCCTCGACCGGCTCGCCCACCTTCGAGATACCCTTCTCCGTCGCCGGCTTCTGAGCCGACAGCAGACGGGTGTCGGGGACAAGCTTGACGAAGGCTCCGCGCAGGGGCGTGCCGGTGGCCTGGTCCGTGATCACTCCGCCCAGGCGGCCGGCGCGGACCAGGAAGAAATTCTGCTCCAGGCGCTCGCCCTGGACTATGTCCAGCTCGGTGGAGAAGGAAACGTAGCCCGCCGCTCGCAGCTTGACCTCGTAGCGCCCCGGCTCGAGATCCTCTCTCTTGAAACGTCCATCCGGGTCGTTGATCTCGCGCGAGCCGCCCCAGGGGAACCTGCTGGAGGAGCCCTCATGCTGGAGCGTGAGCCGGAAGCTCGTCAACGGCGCGCCGGTGGCCTGGTCGGTGACCCGCCCGAGAAGCGCGGCGGAAAGAACAAGAACGATCCGAACGCCATCATCCCCCGGGCTCACTCCCTCAAGCTCCTCCTGGCGATAGCCTCCCTTCTCCGCGATAACCGAATAGGCTCCCTCGGGAAGCCCATCGATACTGAAAGTGCCGTCATCCTCGGTAACCGTCGACTTGTAGGATCCCCCGAAGTGTTTCTGCGCGCGGCGAAAACCTTCAGGCTGGTTCTCCATCTGCAGCAATCGAACCTTGGCGCCGGCGAGCACGGTGCCGGCCGCATCGAGAACCGTTCCTGAAATACTCCCGCCGGGGTCAAGGTCGAAGTTGATCGCCTTGCTGTCGCCACCCTCGATCACCACCTCCTCCTCGGAGGACTCCTTGAAACCGGAAACCTCCGCGCTGATCGTGTACTGACCGATACCGACGTTGCTGTAGGAATACTCGCCCTTGGAGTTGGTTCGGGCCTCCTCGCCGCCCTTGGGCAGCCCGAGCATATTGGTGAACATCTGCTCCTGGGTTGATCTCTCCCTCTCGCTGCGTCGCCGAAGACGCAGGGTCGCCCCGGCCACCGGCTGTCCACCGCTGGTGACCACTCCCTCGATCTCGCCGCCCTTCTCAAGCTGGATCTCGACCAGTTGGTCAGGATCGAACTCGGGAGAATAGGAGAAGGTCTCCGAGTAGCCGCGCGCGTAGGAAACGTGATCGGCAATCATCCGATACTCGCTGTCTTCCGAAGAGGAAAAATCGCTGAAGCTGAAGCGGCCGTTGCGATCACTGACCGTGACCGCCTTGAAGATCATGCTGGTATCGAAGAATCCCAGGCTCTCGAATGCCTGGGGAAAGGGATAGCTGAGCCTGACAAGAGCAGCCGGAGCGGGGTTGCCCTCCGGGTCGTAGACGACACCCGTGATCGCGGGAGCCGGAGAAAGCTCGATCTTAACCAGGTCGGGAAGGTCATCGAAAAGAAGCTCGACCCGTCGACCGCCGTAGCCCTTCATCCTGGCGGTGACGCTGAAATCCAGATCCGCGCGTTCCTCGGGATCATCCTCTTCCGTGTCTTCATCTTCATCTCCTCGCGGGCGTCCGCGGGGACGGCCGCCAAAGGGGCCGCCGTTTCCGCCTCCAAATGGACCGAAGCCTTCTCCATCAGGATCACGCTGGATGACACCCTCGAGGACAAAATAACCATCTTCGTCGGAAACGGTTCTCACTCCCCGGGCCTCCACCCTGGCTCCCGGCAGGGGCTTGTCCTTGCCCGCGATCAGCACCCGGCCCTTGACCGTGAGCCCCGTAGCGAGAACCAGTTCGACCGGCTCCTCGGCGCCGGCCATGATGTTTTTCTTGCTCGCGGGCGCAAAACCCCGCTTGGTGACATTCAGCTTGTAGCGCTTGCGGCGCAGCCCGGTAACGGAGAAGGTGCCGTCGGCGCCGGTGTCCACCTGCAGGCGCCCGGTAGCAAAATCATTCATCATCGAGCCCATGGTCAGGAAGTTGCTGCTCTCGGGCGAGGCGATAATGGTCGCCCCCGCGAGCGGAGCGCCCTCCTCTGAGCGGACGATACCCGAGATCTTCTTCCCGCGGTTGACCCTGACCAGGCCGATCGAGACATTCTCCTCCCAATCGACCGTCGCCTCCTTCACTGTCGGCAGAAGGCCGGGTTGCTGGATGCTCAGGCGATACTTCCCGGCGCCCAGTTGGCGATAGATAAAGCTGCCATCGGGACTCGAGAGGGTCTTCTCGGGCAGATAGCCCATGTAATGATTGAAGGTGTTGGCGAGGTCGCTGAAGCCGGCCGCCATCGGAGGAAGACTGATCCGTTCCTCGACAGGCTCGAGGTCAATGACCACTCCCCCGACCGGGAGGTCATCATCATCGACCAGGAAGCCGCGCAGGGTGGCCGGTCCGCCGAGAACCACTACCGCTCCATCGGTCCCGCTCTGGACCATCTCGAGACGGCTCTCGACGCCCTCGAGCTTGCTGGCGGCCAGGTCGTAGAGACCCGGCGGCAGGGAGTCGAGCGAAAAGCCGCCATCCTCTGCCGTGACCGCGGAGAAGGGACCCTTCAGAAACTCTCCGTTGACCATGCGAAGCACGCGGCCAACGATCTTGCCGACCCCGGGGAGACCGGGGGGTCTGTACTCCGCGACAACGGTAGCCCCGGGAATACCCAGGCCCGAGGTCGAGACGACCCTGCCGCTGATCCTGCTGCCGCGCTCCAATTGGATGGTGACCTCGGCTGTTCTCTCAGGGTCAATGCTGACCACGTCCCCGTACTTGAAGATCCAGCCATCGGCTATGGTCAGGATGAAGTAGCCTCCGGGGGCACCCTCAAGCAGTTCGAACCGGCCGGTGTCATCGGTCGTAACCTCCGTCCCCATTGTCCTGAATCGCTCGAGCTCGCCCCTCACCGCCTCGAGCAGAGCCGGTATGTCCGGCATCTGTCCCCCCTGGGGAACGATGCGCTCTACCCGGTTCATGAGAACCTCGAGCTCCCCGGTTGAATAGAGCCGCACATGGGCTCCGGCTATGCCTTGCCCCTCGCCAACCACTCTCCCGACCAGGAGCGGCTCGGTAACTTCCTCTTCCTCCCCGGCCGTCTCTTCTTCGCCGGTCTTTTCTGCAGTCTCGGACCCGGGCTTTTCATCGGATCCCGGCTCTGCGGTCTCAGCCGCGAACTCGACACCAGAGCCCTGCTGGTCAACATCCCCCAGGGCGTAATCACCACTGCCGGAATCTCTCAGGAAAAAGAACGTGATGATCCCCACGATCGCGATCGCGAGAACCATACCTGTCAGTATTTTGCGTTTCATATTTTTCCAAGTCCAAAACGGGGCAGACTTCCCCGGAGAATCATCATGGCGCCCGAACGATACACAGCGGGCGCCGCCTGTTAAACCTCCCGTATTGTATGCACCAGGAGCCCGAGACCACAGATTCCAACGCTTCTTTCGACAAAAAACGACAGGTCCGAATACATCCCATGGAGACTGCCCAGGCTCACAGAAGAACCTCCAGCGCGGCAATCAGAAGAGGAAGGGTCTCCCCTGCCTTGCCCTCGATCTGGAGATCAAAAACACCCTGGCCGGCGGTTTTCTCGATGTTGATCTCGACGCAGAACCCTCCGCGCGCCTTCACCTGCGAGGCCAGCGTGTTGGCGGGATAGACCATGCCGCTGGTTCCTATGCTGAAGAAGACCGCGCTCGAGGCGCAGGCCTCCGGAATTTCCCTCTCGAGGTAGAAGGGCAACTCGCCAAACCAGACGATATGCGGCCGCATCGAACCGGAGCAGCTCTCGCAACGGTCATCCAGGGAGATATCCGTGCGCCACTCAACCGCCACCCCGCAGTCGACGCACCTGGCCTTGTAGAGCTCGCCATGCATATGAAGAAGACGGCGGGAGCCGGCCCGGTCATGCAGGTCATCGACATTCTGGGTAATCAGCGTAAAACGGTCGCCCAGAAGCTCCTCGAGACGGACCAGCGCCTGGTGTCCGGCGTTGGGCTGAACGGTTCCCAGGTGGGCTCGGCGCATATTGTAGAAATCCTGCACCAGGGATGGATTCGCCGCGTAGGCCTCGGGTGTCGCCACATCCTCGATCTCATACTGGTCCCAGAGACCGCCGCTGTCGCGAAAGGTGGAGATGCCGCTCTCGGCGCTGATCCCGGCGCCGGTCAGGACGGTGAGCCGGCCGCTGTCACCGAGAGCCTCGAATACCTTCTCCGCTTCGTTCTTCATTCGGGAAGTCTGTGGTCTCCCATGCCTCGGATCAAGGCCGACATCTGAAAGATCTCAATTTTCCGCCGAGGGATCTTCTCCCGCCAACGGACCGTAGAGCTCCGGCCGACGGTCCGCCATGCGATCGATCCAATGCTTGCCCGGAACCCTGTCGATCCGCTTGCGGCGGGCCTGGACGGGATCGATGGCGGCCGTCAGGACCATCTCGGACTCTCCATCGGCCTCGGCGAGATTCCTTCCGTGTACATCACAGATGCGCGACAATCCGATGAAGCGAAAGCCCCGTTCCTCTCCCACCCTGTCGGCCGAAAGGTAATACATGGCGTTCTCCAGCGCGCGGGTGTTGATCGCGTAGCTGGCGAATTCTTCGGCGCCGGGAGGCCAGTTGGTCGGCAGCACCACGAGGTCGGCTCCAGCGAGAGCGAGCAGGCGGGCGCTCTCCGGGAAAGCGCCGTCGTAGCAGATATTCATTCCAAGGCGGCACAGCGGCGTCTCGTGTACGGTGGAGAGGTTATCTCCCCGGTCAACGAAATGATCGATACCCAGATGCGGCAGGTGGGCCTTTCGATAGCTGCCGAGCAGGCCATCCGGCCCGACAAGGGCGAGGGAATTGTAAAGGCTCTCCCCATCACTCTCGAGAAAACCGAAGACCGTAAGAATATCCAGTTCCCGGCAGAGCTCCGTCATGGACTCTACAGCGGGGCCTCTAACCGGCTCGGCGACCGCGGACCCCTCTTCACGCGACTCGAAACAATAGCCGGTCAGGGAACACTCCGGAAAAACGACCAGGGCGGCTCCCTCCGCGACCGCGAGCCGGGCGAAGGAATCCATGCGCTCGAGATTGGCATCCTTTTCTCCCAGGCGCACGTCCATCTGGACCGCGGAAACTCGAAATTCTTCCATCATGAAGAGCTCGCTTTCTGTCGTTTCACTCGCAGATAAATGCTCGGGAGGGGCTGAAAACGCCTCATCTCCCGCTGACGACCGGAATTCTGCACGATTAGACGTTCCGTTGACAAGCAAGCTTCCCGCATGAAAAAAGGTAAGTTCCGAAGATCATGTATATCAGGCCTTCAGGAAGGAGAATGTACTTGTCGCGGAGCTCGGCGACTGTTAGCCTCGTGCCCTTATTCGCAGTCGCACAGGATAGTAGCAATGGCACATCGCAAGCGTAACGGAAAACTCAGCTGGCGCAGCAAACGGGCCAACCACGGCTCTCTGCCCGCCCGTGGAAAAGAAAAACGCTGGGGTAAGAAGTCCAAGAGTAAAAAGTAAGCGCTCCCGCGCTTACCGACCGCTCAAGCCAGGACGCCTTCTTCAGACCTCGTCCCCTTCGTACCCCCGCGGTTCAGTTCCGTCCCCTGTTTTTCCCGCCCCGGTTTCGCCGGGCGCCCGCCCCCCCGCCCTCCGCCGAGCGAGCCCTGTAGTTGAGCTCCCGGGAAAACACCCTCTTCAGCCAGAGCGGAATGACCCGCAGCTTCCAATCCGGGCCCAGGTACTTGTCGTTGAGACCATCCCTTGAGGAAAAGGCCGTCCAGCCCTTCCCGGTAAACCCGTACTCCCCCTCGGGATCGCTGTACTGCCTGGGATGCCAGGCCAGGCAGCCCACCGGCTTCGCTATGTTGTGGACCATACACTTTCCCTTCTCCAGGAGGGGGCAGTCAAAAGCCTGCCTCTCGCCGTTATCGGAAAGACCCTTGAGGGATTCTTCGAGACGGTCGAGAACTGCTGGTAATCCTCTGCGAAGCTCGGGGTTTTCGCGAAACGCGATAGCGATGGAGCGCGCCTCGAGCGGAGAGATGCGCATCTGGTTGTATTTGCGGGTACAGCAGAGATGCGAGTCCTTGCCGGCCTGGTAGGAGATCTCTTTGCTGAGCTTTTCCAATTCCCTGTAAAGAGGCGCTCGAATCTGGTCGAGTTCCTTCATAGAGGCTTCGTCTACATAACGATTGGCGGAGCTTCGAGTGGGTCTTTTCCGGGGCATATTCGGTCGCCTGGAAGTTGGGTAAAAAAGGATCCTCTCCTGGAAACGAGGAATCCACCGGCGGCCGGGATACCAGCCGCGCCCAGTCTATACTTCCGCGGGAAAATTGGAAAAGGGGTAATCATCAAATGACCCGGCGCTTAAGCACATTGCTCGAAAACCACTACGCCCTGGTCGTCAGTTCGCTGATCTCGAGCATCATCATCAGCCTCGCCCTCCTCGCGGGTATCTCCGCCGGCAGGGACACCCGGCCGGCCTGGGCGATGGATTCGAACCCTACAGTCAAGACGGTCCCGGAGGCTCCGACCGAGGAGACGCAGGCGGTCGAGACCTTAGATGTGCCCGAGGCTCTCCCGGAAGCTATAGCGGCAGAGCCGGCGACGGCCGTGATAATCGAAACTCCAGTTCCCGAGCTCCCGTCTGAAATAACAACCGCTCCCGCGGTGGAAACAGACCTTCCTGAGCCGCCCGCTCAAAATTCCAATAAAACAACTGAGACGGTGGTCAAGCCGATGGACACGGAGCCCAGGGTCAAAGAGGCGGTCCCTGCAGAGCCGGCCAGGCGGGCTGTCAGGACGCTGGGTCCCCGGTCGGCTGTCCCCATTCAACCGGGGCGAATTCTCCGTCCCAGGAGATAGGAAAGATCATCAACTCCTTCCACCTGACCGCCGCCAGGCCGATGAAGCGGAGCTTGCCGGCAAGGTCGTACTGGTAGGTGGGATGCTTCAGGTGGCTCACCTTCTCGAGGCGTTGATCGGAAGGCTGCAGCTCCCGATGATCGGCGAAGGAATGGTCAAAACCATCGAGGTAGGGCCGGAAGTCGGCGACGTTTCCCTCGGGCGTTTCGTAGATGTAGAGTTCCATCAGATAAACAGGCTCCGTTCAAGTGGCCCTGAGTATAGTCGGCTCCCGCGAAAAAGAGAAGAACCTGCCGGAGCTCAACGCCTGGCGGAGCGGTCCTTGCCGGAGCCTCCCGACGGCGTTAAGCTCTCACTGGCATCACAGCCCTGAGCGACAATTCGAGGAGCCGATGGCTGCAAGACAGAAGAGCAAAGACCTGAAAGCCGGCCCGGGTGTCCTGCCCGAGGCGCTCGAACGCGCCTGGCTGACCCGCCTGGCCTGGCATTACGACCAGGTGAACTACCAGTACCTCGGCTGCGCCCTGAAGCGCCCCGTCTTCCGCATCGGCGACTCTAAAAAAAAACTCGGCAGTTGGGATGGCAACCGGCGGACACTGATGATCAGCCGCGACCACATTCTCGATCACGAATGGGAAGCCGTCCTCGAGACCCTGCGCCATGAGATGGCGCACCAGTACGTGCAGGAACACCTCGGACTCGGCGCCGCTGCTCCCCACGGAAAGGAGTTCCAGGATGCCTGCGGCCTGCTGCGCTGCGACCCCGCCGCAAAAGCCGGTACCGCCTCGATGGGAAAACTGGAAGACTCCGCCGCCGACAAGGACCGCAGGCTCGGACGCATCAAGGAGCTCCTCGCCCTCGCTGGCAGCCCCAACGAGCATGAGGCCGCCACCGCCATGCGCCTGGCGCAGAAATACCTGCTGAAGTACAACCTCGAATTCGAGGATCTCGCAGGCAAACGCGACTATGGCTTCCGCTACCTTGGCGACTGCGCCTCCCGGGTGCAGGAGTACCAGTACGTCCTGTCGAATATCCTGCAGGAATACTTCTTCGTGCTGGCCATCTGGACCTACTCCTACGACCCGTCCCGCGACAAGCCCGGCAAGCGCCTGCAGATCTGCGGCACGAAGCAGAACCTCGAGATCGCCTCCTACGTCTACGCTTACGTGACTGGAGCCTCAGAACCCCTCTGGGCAGCCCACAAGGCCTCCACTGCGACGAAAAAGAAGCTTCGCGGCACCCGGCTCCAATACCTTGCCGGTCTGCTCCAGGGTCTCAAGCAGAAGCTCGAACGCCAGAAGGACACCCTCGAACAGGAACAGGGCCTGGTCTGGGTCGGCGACACCCGGCTCACCGAGTACTATCGCCATCTGAATCCGCGCATCCGGAGCGTCTCGGGCTCCGGCGTAGCGCGCAGCCGCAGCTATGCCGATGGCGTGCGCGATGGCCGCAAGCTCAACATCCGCCGCGGCGTCGGCGGCAAGACCCGCGACCGCGGCGGCCTGATCGAGGGGCCCGGTAAAGGACTCTAGGCTTCTTCAGCCCCCTCCGGATCATCTTCGGACGCAGCGGTTTCTTCCGCCTCTGGACCATCATCGGCCCCGGCCGGATCGTCAGCTTCCCGTTCCCCCGCCTCTGGCTCAGCTTCTGGAGTTGGACGAATCACGACCGCCAGCAGAACCAGGAACGCAACGGCACCGACTCCGAACCATCCGGATCCAAAGTAGAATTGGGTCTTGCTCCAGATCGCGAAACCTGCGCCAATCGATGCCGCCATGAAAGCAACCCCCATGGCGATATTCATCGCCGTGCGTTTGCCGCCCTGCAACATATTGTCGCCGAGCACCTTCCTGTTGTTCATCAGCAGGATAAAGGTGATATAGGCCAGCGGCAGCAGGCAGAGCCCGAAAACACTGGTTGGAATGGCCAGTGCCAGCCTCGACTCGGAATCGCCCCAGAGAAACAGGAAACCCAGCGCGCCGGTGATTCCCGGCAGGAAGCTCCCGACCCGGTAAGCCGTTCCGCTCATGGGCAGGTTGAACATCTCGCAGATCGTGAAACCGTTGATGAGCATGAGAATGATGATCGTCGAGATCGCCATGCCCAGGACCCCTATGCCGAAGATGAGCTGAGAGGAACCCGAACCCTCCCCCGTCAGCTTGTCGAGAGAACCGGCAAGCTGCCACGCATCACGCTTCACCAGCATCGAGGCGATTTTCTTTTCCGCCACGGAAACCTCCACCTCCGACCCAAGGGTCTTGATCCGGGCATCGATTTCCTTCTGGTATCCTCCCGCCAACTTAGCGGACTGCTCGGTCCTCTCCGCCTCTCCCACCAGGCCCTTGTCGTACTCACCATGGAATTGGGCCGCCGAAGCGATGACGACGCAACTGGTGGCCAGCACGAAGGGAATGAAGAGCCCGGTGGCGAGGTCAAAGCTCGCCAGGCCGCGGAAATCCTTACTCCAGCGGCGCTTGAGCATCGAGTAGGGCAGCAGGAAGGTCATATTAATACCAACCGCCGTTCCAGCGGCTGTAATCATGATGTCCCTCTGAAGGGTAAGGATCCTCTCGCGCCAGAACTCCTGCTGTTGCGCGGCAACAGCCTCGAGCGCAACCCTGAACCTCTCAGCCGGTTCGGTAAACAGGCTGAAGTCAGGAATGAAGCCCGCCAGGATCTCTCCCAATGTCACCCCCGACCCGCTGAAGCCCATCGAAACCACCACCGCGAAGAAGGAGAGCACGATCACCGCCACCATGCTCTTGAGCAGGATGTCGAAGAACTTCCCTCCCTTGCCCCCTGCGTCATACAGCCAGAGAATTCCACCCGCGACCGCGAACAGCAGCAAAGCGGCGATGTATTTTCCTGAATCTCCCCCAAAAACATCGGGGAGCAGGTTCTGCTCGAGCGCGGCGCTGCCGAGTCCGAACTGCGGCATCGCCCAGACCATATTGGCCAGCAAGGTGGCGATCGCCCAGCTCCACCCCAGCACCGGACTGACGTGACGGTTGATGCTTCGAAACGGTTTCTCTCCGGTCGAAAGCGTGACGTAGGCGATGGCGCTGAGCATAATAACCCCGAGGACCATCATCAGCGGCTGCAGCCAGAGCATCTCGGTGCCGCCGATAACCCCGATGTAGAGACTGGCGGTGAGTGACCCTCCGCCGAGGGTGATGGCGCCCTGCAGCCAGCCGGGGCCGGAAAGCTTCGCATAGGTTTTCAGCGTCGCGCCGGTTCCCTTTTCTCTAGCCGCGACAATCGCCTGGCGGTCTGCCTCTACCTTGGTCTCTAATTCGCTCATTGCCCGTTTACCTCGCCTGGATGGATTAAACTCAGATCGCGCCCATCAAAATAGGTAACCTGTATCGGACTGTCAAGGATCCTGAGGCGACCGGTGCAGTAGACCGCGACCGGCCCCTGGGCTACATTGGTAGGCTGAGTCGAGCGTATTCCTGACCGACCAGATGATTTCTGAACTCATGCGAACAGCAAGCGGCGCGATCTTCCTATTCATATTGATCCTCGCGCGGGGAATTCCCGCCGAAGGAGAGGAGAAGGGCTTCACCTTCGCCGAGCCCGATTCCTTCCGGATCGAGAAGATCGGGGGAGACTCGCTGGCAACCAACATCTACTCGCTTGCGCTCGATGCGCGCGGCAGGATCCACGTCAGCGGCCCGGGCTACATCCGGCGTCTTGAGGACACCGACTCCGATGGCATCCTCGACCGGGCGGTTAACTTCTACAAGGGTCCGGCGCGCGGCTGCCAGGGAATGGTCTTCCACGGCACCTCTCTCTACACAACCGGCGGACGCGGACTCGAGCGCTACGATGATGCCGATGGAGATGGTGTTGCCGATGGCCCCCCGAAGCTGCTGCTGCCGCTTTCCACCGGCGGTGAGCACGGCTCCCACGCCCTGCGCGTCGGCCCCGACGGCAGCCTCTACTTCCTCGGCGGCAACTACTGCGGACTTCCCCACTCCCGGGTGAAGGGCTTCTCTCCGGTGAAACACTACTACGCCGGCATCTTCTGCCGCATGGACCTCGAGGCGCGCTCCATCGAGGTCTGGAGCGAGGGCATGCGCAACGCCTACGACTTCGACTTCGCCCCCACCGGCGCGGTCTTCGGCTGGGACTCTGACGGGGAACGCGACGAGGGCATGAGCTGGTACCGCTCCTGCAGGATCTACCACTTCACCCCCGGCGCCGACTGCGGCTGGCGCTCAATCGGTTCCGGCAAGGTGCCGACCTACGCTCTCGACAGCGTTCGACCAACCGCCGAGGTGCACCGCGGTTCACCGACCGGGGTAGAGGTCTACGATCACGAGCTCTTCGATGCCTCTTACCGCGGCGGCATCTTCGCCCTCGACTGGACCCTGGGACGGATCTATCTCGTCAGGCCCGGGGTCGCCGGGGCGAGCTACCGGGCCGAACCCGAGACCTTCCTCCACACCAACGGGCGGGTCTCCTTCGCGCCCAGCGACATCGAAACCGCTCCCGACGGATCCCTGCTGGTCTCATCCGGCGGACGGGGAGTGGCGGGCTCGGTCTACAGGATCAGCCTGAAGAAGAAACCACCGGTAAAAAACAAAACTCCGCCTGCTCCCCTGCTGGAGGTGCTTGACGCCCCGGAGACCCTGAGCGCCTGGTCGCGAACCGGATGGCAGCTCAAGGCCAGGAAGCTCGGCAGCGCGCCCTTCCTGGAATTCCTCGGCTGCCTCGCACCCGGATCAGCCCAGTGCGGATCCCCCAGGCGCTGTCTGCGCGCCCTCGAGGTCTGCATCGAGCTCTTTGATGGGGTGGCCCCGCTCGCCTCCAGCCTGGCGGCGAGCTGCCATCACGCGAGCGTCCGCGCGCAGGCGGCCCGCTGGCTCGGCGTCCATGGAAAACCCGCCGGGCTGGAACCCCTGCTGAAGGACGCCTCGGCCCTGGTCCAGCGTAACGCGGTAGAGAGCGCCGCGCGCTTCTGGGAAGCCCCCGGCTCGGCCTCCCTTGTAAAGGCCGTATTCCAACTCTCCAACAGCGGCGACCGCCGACTGCGGCAGGCCGTCATCGCCTCGCTCTCGCATCTCGAACCCGCCCGTCTGCCGGCGGCGAAAACGGCCGGTGAAAAAATCGTCCGCGGCTGGGTGCTGGCACGGGCCGCGGCACGGGGAGAGCTGCCCGGGGAAAGCGTCAAGCTCGGCCTTGAGCTCCTTGCCGAAAAGACCACGGGAACAGAAGACCGCCTCGATGCCCTGCGGCTCATCAACGCCGCCTTCGACCGCCTCGAGGCGGGCGAAGATCCGCGCTACGCGACCTTCGACACCCAATGGGACCGCGTAGACCTCTCAGGCCGCCGGGAGACTGTAGAGCGGACCCTGGACGCTATCGAGCCCCTGGCCGGAACCGGCGACCGCCGCCTCGTCATCGAGGCTCGTCGCCTGGCGGGGAAGCTGGGCTCCGGCTCTCCCGGGCTCGCGGCGCGCATGGCCGCCGACACCGCGGCCAGTTCCCCCGCCGCGGACGACATGTTCCTGCTCTGGTGCCTGGCAAGGCTGAGGGGTGAGTGGTCCGCTGAAACGATACGCAAGGTCGCCGGCATCGGCCTCGACCTGCCCGCCAAGATCCGCGCACAAGGAGTCGGCCGGGACAACAAGTGGAACACCTACGCGCGAGCGATCTGGGAGCGTTTACTACGCCGTCACCGGGAGCTTGGAGTGGCCATCGTGGCCGATCCCCGCTTTGGCGACCCCGAGCATCTCGGCATGATCGCCGGGGGTGCAAAGGAAACGCGCGTCAGGGCCGCCGCCATCCTGCTGAAAAAACCCCTTCCGAAAGACGCCCCCTCCATCGGCAAGATCCTCGATTATCTCAACACCCAATCCAACAAAAAGGACCGAGAAACGGTTCAGGATCTTCTCAGAAAGCTCGCCGGACGGAGAGATCTGCGCCGCCGGACCCTCGATGGCCTCTCCCGCGCTCCCGCGCCCAAGGACCGCGAGCTCTTCCTCGACGCGCTCTCCGGCGACGACCTGCTGCTCGTATCGACGGCCCTGAAGGGACTCGATCGCCTGGAAAACCCCGCCGAACCGTCCGCCGAGGCAGTTGAGCTGGTGCGCTGGATCCATCTCGCCGACTCCGACCCGGGCCACCTGGGTCTACGCGACAAGCTGGCTCAGCGGCTAGAAAAACTCACGGGCTCAGACTGCGGCTACCGCTCCGGCGTGAAAAAGAGCCAGGGAGCGGCCCTCGACTGCTGGCGGGAGTGGATCGAAAAAGCCCTCCCGGAGCGAAAAGATGAGCTCGATGAGCTCCTCGCGGGCCAGCTCGCCGGAGAAAAGCTCGTTAAAGAGCTCCTCTCCACCGTCCCCTGGAAATCCGGCGACGCCGGACGCGGCAGGAAGGTCTTCGAAGCCCGCTCCTGCGGCAGCTGCCACCATCTCGATGGCGGAGGACAGCGAGTGGGTCCCGACCTGCGCGGAGCCGCGCGGCGACTGGGGAGAAAAGCCCTCCTCACCGAGATCATCCTGCCCGACAAGCTGGTGGCGAAACGCTACTACCTGACAGAATATATCCTGAAAAAAGGTGAGGTGGTCCAGGGTCGCCAGGTCTACTCCGCCCGTAACGCCCTGGTGACCATCACCCGGCAAGGCCGCTACCGACGCCTGGATCCTTCGGCGATTATTGAGTCGAGAACGCGGGCGCTGTCGCTGATGCCCGCGGGACTCCTCTCCGGGCTGGAGCCTCTATCCATCGCCGATCTCGTCGCCTACCTGGAGAAATTCTGAGCGAACAAATGGACAGCGACAAGAAGATCCAACGCAACATCCTGCTCTTCACGTGCATCGGGCACGCGATGACGCATGTCTACATCCACCTCTTCACGGCAATCCAGCCTGAAATCAGGAGTTCCTTCGATGGCCTGGGCGCTGAGGAGTTGACCTCGCTGGCCTCGATCAGCCTGGTGCTCTTCGGTGTCGGCGCCATACCCGCCGGCTGGCTGAGCGACCGCTATGGCGAGAAGCCTCTGCTGGTAGCCTTCTTCCTCCTGTCCGCCGGAGGCGGAGCGGTCACGGGATTCGCCAGCGACACCTGGCAGCTCGCCGCCGGCTTCGCCCTCATCGGACTGGGCACCAGCATCTACCATCCCGTCGGCCTGGCGCTGATCTCCAAGGGAATCAGCAGGCCGGCGAAGGCGATGGGCATCAACGGCCTCTTTGGCAGCCTTGGGACCGCCCTGAGCCCCCTGGCCGCCAGGCAGCTGACCCAGTGGACGGGAGACTGGCGCTGGGCCTTCATTGGCCTCGCCGTCCCGATGGTCGTGCTGGCCTTCCTGCTGGGATGTTCCAACACGGGCGGGAAAAGAACCATCGATGCGGCCGACGGGGAGAACCGCGCGCCGGGCGGAAGTCGATCGGTCGTAGGCCTGCTGCTGACCGCGATGCTCTTTGGCGGCATCTACTACAGCCTGATCATCACCATGCTGCCGGATCGGCTCGCCGCCGGGGCCGACAATTCCACGCTGCTGGGAGGCATCGTTGGAGAAGGCTATCTGCCGTTCATGGTCTTCTTCATCGGAGGCCTCGGACAGGTGGCCGCCGGCCACTGGATGGAGAACCGTGAGGGGCGCGGCCTCTACGTCATCATCCTCGCGGGCACCGTTCCGCTCATCTACCTGAGCGGAATGCTCGACGGTGTGCGGCTGCTGATCGGCGCCAGCGCGATGGCCTTCTTCATGTTCGCGGTGCAGCCTGTGGAAAACACCCTGCTCGCCCGCTACACCGCACCCGGTATGCGGGGGAGAATCTACGGCCTGAAGTTCATCCTCACCTTCGGCGCCGGCATGGGCTCCGGAACAGCTCTCAGCGGCTGGATCAGCGAAGGCAGCGGATTGAAGACGGTCTTCACCGTGGCCGCCTGTTTCGCCGCGGCGTCACTCCTGATGGCGGCCCTGGCGCGCGCGCTCAAGCCACGAGGCAAGAATCCCGGCGGCGACGAAGTGGATACGGCGGGCAAGAAAGAAACCTGAGCGGCCTCGCCCGGAAAGAAAGACTCGACAGGATCCCAATCGGCACGGAGGATGATCCCTGCCAGGTCGGCTGAGACAGGTTCTGCCGGCCAGAGATTTTCCCGGAAACGAAGGCTCGTTGATGCCATGGCGATGATCCAAGTCTCAAACCTTTCGAAAAGACGCCGCGGCGCCTGGGAGATCCGTCGCAGGGAAAAGATCCTCTTCCCCCCCGAGCGGGTCTGGAGCGCCCTGACCGAGCCCGGGGAGTTGACCGCCTGGTGGTGCGATGAGGCGAAGGTGGACCTGCGCCCGGGAGGCATCTATTCCTTCAGCGGAAAGACCGTCTACCCGACCAGGGAAATGGAAGGTAATTTCGAGATCCTCGACATCGAAGATTTGTCCCGCCTGGAATACCGCTGGTTTATAGATGAGGTTGAAACCTCCGTGCTCTACGAACTGGAGTCGAACCTTGAGCAGACCGAGCTCATCGTCACCCAGAGCGCCGAGCGCTGTCCGGTCTGGGCCTCCAGCGACAGCCAGCCGAACTGGTGGTGGACCGCTCTGCCGACCCTGCGTACCTTCATCGAGGACGGCGCTCCCGAGCTCCGCCTCGACTACGCGAAGGCTGCCGCGAAATCTCCACAACGATTCGAGGCCTTG
>CBFHWB010000027.1:0-32408 GCA_965659285.1 Planctomycetota bacterium | reverse complement strand
GCTCTTGAATCTCACCCTGCGACTGGAAACCCGGGCGAGTCCGACTCCCGGCCAGATCTCTACCCCGGGCAGGTTTCGCGAAAGAAGGGAAACCAATCCGGGAACTGTAACGGCCCCTTCTCCTGAGACGCCTGTCAGCATGGAAGCCTCAGCGAGGAGCTCCCCATAGCGCTCATCTCCGCTTCCTTCGCCGCGAAGCAACGTCCCCAGCTCATCGACCAGGCTCTGTGCGGTCCGCAGGCAAAGCTCAAGGGGCTCTCCGCCGGCCCGATGGTACGCGGGAGAGAGGTGCTCCCTCAATTGCAGGCCTCCGGTCTCCAGCCGTTGAATCATCGGATGCCCTCCTCCGTCACAACGGCCGACCTCTCGCCCAGGCGCATCTCAATGGTAACCGAGTCCAGCACGGGAAGACCGATTGGAAGCTCCAGGGAGGCTCCGTCGGCGAGGGTTGAGTCAATCCTCAAGGCCCATTCGGCGGTGACATCCGCGTCGGAAACCGCAGCAGCAGCCCGGGCCTGGAAATCTCCGGCCGAGAGCTCCGTAACCAGCGCGGCTCCGTCACCGGAGGCTCCCCCGGTCAGCGGATCGAGATCTTTCTCAAGAACTTCCGACAGCGAAGCCGCCAGTTCATCCTTCTGCCCACGCGACCATTCTCCGCCGGACAAGCCCAGGGTCAGGGTAAAGGGAAGCCTGAGCGGCTCAACAACATGAACGATTGTACCCAGGGGCGCCCGTTGCTGCAGACAGTGTTCGAGCTTCCTGAGACGCTGGGCATCGGAATGTTCGCAGCCCGCTCCCCAGACGACAACCCAGACCTCCGCAGGACGAAGCGGATGGGGTACCACCTCGATACGGGAAAGCCCGGGGTCGAGAGCCCGCAGCAGATCCCGATAATCGGCTCCGCTCACCACCGCGGGACCGATCGAGTTCTCCGCCGCAAGGCGACGCTGGAAACCTGCCGCAGATTCAGCCCCGCAACCTCCCAGGATCGCAACCGGGTGGGAAATACTTTCGAGACCAGCCGCTTCGTATTCAAGCACATCGAGGCGGCCGGCGGTATTCGCTCCAGCCCGGCCGATGCCGGCTCGCAGACCCTCGATCCTGGCCTTCACCGGCCCCTGGAGCTCTTCACCGACCACGACCTCGACGCAGCCATCGGCTCGCCTTCGCAGGCGGAAGCGGCCCGGCTCCGGAACACCGGAGCCGGACTGCGCCCGCAGCGTCTTCCATACCGCTCGACCTCCACTGGAAGGAAGTGAAAGGCAGAGGCTCGTGAAGGGCTCAAAATCACCGTCCGGATGAGGCGGCAGCATCGCCGCCGACTCGCTGAAATGAAGCATCGCCGGCTGCTGGCCGACCGCATGTCCCTCGATAACCTCAACCCCGCAGGGCACCAGGCCTTCAACGAAAACCGGCGCCTGGTACAATCCTCCCGCCCAGCCTGCCCGTACCCAGTAGAGCTCACGGCCGAAGAGCCGTCGGCGCTGCCACGCTCCCTGCCCTTCCCAGGAGATGGTTCCGCTGCGGGTAAATGCCTCCGTCCCATCAGCCACCGCCAGTTGGCGGAAAGAATCCTCTGCTGAAAATTCCCACTCCAGCCGAGGCTGCTCTGCCGCCGACCCGGACGTCCCTCCCGCCGCCTGCCAGTAGAGGCTGGCGGCTTCCGGACGATCCCAGCCGAGGTAGACCGCCGGCCGGGAATGGCTGGCCAGGCCGGCAAGCTCGATCCCTCCATCCGGGATGAACGAGTGGTCCTGCCAGGAGTTTCCCGAACGCAGAAAGATCCGTTCCGGAGGCCTCCCCAGCGCTCTCTTCTGTTTCGATTTCCTGTCCCTTCTCAATGAACAGACAAGCGTCGGTGCCGCCATCGAAACCGAAGTCCCTGCCGGCAGACGCAGACGGATCCAGGGCGCCTTGAATCCTTCGAGATCACGGCTGGTCATGTCGGGAAGAGGGCCGTGAACGCGCATCCGGACCAGTGGGTCGCCGGCGAGATTGACGGTCTGGCTGAAATCGACCGGTAACAGTCGCCAGCCAGTTCCGCTTGAATATTCCCACTCACCATCGAGAAGAACCCCGGGCGCGCCGGGCCATTCGAGCACGAGCTCGGCGCTGTAGCGCCGAATCTCGTCCCACTCGGCATCGCCGAGATACAGATGGTGATTCAACCTGTCGGAACCAAAAATCCTGGCCGGCGCACGGTCCTCTCCATCGACTGGAAGGAGCCTGGTCTCCTCGCCCTCAAGCACCACGGCATACTCCAGGTTGGCTGGACTGAGCCATGCATCCGCGGCGGTCTCAAAGAAGACCCGGCTCTCCCCCGCGTCCGTCCGGGAGGCCGTCACCGCCGTTCCCGCTGGAATTTTGCTCGCCGTGGGCAGGTCGCTCTCGGCGTGAAGGCGTATGGCCGATGTCGCGGGGCGAGACCACAGCGGTTCATGCCCCAGCTCGGCGAGGAGGCGAGGCAGGAGTCTCTCAGAGCTGTCATCCAGTTCACCCCGCAGCTCGCCAAGCACCATCGCGAAGCTCTCCAGCAGGGCTCTCACCGGGTCATCAGCCCCCCGCTGGCTCCAGTCCTGGAACCGGCTCGCGGCCTCCCTGTCGAGACGATCAAGGGCTTCCAGCTCCCTGGCTGTCTTCCGCTCCGAAACGTCCGCTGCTTTCCTGTCGCTCATCATCTTCCTTCCACCGTGTCCCGCTCCGCGCTCCTTTGAAAACTGATTTCCATCCCGGAAAACCTGCCCGTCAGCCTCAGGCTGATCTGCTCTTGCGCTACCGACAGCAGCAATACCCGGCGAACACCGGCCCAGGGAGCCCAGTCGTGAAGAGCCTCCTCGATCAGGACCTCGGCGAGCCGGCGCTCATGCTCTGTCTCGATTGCCGGCAGCTCGTGGACCCTGCAGCCGAAGGAGGGAAGCAGAGCCCTCTCGCCGGGACGCACCTCGAGCAGACGCCTGAGACGCTCTTCTACCGCCGTGGCGGCCGCGAGGGGACCGCCGCATTTCCCGTAAAACGTGTCTGTCGGCGAGGCCCGGGCCACCATCTTTATTCTTCGCTCCATAATTCGAGATCGACGCCGGTCTCCAGATAATCCACCCGGGTCCGGTAGCCGAGCTCGTCCCAGTGATGGCGTGCCCGGGCAACCCGGTAGCGGCCGTCGAACGGATCTCCCATGCCCGCGATATCAAGCTCCTGGAGCGGCCGCCAGCCGGGGTCTCCCCGGACCTCGAAATCTCCGCCTCGGCCGAGACCGGAGAGCTCACGAAAGCTGAATTCAAGCAAGCTCTCATCACGGCTGAGAACTCCTCTCGCGGCCGGGAGGCCGGAGAGCTCCGCGCATCGCGGAAGCTTTGAGGAGAAGAAGAGCTCTCCAGGAAGAAGCGCGAGCTCAAATCCAATCTTCCGGGCCCGCTCACGCAGGAAATCCAGCCGGTCCCCTCGGCGGACCACGCGTTCAAAAACCTCTTCGGTAGGTTCCACCAGGGCGCGCAGGCCAAGCTCGGAGGCTATGGCCTCGGCCAGTTCAGAATCGGAATGCTGGTAGTAGGTCTGCGGGTCCGGAAATTCGCCGGAATGATGATGGTCGGCGCCGGCCGTCAGAAAGAGCGCGGTTCCTCCGCTGTCCCACTTCAATCCGTTCGCCTGGATACTTCCACGGAAAAGCGCTCCGCAAGGATGCCCGAGAGTGAGCTCCACACCTGCGCCGCAAGCTTCCAGGGCCGCCTGCGGGCCGCCCCGGACCTCGTCGGCGCTGAAGCTCAACTCGAGCCGGTCCGAACCATCCGCCGTCAACAGAAGTTCGCAGGAAAGCAGCTCCGTGCCGGCCGGCAGGATGGAGCATACCGGCGGGGCCAGGATCTCGCGGGCCGGGGCTCGCAATCCTGAAGACGTAGCCGGAAGCAGTTCGGTGATTTCAATCATGGAATACAGATGGGCCGCTCGCCCGTCAACCTCTCATCTGAAGCCGTATAAATCCCCGCACCGGGGTTCCATCGGGATCAAAGCGCACCCACTCTTCATCAAGGCGTTCGATATAGCCGGTAAACCGAAAGGGTCCCCAGAGAAAAACAATCTTCGGCGGCGGTCCGCCTGGAGAGTCCGGGTCCATCCAGCCCTCCAGCTTCTGGGCAATCTCACGCAGGTTTCGTTCCCTTGGCGCCCGCCTTGTTGAGTCGAGAAAGAGCCTGGTTGAAAACTGCTCTTCACAGGAGGCGCGGGCGCCTCCCGGAGCGCCGGCGGCGACAAGCTCTCGATGCTTGGAAACCGAGTACTTGTTGGGATTCCAATCCACCGTGACAGTCTCCAGGCTGTCGAGATGCGTCAGCTCCGCCTTGACCAGTTCGTTCAGGTTCTCTTGCATTCTAATCCCTCGTAAGCGATCTCGAGCTTCTCCAGGGCGATCTCAGGGTTGCGCGCATCCAGAGGCGGTCCCTCCCAGCCGACCGCGAGCGCGCCGCTGAAATTCCATCGCATGCTCTCGTTTCCATCCTCATCCAGCAATACGACCGCCCCACCGCGAGGCTGGGCGCTCTCGTACCAGTTCCAGAGCTCGGCATCGAAGGTCAGGCCCCGCTCGAAAACCAGCCGGCCGGTTCCGGGTCCGTCCTCGAAAAGCTCAACTCTATTGGAGCCTCCCTCCCGGTACTCCAGCACCTCGCGCCGGCTCTGGAGCCCCGAGCAGCTGACAAAGCCCGCGGCCGAAACGCCCTCGAGCTCCAGATCAAATCGGTCCCCTCGCAGCAACTCCTTGAGCAGCACCCTCATTGGTCGACCTCCTCAAGCTGAATTCTTTCGAGCTTCTCGACAACAAGTTCGAGGGTCTCAACGCTGAGCTCGACGCCGGAGGACTCGAGCTCAGGCCCCTCGTAGCGGCAGGGCCAGGCTCCATAAAAATTCCAGCGGGCCTTTTCTCTCATCGCGGCATCCAGCAGGACGATCGAACCGCTGCGAAGGTCCTCCTCTCCCTCCTCAACGCGTTTTCTCCACAGGTAGAGCGCCGCCGAAGAGGTGACCCCCCTGCTCAGAAGGATATTGCCGTAAACAGGACGGCCTGGAATCTTCATGGGAGCGGACTGGTTGCCGACCCTGTATTCGAGAATCTCTGAGCGGGAGACAAGCCCGCTCACATCGCGAAACCCTCCGGCCACCGCCGGACCGGCATCTTCGAGTCCATCAATCTCAACCACGAAATTGCAATTGGGAGTCAACGGAAAGGAAGGCCTCGACTGTATATCATCGGTACGAGTTCGGATCATCAGGCTACTGTCCCCTCCACCTCTATAGTGCTCCTGGAAGGGTTGATCACCCGCTCCACCGAAACTCCCTCCCCGGGATCAAGGCTCGTCCTCACCTCGACAGAGAGCCTGCGCTCAGGAGTGTCTTGCCCTGGGAGTCGGCTCCCCTGCAGCTTCACCTCCAGTTCAAAGCCGTTTCTGAAGGGCAGGAACCCATCGATGACGAGACTGTGCAGGAAAGCTCTGAGCTCGCGCTCGAGACGCCTGGCCATGGACCTGGACGCAAGCTCGAAGACAGCCCAGCGAGACCCGTCATCAAGCGACCGATAGAGCCCCTGCCACCTGCGCCAGGCTGCCAGGGAACGGAGCGCGGACCGGGAGAAGAGCCTGTTCTCCTGCGTGCCTGCGGCAGCGCAAAGGCCAAGCCCTGGGCGTTCAATCGAGGTCGGGGTCCGCAGCGGAAAGAAATCCCTAGCGCATAGCTGTCCGGCGAGAGCGGCGGCTCCCTGGCCATCAACCGGGCCGCCGCTCAGCAGGGCAAGGTTGGGAAGCGGCCTCAACAGGCCGACATCCTCGCGGCCGGAGGAAATCTCGCAGCAGAGAAGAACCTGAGGATGTCGCAAGGCGAACCTCTCCAGCAAGGGGATCGCCGCGGAACTGGCGGGTGGCAGCACCAGGGTGCCCGCCTCCCCGCTCCCGGCCAGTTCGTAGAGCCCCGTACGCTCCCCGGGACCTCCATCCTCGCCCATGATCCGGTCCATGGCTTCAAGCTCCAGGGCGCCTTCCCCCAACCCCGAGACGATCTCGAGCAGGTAGTCCGCCCCGCCGTTACCGGTAAACTCTCTCACCACCGAGTCCGCCGGAGAACCTTCACCCTGCCCCAGCGAATCGTCAACGACCACCAGCGCTGTCTTGCCGCAGCCGACCCAGCCAGGGGAAAATATTTCTGAAGATGGCATCAATTCACTTCCTCTCTTTCTCCAGGACCTGCTCGAGGCTGATCTCTCTCTCGACAACCCTCTCAACCTCCTCGCCCGGCCGCGCTCCAGCCGGGAGGGTGACCTTGAAGCTGACCCCAAGGTGATGCCTGCTGAATCCCAGCTCCTGCCAGAGCCCGGCGTCATCAACAAGCTCGAGCGGCAGTTCGCCAAGCTCGATGGATAGCTCCTTCGCAAGGCAGGCCTCCATGTCCTCCACCGACAGCAGGGCGTTGGAATGCAGAAACTCTACCGCGGCGGCGATCGCGCCCAGCTCTTCCTGGGAGGTAGCCTCGATGATCATGAAGACAAAACGCAGCTCCAGCCAGAGAGCGCTCCTGCGAACCCTCCCGGGCAGAGCCGGGTCAGCAGCGGACTGAACCCGAACCCCCGCCTCACGATAGGTGGAGGAGGGAATGATCCGGTGCAGGTAGAGGGCCGCCCGGGGACCCTCGGCGGATTCGGCCTTGGGAATGTCGACAGGATGCGCGAGAAAAACCGGGATCAGCGACTCTCCGGACCCACCCTGGATGGCTTCCTCCAGGCGAAGCGCCAGGTAGCGGCTGAGCTCGTAAAAGTCACCCGGTCTCATCGGCTCCCCTCCCCCGCTCCCTGGATGTCTCCCGGGCAATCCCCGGAAAATCGATCTATAAATTGTGCCGGCAAGTTCTTCATGAATACCCGTCCCGTCAATTCCTCTCAGTTGGCTTCCATGTATTCCTCAACCAATTCGTTCACAGAGGTATAGGAGAACCCTGCGGCGCGGGCGTTGACGCGGCCCGGCTCATCGACGACATCCTTCCGAATAGGTATGTATTCGTCCCTGAGACGCTGAACGCCAAGGAGCTCAACGACAGTCCCTCGCTCCTCATCGACAAGCTTCCGGACGCTCACCATGCCATGGAGGCCGTTTCGGAAAAGCACCGCCCCGCCGGGAGTCTCGACACGAAACTCGACTCCGGCTCGACCTCCGCGAGTCGATTCACAGCCGCGCGCCTCGAAGGCACGCCCGAGGCTCCCGAAAAAGCGCCCGAGAGCTTCGGAGTGCTCCCTGGGAGTCCCCGGCTCGACCGCCAAATGGCTCACGCCCGCGGGAGCGGAAAATGCCTTCGCTACAGTCCGCCTGAGAAGATTCATCCTAATGTCCGTCCTGTCAACAACATCGATTCCCGCACCGTCAAGGCTGCGTCCCCGGAGCTGTACTCATGCGCAGGCGAGACTCCAGGTCATCCACCAGAGCCTCCTTCTCGAGCAACCTTCGCCTGACATCATCCGCGTATCGCTTCAACAACAACAACTCTCCTGAAAGGCGCGACCTCTCATCTTCCAGGCCATCGAAACGACCCTCCTGGGCCTGGCGCTTATTCTCAGCGGAGGCGAGACGCCGCCCCAGGGCATCGAGTTCGCGCTCGAGTCTCTCCGCTCTCTCCTCTCGCTCCTGTCCCAGGCAGGAAAGCTCGCTGCTGACTTCCTGGAGTCTGCTCTTGAGCTCATCCAGGGACTCCGCCTGGGAGACGACAGTCTCACGCTGCCGTACAAGCTCTCCGTCAAGAAGCTCCCGGGCTCTCTCCGCCTCGCTGCAGCGTCCCTCCAGCTCCGCGCGGGAAGTCGCTCCCTGTTCGAACTCGACTGCGCGCTCCTGGAACTCGCCCCGGCTGGCCTCCAGTTCAGCGGCAAGCCCGGCGTTCAAATCCTCGAGCTCATCAATCCGCTTCTCCAGGGACGCCTGGATTTCAGCGCCCTTGTCCTCCAGGCGCCTGCGGTTATCCGCCTCCATGTTTTCAAGCTCGCCGCGGTGGACCTCCCCCTCCCGGGCTCTCTCCGCAGCCAGCGACTCCAGCTGTTTCTGAAGATCACGAACCTCGGCACGACGAGCCTTCGACTCTTCACATTGTTTTTCGAGCTGGGCCTGGCTTGATGCGAGGAGTCCCTTCTCCTCTTCGGCCCCATCAACCTGCAAGGCAAGCTCTTTGCGAAGCTCGCTCACCTCAACTCGCAGGGAGATTGTCTCTTCATTCTGCTCTTCAAGCTGGCCCCGACTGGATACAAGGAGGCTCTTCTCCTCCTCGGCCGCCTCCAATTTCAGGAACAGCTCCTTGCGCCCCTCTGCAAATTCAACCAGCTCAGCTTCCTTCGCCGCCAGCGTCCTCCCCAGGGCTTCCCGCGCAGCCTCGCTCTCGCGCCAGTTCTCTCCCAGGCTGCGAAGCTCAGCCCGTGCCTGCTCGAGCTCTTCGGTAGAAACCCGCCCTTCAGCCGATTCCTGCTGGTGTCTCCGTACCTCCTCCTCCTGTTCCCTGCGAGCAGCGTCAAGTTCTTCCTGCAGTGCGAGAACCTTGCTCTCGTCTCCCTTGTCCGGGGCCGCCTGGGCCACCTCGAAATGCGCGATCTTTTTCCGAGCAGCCTTCAGCAGGATCGCGAGACGGGTCCTGATCTCCAGCGCGCTCTTGAGCTCCTCCTCCATCCGCTCCCGTTCGAGGAGTTCCTCTCCTATCGACTCCGACAGTCCATCAGGATCCCCCAGCCTCCGCTCGAGCTTCCGGCGACGCGTCTCCTCAAAAGCCAGCTTCTGCTGTAATTCTTCGTTCTCCCGGGTCAACCTCGCCCGGGCTTTTTCGAGTTGGACCTTCCTGGCCTCGGCTGAACGGGCTCGCTGGAGAAGACGCGTATCAATAGGCAGCCCCTCCTCTGAAGAATTTCCGGAAGATCCATCCCCCTGGGTTCCTCTTCCCCGGGAAATCACCGACAGGTGGGTCCTCCCGATCCTGAGACGATCACCCTTCTTGAGATGAGCCCGCTCAACTGACTGATCATTGAGATAGGTTCCTCGAGAGCTGCCGAGATCTTCAATCACCACCTCGTCTCCCTCCCTCTGGAGACGAGCGTGGCTGGAGGAAACCGAGGCATCCCGCAACCGGAGCCCGCAATCACCACCGCTGCCGATATCCAGCGAATCCTGGAGCGGAAATACCCGTCCCCTGAATTCTCCATTCAATACCCGCAGCATGAAATCTTCAGAGACCTTCATGCGTCCTCTTTACTTCCGGCTCTTCACTTCCGGATCTTCACTTCAATTTTTTACCGGCTCAGAACCGGCTGGGGATTCAGACAGATAGTGTAGCCCCTACACGCCTCTGATGAAAGATTGAAAGTCCTCCCGAAGCCCTTCATAATCCGCCTTCCCGCGGTAATACACAGGTTTGCCACGAAGGAAAGAAGCGGATATAAGTCCCCTGTGCAACCGGAACAGATGCTCACCGCCAACTGCCCGAACTGCGGCCATCCCGTAGAAAAGCAACCCATCGATTGCTCCGTCTGCGGCTACTGCAGCGAGAGTGCCGGGGAATACTTCTGGCTCTATCTCGGGGGCCTCACTCTGATCATCCTGGGCATCATTTCGGTAATAGCCGGAACTCTCGCAGAAGGCGCCGGGCCGGGACATTGGAGCCTTGTTTCCGCCGGGTGGTTTCCTCTTGGAGACTGGACGGCGGACTGGAATTGGTTCGCCTATATCCTGCTTGGAATCATGCTGACACTCGTGGGAATGGGCTTCACAAGACACTTCAAATCCTCACTTTTCTGGGGAATTGCCCTATTCAGCTGGCAAATTTTCTGCAGTGGGAAAAAACTGCTCTGGGATCAGACGGCAAACGAAAATATCCTTCTACCAATTTCAGCCCTGGTTCTTGAAGTTCTTTTACTGCTGATGGTTATACGCCTTGGAATAGCCCTCTCCAGGACGCCGCAGAGGGATATCCTGCGCCTTCAAGCAGGGCGCAAAAATAATGAAAACTAGCAAAATCGTGCTCTGCAGGGCTTCTGAAGCCGTTTTTTGATATTCGCGGGTTGACACCCTGACGGTTTTCCTGTATTCAGACTTCCCGTAATGTTGAACGGAAAGCCTTGAGAACGGTTTTCAGGGCAATTTAGAGGTTTTGGAGGTTCTCTGACCAAACATCTCGCTCAGCTCAGAAGAGTTGCCCGGGTATCTTTCAGATCTGAATTGAGAGACTCGGAAGACTGTTTTGGAGTTGCCGGGAAGCGAAATCAGGGGGCCGACAATCATTTCAGGAGGAAGTAAAGAGATGTTCGAAGAAACTCCAGCAGCTCCGGCGGCTAGGGATACTCTGGTGGTCGGCAGTAAGGTAAAAGCCTACGTCAAGTCACAGGGAGCCATGTCCTCAGGCGCGCTCATCGGAGCCGTCAGTGACAAGGTCTACGCCCTTCTCGATGACGCCATCGGCCGTGCCAAGGCCAACAAGCGCTCGACGGTCAAGGATACTGATCTCTGATCGATCGCTATAGCGAGTTGAAAGAGCGAAGATGGACTTTTCTTCCGTCTTCGCTCTTTTTTTGTCTTCGCTCCGCCAGGCTCCTCTCTTCTCGCCCGGAGAGAAACCGGTACAATACTTTTTCGTTTCCCTGACCTTTCAGAACACTTCATGGAGCCGATCCGGCAGCCGTAATCATGCAGGACCAGACCCTCAGAATCCGGGTTCTCTTCTTCGCCGTCGCAGGGGAACTGGCGGGAGAAAACTCAATAGAACTCGAGCTCGACTCCCCCGCCACGGCCTCGGACGCCGAAACAAAACTGAAAGAACGCTACGACTGGCTCGGCAAACGGCTCTCATCCTACAGGATCGCAGTCGATGAGGAATTCGCCGGGGCGGACACCCCCGTTCGAGACGGCTCCGAACTGGCCATCATTCCACCGGTGAGCGGAGGTTGAGATGGCCGACCGGATCGTGAACGAGATGATTGACTGCAAGGCTGTCATCGACGAGGTGGTCAACAACGACAACGGAGCGGTTCTCACCTTCGCCGGAACGGTTCGCAATACCAATCTTGGCCGCGCGGTCAGCGCCATCGACTACCACGCCTACGAGTCGATGGCCGGCAAAGAAATCGAAAAGCTCGAAAACGAAATAGCCGAGCACTGGCCTGGAGTCCAGGCCCGGATCGTCCACCGAATAGGGAGGCTCGAGCTCGGAGAAACCAGCGTCTTCATAGCCGTGGGCGGAGCGCACCGGGAGGAATCTTTCGCCGCCCTGCGCCACGCGATCGACAGGCTGAAAGAAGAGGCTCCCGTCTGGAAGCGCGAGCAGTACGAAGACGGCAGCGAGGCGTGGCTGGAGGGCTCCTGAGCCGCGCATCAGGCCGGCAGCTTCACGCCGCACCTCTCAAGGTCTCTGCGCGCCGCCTCCGCCCAGCCCCGGTTGGCGGCGGGGCTGCGTGGACTGGGATGCAACACCTTCCCAATCTCGACCGGGAGATCCTCGAAACATTCCCTGGCACGACCTTCGGCGAAGTTTCCTACACCGATCACTCGCCGGGGACCAAGATACTCGACCGTATCTCTCAGGGCCCGGGTGCAGATTTCGAAGAGCTTCTCGCGCACCTCGCAAGGACAGCGATCCGGGGTCAGGTTACGCCCCGATTCCTCCATGAAGATGAGAGGACAGAAATTCACGATGTAGAACTGCTTAAAGAAGCTTTCCGGCTTGCCGAAGGTCTCCTTGGCCCATCCCCACAAGCGAGCGCCGCTGACCTCGCTGCGGGTGCAATCAAATCCCTGGATCGGCCTCTTTGGATGCTCCAGGGGCGGCTTGTCAATCTTCTCCTCTATCCCAAGCCAGTCCCGCACATGGTGGACCTCTCCGAAAGGGACTCCTGTCTGGGCCATCCCGAAAGGCCCGCCGTTGATCCCCAGGAGTACAGACTCCACCCCCCTGCGCGCGAACCGGCGAATGTACTGCTCATGGGCTCTGCGGGCGTAGACCAGCGGATTGTAGACGCAGGCGATGGGATCTGAGAACCGCAGCGGCTCCAGTTCACGTACCAGCCGCCGGGTAATCCTGATAAGTTTCTCGGGCATCTCGTGCAATCTCCTCGGCGAACCGTACCCTACTCGGAAATCCTGTAGAGCCTGGATGCTGTCCGGATGAAGAGACTTCCGCGGGCCATGCCCGGCGTCGCCATGCACAGCTCATCGAGCTTGTTGACTCGCAGCAGCTCATGCTTTCTTCCGGCCTTGTAGACAAAACAGTCCCCGTCTTCGCTCAGGCAGAAGACCTTGTCTCCGTAGGCCCAGGGAGAAGATGTGAAGGGCGTTCGCTCACGCTCTCTCACCCGCACCTTGCCATAGACCTCAGCTCCGGTCTTTGCATCGAAGCAGGCGAAAAAGCCGAAATCGTAGAGAACATAGAGCAGATCCTTGTACACCAGGGTCGAGGGGTTGTAGGGAGCCGCCTTGGGCTGGCGCCAGGCAATGGACTTGTCGACCGCCCCCGTCTTCAGATTGATCGTACCCTTCCCTCCCGGGCGGATGGCGTAGATCGGCTTGCGACCATCGCCGACATAACCGGAGGTGACGTAGAGAAGTCCATGAGCGGTAAAGGGAGTGGCGATGGTGATCGACGACATGTCAGCCACGAGCTCCCAGAGGAGTTCTCCATCGAGTCCATAGGAGCGGGTCTTGCCGGTTCCCGGCGTGATGATCTCGGTGCGAAGCGGGTTCTTCCAGACGAAGGGGGTCGACCAGTTGCTCTTCTCATCCCGATCCTTGCGCCAGGAAGTCTTGCCGGTCTTCTTGTCGATGGCCTCGATGAAAGAGCTCTTCTCGTTGTCATTGAGGATGTAGATAAAATCGCCATGCAGGGCGGGAGAAGCGGCGCTGCCCCAATTGTAGCGCGTCGGGAAAGCCTTCGTCGTCCGCTTCCATTTCAGGTCCCCCTTGAAATCGTGCGCGAAGAGTCCCTGGTCGGCGAAATAGGTATAGACCAACTTGCCATCGGTCACCTGGGTCTCGGGAGCGTAGTTGTTCTTGATGTGCCTCGGGGTAAGGGGCTTGCCCGCCTCCGCCTCCTGCTCCCAGAGCTTTTTTCCACTCTCGAAGCTGAAGCAATAGATCATCCATCTATGACGATTGGGCGAGGGGGCCTTTCCGTTACCTCCGAAATAGAGCCCCTTCTTGATCGCCTTCTCCTTACCGGAACTGACCGCGGAGGTCAGGAAGACCTTGTCCCCCCAGATCACCGGCGAGGACCACCCCCGGCCGGGAACCGGAACGCTCCACTTCACATTTTCTGTCTTGCTCCAGGTGGAGGGCAGGGATTTCCCTTCAGCTACGCCGCGGGCTCCGGGCCCGCGGAATTGCGGCCAGTTGACCGTATCCTCAGCCTGCAGACCGCCCAGCGCCGTCACCAGGATTCCAAGCACAACCAGGTATCGCTTCATCATTCGCTCCTTGGATAAATTTGGAGATTCACTATTCGCCGTCTTGAACTCCAGGGTTCTTCTTCGCTTCGCTCCCGCGGGAGAGACGCTTGACGACCGGAAAACGCCGTCCCGGTCCGAAGGCCTTCGAGGTAATTCGCAGGCCCGGCGCCGCCTGCAGTCTCTTGTATTCGTTCAGATCCACCATCCTGAGAATCCCGGCGACAGTCTCCTCCTCGAAGCCGAGTTCGACAAGCTCCCGCAATCCACGACCTTCTTCTACATAGGCCTCAAGAATCGCATCGAGAACATCATAAGACGGCAGCGAGTCCGTGTCTTTCTGATCCGGCCGCAGCTCAGCGGAGGGAGGCTTCTCGATAATCGCGCCTGGAATCACCTCGGCGTCACGATTCAGCCACTCGGAGACCCGGTAAACCAGGGTCTTCGGGACGTCGGATATCACCGCCAGGCCTCCGGACATATCGCCGTAGAGGGTGCAATAGCCTACGGCCAGCTCCGACTTATTGCCCGTCGTCAGCAGCAGGGCGTTGAACTTATTCGATAGCGCCATCAGCAGGAGGCCCCGGATGCGCGCCTGGATGTTTTCCTCGGTCACATTCTCCTCAAGACCCTTGAAAACCGGATCCAGGGTTTCCAGAACGGAAGAAAAGATCGGCTCGATCGGTATCTCCTCGAGAACGACCCCCAGGTTGTCAGCCAATTGCCTGGAGTCACTGACGCTTCCGCCCGATGAGTAGCGAGAGGGCATGGTGACGCCAATCACGTTTTCCGGACCGAGAGCCGCGGCGGCGACAACCGCGGTCAGGGCAGAGTCGATGCCGCCGCTGAGACCAAGGACCGCTTTCCTGAAGCCGCTCTTATGCAGGTAATCACGCGTCCCGAGCACCAGGGCTCCAAAGGCCTGCTCCAGATCCTCTCCGCTGGAATCCTCTGCTACGGCAACAGCTGGAGTTGTGCCGGTCTCCTCAGCCCGCCCTGGGAGATCGAAAACCACGAAGTCCTCATCGAAGGAGCTTGCCTGGGACAGAAGCTCCGATTCCGCGCCAAGGGCGATGCTGGTCCCATCGAATACCAGGGAGGTGTTGCCGCCGACCAGGTTGCAGTAGACCAGGTCAACTCCATTTGAGCTTGCGATCTCCCCCAGCAGGCGCCGACGAAAACGAGGCCGACCAAGGCTGAAGGGAGAGGCGGAGATCGCGATGACCAGGTCGGCTTCGCCATCCACCACCCATTTCTCGACAGGATCGATGTCGTACATATTCTCCACGCAAAAACCGGGGCGGTTCCAGAGATCCTCGCAGATGGCAAGGGCCAGCTTCCGGCCCTTGAATTCGAAGACAGGGTGCTCCCGGGCCGGACAGAAATACCGCGCCTCATCGAAGACATCGTAGGTGGGCAGGAGGGTCTTGTGCTGGAACCCCAGGACTTCCCCGTCCTGGACAAGCGCCGCGCTATTGTAGATGGGTTTACCCTCAGGACAGCCGGTACGAACGATTGTACCAAGTACCATCGCCATTCCCTGGCACGCCTGCACTGCCCTCTCGAAGACATCCTGCACCTGGTCGATAAAATCCTCTCGCTCCAGCAGATCCTCCGCCGGGTAGCCCGGCAGGGTCTGCTCCGGAAATACGACCAGGTCGACACCCTCCTCCCTGGCGCGCTCGAGGGAGCTGAGAACCCTGGCAAGATTGCCTTCGCAATCCCCGACGATAGTATTGAGCTGGGCCAGGGCGATCTTCACGATTCAAATAACCTCTTGTGAAGTCCTCGAACAACATCCGCCGCCTGGCCCTCGCCGACCAGGAAGCTGAGATTGATCCTGGTCGCTCCAAAGGAGATCAGCTCGACGTTCACCTTCAATTCACCCAGCACATCGAAGACCTCGGAGGCAAACCCGATACGGTCCCTGATATCTTCACCAACGACACTGATCTGCTCCCGGTCATGGTAGACATCCACCCTGCAGAATTCCTTGAGCCCGTCGATAGCGGAGTCAAGCTGCCCCCCACCCTGGGTCGTAAATGCGATACTGACCTCGGAGGTGGCAATGATGTCAACCACGACCTCAAAGCGGCTGAACACATCAGCGACCCTGGAGAGGAATCCGTATTGGTCAAGCATGCGAGGAGCGACGACGTTCACTACGCTGATGTGAGATTTGCTGGTGATCGATTTCACTCCGCAGGCATCCTCTGCGAGATCCGCCAGGATGAGCGTCCCGGGAAAATCCGGCCTGTGGGTGTTGAGGACGCGAATGGGTATATTCTGGTCGACCGCGGGAATCATGGTGGCCGGGTGAATGACTCTCGCCCCGTAAAAAGCGAGCTCCGCGGCCTCCTCGAACGAGAGGGTCGCCAGGGGACGCGCATTCTCCACGATCCTCGGGTCAGCGGTCATGACCCCGTCTACATCTGTCCAGATCTGGATTTCCTCGGAGCCGAGAGCCGCGCCGAAAATGGATGCGGTGTAGTCACTTCCCCCGCGGCCCAGGGTGGTGATGTTTCCCTCTTCATCGCGGGCGATGTAACCGGTGGCGACAACCACTCCGGTGAGAGAGCGACAGGCCTCCTGGATTCTCGAGTTAACATCATCCAGGGGGCGAGCCCTCTGAAATCGGCCATCTGTTACCAGGCCCGCGTCGAAAGCATCGACCGCGCAGGATTCTATTCCCAGGGTCTGCAGGTGGCCTGCGACAAGCCGAGAAGACATCCTCTCGCCAAAAGAGACCAGGTGATCGAGCGCCCTGGGAGTACACTCTCCAGCGGCGGCAAGCTCTCCAAGCAGACCTTTCAACTCCTCCAGCAGCTCGTCTACAAGCTGGACGTCAAGCTCCAGTTCCTCCAGAATCGTACGATGAATCCCACAGAGGCTCGCGAAGGAGTCCTCCCAGGCCTGCTTCTCCAGGCAGAGATCCCGTAATTCGAACAACCGGTCGGTAACGCCGCCCACGGCTGAAACCACGACGAAGGGCTGCCTCTCGAGCCTCTCCTGGATGATGGAGCCCACCCGCCTGATCGCAGACGAGCTACCGACTGATGTACCGCCAAACTTCAGAACTATCACTGCGATTCAACCTCTCTGACATTCAATCGATTGCTCCCCCTGGTCTCCGAAGAGATAAAAGAAGCCCTCTTTCTATCCCGAGAAGCCCGGGTGTTGCAATCCCGGGCAATGAAAAACGAGACGCCTCTCTGCCGCCGGCTACCGGGGGAAAAAACAGCAGGCTCACTCTCCCCGGCCAGGCACCTCAGCTATCTCTACAGGTTCGCCTCCCTCAAGATGCAAGCCGTTGCTATTAAAGAATTTGCGCTGAATCATTGCAAGTGCGAGAGGGCGTGAATGGGCAAATGAATGACAAGCCGTTCCAATTCGTCCAGCCTCGACGGAATCGGAATAGACAGAAACTCCCTCGTTCAATTCCACGTCGTTGGCGCTGAAAAGATGAAACAGCTTACGATTCGCATGTCCGTAGGTTCTCATCCGGGCAACGACCTCCTGCCCCACATAGCATTTATCGTAGCTGAGCCGATGTTCTTCATTCACCTCGACAGGAAAAAAATCATCATCGTAATCGCGCCCATAGCTTGCTCGACCGGTCTCGATACGCCAGGCCTCGGCGGCCTCCCAGCCAACGGGCTGGCCTCCGGCCTCCGCGACAAGATCTCGCAGCCCCCCCCACAGACCTACCAACTCAGCGGCCGGCACCCAGAGCTCGTAACCGCCGGATTCGCCGGCGCAGACGCAATCGATGCTCACCTCTCCAGGCTGGACTGAGGCCATCTGGAAAACGGCCGGCACCTCGCTACCCCCCGCCGCCTCCAGTACCGAGGCGGCCCGAGGGCCGCGCAGGGCCAGAACGGAAAACTCGCTGGTCACATCACGCACCTCGATGCCGCTCAGGAAGGCGTACTTGCGCAGGCTCTCCAGAAGAATCTCCCGGGTGGGCTCCGCGAGAATCGCCCGAAAATGCTCGGCCGACAGTCGGTAGAGGGAGAAGGCGCCAAGTAGACGTCCCTTGGCAGACAAGATACAGGAGCTCTGCCCGACTCGATTTTCAAGGGATGGCGCAGGCGAGGAGACCACCTTGTCGAGCATGGCACCTACATCCTCTCCCAGGAAATCAATCACTCCACGATAGCTCTCATCAAAAAGCCCCACGGACTCACCGACCGCCGCGTATTCCGCCGCGGCCCCCTGCCTGAAACTACCGGGCAGCTCGAGCCCCCAGGCCGCGGCAAACGCTCCTGCTTCCTCACGATGGACGTCGGCCAGGGCAGTTCCCGTCATGACAAACCGGCGGCGTCCTCGAGCCGGAGATAGGCGGCGTTGCGAAGCTGGGGCGTAAAGCCCGCATCCAGGATAGCCTCGCGAAGCACATCGTTGGTCGCCTCGTTGTTGGCGCCGGCGGGCTTGATAACATTCTCCTCGATCATGACGGAGCCCAGGTCGTTGGCGCCGCAGCGAAGCGCCGTCTTGCCGACCTCGATGCCCTGGGTCAGCCAGGAGACCTGGAGATTGTCGATATTATCCAGGTAGACACGGCTGAGGGCGAGCCAGCGAAGATATTCCCCGGCCTCCATGCGATCAGGATATTTTTTTCCAAGCGGCGTATTGTCCGGCTGGAAATTCCACAGGATAAAAGAAACGAATCCCCGTGTTCGATCCTGGAGCAGGCGGATCTCCTCGAGGTGCTGGAGACGATGGGCAAGCGTCTCGCCATGGCCAAACATCATCGTCGCGGTCGTCGGCAGGCCCACCTCCTGGGCCGCCTCCATGATATCGAGCCACTCCCTGGAATTGACCTTTGAGCGACGCTTGGAGCGCACCTCGTCAACGAGAATTTCTCCGCCCCCCCCGGGCATGGAGTCCATGCCGGACTCCTTGAGAATCGTCAGGATTTCACGGGCGCCGAGACCGGTGATTTCCTCCAGGCCGAGGATTTCGGTCGGAGAGAGACAATGGAGGTGAATTCCATAGCGGCTCTTGAGCTCGCTGAAGAGCTTCGTATACCAGTCCAGCCCAAGCTCAGGATGAAGCCCGCCCTGGAAGAGGATTCCGCTGCCGCCGAGCTCGAGAGTTTCCTCTACCTTCGAAAAGATCTCCTCGTAGGAAAGAACGTAACCCCCGTCCTCGCCGGGTGAGCGATAAAAGGCGCAGAAATTGCAGATCGAGGTGCAGATATTGGTATAGCTGATATTGCGATCGATGATGTAGGTAACGATATCGTCGGGATGCAATTCCCGGCGGCGGCTGTCAGCGAGAGCGAAGAGTTCCTCGTCGGGAACAGCCAGCGGCTGCGTTACATCGTCGGCGGCGGGAAGAAGCTCGAGCCACTCCTGGAGTGAGAGTCTCCTCCGGCCGACCTCCCCTCGCAACTGGGTAACGGCAGCCTCGTTGTATTCCTGATGTCCGGCAGTCTTCATTGCGCTATTTCCTGGTTTCGTTCAGAAGGCCTATCTTATCCACTGGCGCCCACGGAGACAAGCAGGGCAACTCGGGTACGCCGGGCCTGAACGAAAAGAAGAGGCCTGGGAACCGGGGGCGGTCTCCAGGCCTCTTCTGCCAGCGAATTCTTATCCGCTGTTACTTGGCCTTTCGGATGTTTCCGTAGCCGTGGCTCTTCTTCTTGACCACATTGATGGCCTCGAGGGCATCGCCCTTCTTGAGCTTGTCGAGGATCTCCAGTCCCTTGGTCACCTTGCCGAAGACAGTGAAGTCAAAGTTGACATCAAAGTAAGGAATATCCTGGGTGCAGATGAAGAATTGGCTGCCCGAGCTGTTCTCAGCGTAGCCATCCGTCTCGTCATCATACTGTTTCAACATGACAAGGGAGCCTCGCTCGCATTTGTGCTTGGTCTTCTCATCGAGGAGCTTGTAGCCCGGGTCGCCATCGCCATCATTGGTCGGACTACCGGTGATCAAACAGAGATTCTTACCATCCTGCTCGATAGACTCATAGAAGGTCATCTTCCCGCCATCGGGTCCCTTGGAGAAGAAATCCTTCTCCGCCAGCGTCACGAAGCTGGCTACCGTACTGTAGCAGTTGTTCTCGAAGAGAGTCACCTCGAGATCACCCTTCGCGGTCTTGATAAGAACCTCAGGATTTTCGAGAGTGATTCCTTCATCCGTAGCGGGAGGCTCGGGAGTGGCCGGCTTGGCGATGGAGGCCGCCGCGGCGTCATCCGGAGACTCACCCTTGTACTCAGCCTCGGTCAGGATCACCACGCTGTCAAAAAGCGTCTGGGGAGTGAGCTTCTTGATCTGGTCAAGCCCCTCGACAACCTTACCGATCGGCACGTGTTCGGTATCCAGTTCCGGATGGTCCTTCAGGGATACGAAGAAGATACTTCCGACCTCGCCCCCGCGAGACTTACCCTGCTTGGAAGAGACCCTGGTCAGAAAGGAAACCGTGCCAACCGTATGCTTGACGGCATCATCATTCTTCAGGTTCGCAATCCGAATAGGAGGCACCCCCATGCCGTTCTTGCTCGAACAGCCGCCCAGGGCGTAATCATCCCCCTGTACATCATAGAAATTAAGACGGTCGTAGAATCCCTCGTTAGCAAGATTGACAAACTGCCGCAGAGCGAAGAGATTGCCCCGCTTGCTGCCGGAGAGCTCGAAAACGATGGGATCGGTACCCGTAGTGAGATTGACCCGAGCGTAGTACTTGACGTTGGAGGTCACCGTACCGAAGACGGAAAACTCGAAATCACCGCCAAGTGAAGAGGAACGGTTGGCGGAACGATCCAGGAAAACCTTCCTCGTCCTGATGGAATTGTCCTTCATGAGCTCAGCCTTGAGAACTGAGTAATCGGGAAGGTCCTTCACCTTTGCGAATCGAGCCTCCAGGTTCGAAATGAAGGCCACGCCGGACCAGTTGATTCTGTAGCGGCCGGACGGCGTCAGGCTTGGAAAATACTCGTTGAGGCTGACGGCCAGCCCGGTGATTTCCCAGCTCTTGAGAGTGGAGAAGTAGCTGGCCGGCTCGGCGACAGCGCTGAAGTCTCCCGCCATCTTCTTATTGTCGCTCAGGCGAGTGACCTCAAATCCAAGCGGCAGCAGGGCCGGGGCAGGAAGCCGCTGGTCCGTCTTGCCTTCATTCTTGAGGGTCAGGTTCAGCTCTACGGCCAAATCCTTGCGAAAGGAGAGCTGCGAACCGCGTGGAGAGGCGCCGGAAAGAATGCTCTCAACCGTCAGGACGACCTTACGGGAAACGGCAAGCGGACGACGCTTGGGCACGGCCTTCTGGGTCGCGGCCTTGGCAGCGGAAGCAGCCTGGGCGGCCTTGACCACCGCGGGATCCTTCGGCTGCTCCTGAGTCGGCTGCGGTGTGACTGCGGGCTTGGCAGGCGGCGTCACTGCGGGCTTGGCAGGCGGCGTCGCTGCGGGCTTGGCAGGCGTGACCACGACGGGCTTGACCGGGGGGGGCGTCGCTGCGGGCTTGGCAGGGGTCGCAGGGGTTTTCTGCCCCGTGGCTGCTGCCGCGGCTGCTTTTTTGGGAGCTGAACCGGCCTTGATCTCGCTCACGTGAATCAGGTGCCAGCCGAATTCCGTAAGAACAGGCTCTGAAATACCACCTGTCTTGAGATTGAACGCCGCCGCGCTGAAGGCCGGATCGTAACCGCTGTTTTGACGAATGAAACCGAGGTTTCCTCCCAACGGCTTGGTGGTCGCATCCTTGGAATGCTTGTAGCAGGCGGCCGTGAAGGCCTTGGCATCGCCGCCGGCGGCAATCACCTCTTTGCGAACCTGTGCAGCCTGGGCCTTGGAGGCCAGCAGAATATGAGAAACTTTACGCTCTTCCTGGGCGGAGGCATACGTCGCGCCAACAAGAACACTGAGAGAGAAAGCGCCGAGCAGAAGAGACCTGCCAGCAATAGAATTCATAAGCTTCATGATGACCTGTTTCCTTTGATTGAGCGGCCCCTGGGGTCCGATCACACATTAAACGGCAAGCCCGGTGGCCGGCCGTCGATATACCTTCCCGCCGCGGCTTGAATCCCGGCGGCGAAAAAACTCTAAATCGTATTTTCGCGTGAACTTAAAACTAACGAATCGAAGATTATAACAAGATTAGCCTGAGTTTCCATAGGGGGTACCTCACAACCCGTAAGTCCCTCTGGCTATTGAAGAATCGTATTCTGTTTCCCGTTTATTATCGGCCTTTTCAGGCTCCCATCGACAGTGCCAGTTCAACCATCAGGCGCACGCCCGCTCCGGTCGCTCCGCGCGGCTGATAACCCAGGGGAGCCTGTCGCCAGGCCGTACCGGCGATATCGAGATGAGCCCAGGGAACGCCCTTGATGAAATGGCCCAGGAAAGCTCCGGCAGTCGATGCTCCCGCGTCACGACCGCTGGAATTCCTGACGTCTGCCACCTTGCTCTCGACCATCTTATAGTACTCGTCGAAGAGAGGGAGTTCCCAGATCCGCTCGCCGCAATCGGCCGACACCTTCAATAGCTGGCGGGCAAGAGCCTTGTCATTGCTCATCAGGCCGCTGGCATGAGTTCCCAGCGCGATCACGCAGGCGCCGGTAAGGGTCGCCATGTCAACGACCGCGTCCGGCTTGAAGCGGCGGCTGTAGTGCAGGGCATCGGCAAGCAACAGCCTGCCTTCCGCATCGGTATTGATGACCTCGATGGTTTTGCCGCTGGCCGAGGTCAGCACATCGCCGGGACGGTAGGCTGAACCGCCAAGCAGGTTCTCCGCCGAAGGCACGATCGCCACCACCCTGAGCTTTGGCTTGAGACGGGCAAGAGCCTGCATGGCTCCAATCGCCGCGGCGCCGCCGGCCATATCGAATTTCATGTCCTGCATGCCGCCGGCGGGCTTGATGGAGATGCCTCCGGAGTCGAAGGTGACGGCCTTGCCGACAATGACGAGGGTCTTTTCGGCTTTGCCACGCGGAGTGTATTCGAGCTGGATCAGTCTCGGAGCCCGGTTGCTTCCCTGGGCGACTCCAAGTATGCCTCCCATCTTCTCGCGCTGCAGGTCTCTCTCTCCAAGCACCTTGCATTTAAGCCCGCTCGAGCGGGCCATGGACCGGGCCTTCGCCGCGAGACTGGCCGGGTAGAGGTAGTTACCGGGCGTATTGGCCAGCTCCCTGGCAAGGTTCACTCCATCGACGCAGGCATCGGCGAGCTTCAGACCCGACCGCAGGAGCTTGAGCAGCGAAACGTCGGAGTCTCCACACTCAAGCGCCAGGCTCGAGGCGGGCTTACGAGGTTTCCTGCCGCCCTTCTGGGCCTGGTAGTCGTAGGCGCCCAGCCTGCACCCCTCCAGCATGCAGCGCGCGGCCTGCGCCGCGCCCAGCTTTGCGATACAGGCCGCGGCGGCTCCCTGCTCCAGAGAGAGAGAGGCCTTCTTGCCCGAAAGCCTGGCGAGCCTGCGGCCAAGATTTCCGAATACCGTCCGGAGAACCTCTCCGTCGAGCTTCTTTCGAGGACCGAGACCCGTCAGAAGGAGCGTCTTTTCGACGGCAGAATCCGGTGCCACCTGGGGAAGCACCTCTCCCTTCTTGCCCGAGAAGATGCCGGTAGAATCGGCCTTCCTGACGATCGCCGCCAAAGCGGGATCAAGACCTGAAGCTTTCTTGGCTCCGCCGCCATCGGAAAACACGGGAACGACCCGAACGGCACTGCGGCCGACCGTGGATTTGAGGGTAACTTTCATCTGCTGGCTCCGATCCATCTCGATAAACAATACTGCAGGATACGGACATCGCGGGCCTGCGGCGGCTAACACGACACCCTCTCCCAGCGCAGGCCCTCAACCGGGCTCTTCCGGGAGCATTGGAAATCACAATACTACTGCAAGAACCCTCGCAATTGTATTTCTCCTGCCCAAGGATGCCTCCTGCGGGAAGAAAATCGCGCTCTAGTTCCGGTAAAGGCCCGCTGACAAAGAAAAACCGGGAGCCCGAAAGCTCCCGGTCTGATAGAACGATGAATGAGCTGGATCAAGCAGCCGTGAAGACAGGTCGTCAATCCTTGGCCTCTTCACTGGCCTCGGCCTTGTCGGCCTCTTCACCGGTCTCATCCTTGACCTCGAAGTCGGCGTCGATGATGTCCTCATCTGCCTGCTCCCCTCCCCCGGGAGCCGCGCCAGCGGCCGGATCGTCCGCTCCCCCAGCGCCCTGTGTCGCGCTGGCCGCATCCTTGTAGAGCTGTTCTCCAAGAGAGCCGGCAATCTTCTCCACCTCCTCCATGCTGCTCTTCATGCCCTCGATGTTTTCGGCATCCCTGGCGGATTTGAGCCCGTCGAGAGCGTTCTGGAGGCTGGTTCGGTCCTCCTCAGAGAGCTTGTCCTTGTTCTCCTCGAGAAACTTCTCTCGCTGATGGATCAGAGCGTCAACCTGGTTCTTCAGATCGATCTTCTCCCGGGCCTTGCGATCATCATCGGCGTGCGACTCGGCGTCCGCCTTCATCTTGTCGACCTCTTCCTCGGAAAGGCCGCTGGAAGATTCGATCCGGATCTTCTGCTCCTTGCCGCTGCCGAGATCCTTGGCCGAAACGTTGAGGATACCGTTGGCATCGATATCGAAAGAGACCTCGATCTGGGGAACTCCCCGGGGCGCCGGCGGCAGTCCATCCAGGTTGAACCTGCCCAGCAGGCGATTGTCGTTACAGAGCTCACGCTCCCCCTGGAAGACCTTGATCTCGACCCCGGGCTGATTGTCCGCGGCAGTCGAGTAGACCTCCTTCTTGGTCGTCGGGATGGTCGAGTTGCGCTCGATGAGCTTCGACATGACCCCTCCGAGAGTCTCGATCCCCAGCGACAGCGGGGTGACGTCGAGCAGGAGAACATCCTTGAGATTCTCGTCTCCCTGCAGGATTCCTCCCTGGATAGCCGCTCCGAGGGCGACGACCTCGTCGGGATTCACCGAACGGTTGGCGTCTTTCTGAAAGATCTCCTCGACGACCTTCTGAACAGAAGGAATACGGGTCGAGCCTCCCACCAGGACAATCTCATCGACCTGGTCAGGGGTGAAGCCCGCATCCTCGAGAGCCTTGGTGCAGGGCTTACGCAGGCGATCGAGCAGGGATCCGATGAGTTGCTCAAAGGTCGCCTGGGTAATCTCCATCTGAAGATGCTTCGGCCCGCTCTGGTCCGCCGTGATAAAGGGAAGGTTCACGTCGGTGGCAGGATTGGTCGAGAGTTCGCACTTGGCCTTCTCCGACGCCTCCTTGAGACGCTGGAGGGCCATGTCATCGCCGCGCAGGTTGATTCCCTGCTCCTTCTGAAATTCATCGGCGATGTAATCAATCAGAACCTGGTCAAAATCATCTCCTCCGAGATGAGTATCACCATTGGTCGAGAGCACCTTGAAGAAGCCTTCGTCCACCTCGAGAATCGAGACATCGAAGGTGCCGCCTCCGAGATCGAAAACGGCGACTCTCTCACCCGACTTCTTGCCCTTGAGCCCATACGCCAACGCCGCGGCGGTCGGCTCGTTGATGATACGCTCAACCTCGAGCCCGGCGATCTTGCCGGCATCCTTGGTCGCCTGGCGCTGGGAATCGTTAAAATACGCCGGCACCGTGATGACGGCCTTCTCTACCTTCTCGCCAAGATAGCTCTCGGCAGTTTCCTTGAGATTCTGCAGCACGATGGCGGAAATCTCAGGCGGCGTGTAGCTCTTACCGTCGATCTCCACCTTGACCAGCTCGTCATCCCCTCCACTGATCGTATAAGGAACCATTTTTTCTTCGCTGGAGACCTCGGCATGACGACGCCCCATGAAGCGCTTGATAGAGAAAATCGTACGGTTCGGGTTGGTGACAGCCTGGCGCTTGGCCGGCATGCCGACCAGGCGGCCCTTGTCGGTAAAGGCCACGACGCTGGGAGTGACCCTGTTTCCATCCGCGTTGGCGATGACGGCCGGTTCTTCGCCTTCCATTACTGCCACGACTGAATTCGTGGTTCCAAGATCGATTCCGATGATTTTGGACATTGAAGCCCCCTGAGTCCAAGACTCTGTTATTTCTGTTTTTGTTTACTGAACTTGTTTTGCCCGCACTCTCGAACGCCGGGTTTTTCCAAACCCCGCAAAGGAAGAACGCAGGAACTCTTCTGACCTGAAAGAAATGCAAATAGCGTTCCCAACCGTCAGGGGTCTATCTTTTAGTTATTGTCATTAAATAACTTATGATAATAAAAAACTGCCTCCCACAGATTGGCAAGCTCTCGGATCTGCCAAAGTGGCAGGCATTGACCGCCTCTGCCTTGTCACGCTGGCAGTAATGGGAACCGGGCTCAACTCAACCCGTACTCCTTGAGCTTGCGATACATCGTTCGCTCTCCGATGCCGAGCATCCTCGCCGCCTCCTGGCGATTACCTCCAACCTGTTCGAGCGTCTGCCCGATGAGAATCTTCTCGACCTCCTTGAGAGGCACTCCGACAAGGGACTGGACCTCGGTGGGTGACTTGTGCTGGCCCTGGTGAATGCTCTCGGGAAGGTTCTCTACCATCAGCACCGGCCCGCCCGAGACCACCACCATATTCTCCACGACGTGCTTCAACTCCCTCACATTGCCGGGCCAGCCGTACGAGCTGAGGATGTTGACAGCCTCGCGCTCGATTTCACGCACCGGCTTTTTGTAGGCGCGTGAAAACTGCCCGATGAAGTGATTCAGAAGGAGCGGAATGTCCTGGCGGCGCTCGCGAAGCGGCGGCAGGTGAACGGTAACCACCTTGAGGCGGTAGTAGAGATCCTCTCGAAACTTGCCATCCTCGATCAGGGTTTCGATCTCACGGTTGGTGGCCGAGATCAGGCGCACATCGACCTTGATCGGCTTGTTGGAACCAACCCGCGTGATCTCCCCGTCCTCAAGGACCCTGAGCAGCTTCACCTGGGTCTCCATCGGGATATCTCCGACCTCATCGAGAAACAAGGTGCCCCGGTCAGAGAACTCGAAGCGACCCTTCTTCTGAAAATTAGCCCCGGTGAAGGCGCCCTTCTCATGACCGAAGAGCTCACTCTCTACCAGTTGGGGGGAGAGCGCGGCGCAATTGAGCGGCACCAGGGGACGACCCTTGCGCAGGCTGTTCTCGTGCAGAGCCTGGGCTATGAGTTCCTTACCCGTTCCATTTTCCCCGGTGATCAGAACGGAAACATCGGTCTCGGCGATCTGCTTGCACAACTCGATGACCTTTCGCATCGGCTCGCTATTGCCGACGATTTTCTCGAATCCGAAGCGCTTGTCGAGCCTCTCCTCAAGCTCGCGATTCACCCTGACAAGCTCCTGGTGCTCGAGCGCCCGCTCTACACGAACCCGCAAACCCTCGATATTCAGCGGTTTGACGAGATAATCCACCGCGCCGCGCTTGAGAGCCTCGACCGCCGTCTCGATGGTCGCATGGCCGGTGAAGACCACCACCGCTACAAATGGATTGATCTGCTGGGCCTGGCGAATGATCTCCATCCCATCGACGTCATCCATGACCAGGTCCGTAAGCACAAGGTCATACTGCCGCCGGGAGAGCATGGAGATCCCCTCCGCGCCGCTGGTGGCAACATCGCAGCGGAAGCCCACCATCTCGAGAACGTCGCGCGACCCCTCGGCATGATTTCGATCATCGTCGACGATTAAGATGAGCCCCCGGCCGCGATCGGCATCTTCACTGGGAACCTCACCTGAATCGGCCTGCAGTTCTTCCGTTGTTGTATCAACACTCATGTTTCATTCCTCTCGATGGGAAGGTAAACGGAGAACTGGCTCCCTTTCCCCTTGGCGCTCTGCACTTCAATGAACCCACCGTGCTCCTCAATGATCCGCCTGGAAATCGCCAGCCCGAAACCGGTACCGCCATCCCGGGTGGAGTAATAGAGCTCAAAGACCCGCTCCAGCTTGTCTCCTTCGATTCCAGGCCCGGTATCGGTCACCGCCCCTACCGCGTATTGGATGCCATCCCGTTCAACTCGATCGGTCTTGAGAATCAGCTCTCCACCTTCCGGACTCATCGCCTGGCAGGCATTCTGAACAAGGTTGTGGAATACCTGCCGAACCAGGTCGACGTCGAAGGAGAAAGCCTCCAGGCTGGAAGAAAGCCCCAGGCGAATCTGCACACCTGAGCGCTCGGCCTTGGCGGTCATGAATTCGGCAAGATCCTCCAGCATCTCATTGAGGCTCTTGACCTCCAGCGCCAGCTTATGCCGCTCGGTGAAGCGCAGAAAGGTCTCGATGATGCGCTCGACTCGCTGAACCTCCGATGACATGACCTCAAGGCGCCTGAGAGCTCTCTGCTCCTTCGGAGTGCTGGCATCCTTCCACTCCTCCTGCAGCAATTGGGCACTCAGATTGATCGTAGAAAGGGGATTCTTGATCTCATGGACCAGGCTCCCTGCCATTGCGGCGACATCCACCCCCCAGTCCTTCTGGGAGCTTGAGATGCTCACTTCCTGTCTTTCTGGCATATTTCAGTCTCCGGGAACGATCAATAACCCAGAGATCATACCTACAGAGCGGCTCATCTACACCGAAAAATGTCAATTTGGCAGTTTTTGGACCCATTTCACTCAAATTTGAGTGAAATGGGAACTGCAGGGCTGCTGAAAGGACCGAAGCCTACTCGTCACCCAGGCCGGCTATCTGCCCCTAGAATGTCCCCGGCAGCAACAGAGATACCTCATTCCAGGAAAGACCTGCTGCAAAGCCCGGTGTTACTTGTTTTCGAGTTCTCTGCGAACCTCGTCACGGAGCTTTTTCTTCTGGGCCAGAGCGGTACGCTGGCGCCATTTTTCGAGCTTTGTCTTCTCCGTAGAGCTGAGAGCGTTATTGAGTTCGTAACCCTTGAGAAACTCGAGGGCAAAGCTGTATTGCTTGAGCAGGTAGGCTGCCTCAAAAGCACTCCAATAGGCATCAGGGCTGGCCTGGCCGGTGCTGAAGTTGATGTTGAACTGCTGCAGGCACATTTTGAAATTGAGGTCGGACTTTTCCCTGTTCGCCACGCTGCGAGCCTCCAGATCCGTTTTCTTCTCGCCAGTTGCATTCTTCGCCTGCTCGGCCTGCTTCAGCCCCAGGGTTCTGTAATAGACCCCAAGCATGCGCAACGCCTCGCCGTATTGAGCGTAACAACTGGGACAATCGATGGCGTTGGGAAAGAGCGCGGCGGTGCTCTTGCGCCGATCGACGAAACAAGTCAAGGCCTCGATGTCGATTCCCTTATCCGCATCGGTCTGGGAAGCGTAGAAGCGCTGGTAACAAGCTAACGCCTCCTCGCGCAGGGTCTTGGCCTTCTGGGCGATCTCTACGGAAGTAAGATTGCCCTTACCCGTCGATCCGCACCCGCAAATGAAAAGGGTCGGACAGGCCAACAGACCGCAGGCCAGAAGACAAAGGCTCGACCGAGACGGAAAGAAGCTCATACTTTTCATGCTTCGATTTTCTTTCTGAACATCTTCGTGAACAACTGCGCCCCGCTCAAGCATCCCTGACCGATTGACGATAACTGAAGGTCACTTCGTCTCTCGAGACACCAGCCGAGGGCTCGAAGCGTTTTCTCTTCTCCGCTTCACTGCTGAGAACCTAACACGAGACTGCCACAGGGTCAAATTAGCGGCCTCCCTCGATCCGATCGAAAATCTCCTTATCCAGGCGAACTCTCAGCGTTTTGTGGCTCCTGAGCAGCACGAGACCCGGAGGAGCCCCCTTCGGCTTCGAAAGCAGCTTGGCCGGAGCATAGTCCACATCAGCCGAAGCTCCCTCGACAAAAACCGCGCTCGAGCGACGAGTGAGGCTGTAGTAGAGAGCCAGTTGCGCCGCCTCGAGCAGGGTGTCCCTCGGAACCGTCTTGCCTGCCACGGTGCGAATGATTACATGGGCCCCCGGCCGTCCGCTGGCATGAAGAAAAATGTCGTTCCCCCTCGCCATGCGCAGACTCAGATTATCGTTTTCACGCGCATTGCGCCCCACGAGGATCGTAAAACCCTCTGAAGAAACAAAGCTTCTCGGCCCGGAGGGCGCATCTTCCCTGCGACGCCCGCGCGAGCGTTTCCTGGAACGGAGGTGCGATTGAGCCTCCCCTGACAAGCTCTCGAGGGTGTCATCATCAGCGGCCTCATCGACCTGCGCCGCCAGCAACGACAGCTTCTTGAGCTTCCCCTCGACCTCTCCCCGGCGTTTTTCTATCGAGGGGCCGGCTCGGCGGGCCTTGCGATAGCGTTTGAAGTAGCGCTCGATGTTTTCTTCGGGTCCAAGCCTGGCATCGAGCTCTATTCGAACCGGCTCCTGCCCATCGGAAAAATAGTCGACCAGTTCGACCTCTTTCAGCCCACGGCGCAGACTGTCATAGGAGCCTTTGAGGAGTTCGCCAAGCTCACGCTGGCGTTCGAAACCATCCAGCGCCCCGAACTCCTCCTCGAGCTTCCCCAGGATCTTCCGCAATCGCTTCCGCTCCCGTTTCAGGGCGCCGGAGAGCTTCTTCTTTTTTTCGAGCAGTGTGGCCTCTGCCTCCAGGGCGGCGAGCTTCCGTGCCACTCGGAAATTGAGAGGATACTCCCCCTCTCCCCGCGAATCTGTGAGCCAATCGGATTCTCCGGAACCGGGAGCCTGGGGAGGCGGCGGATACTCGTAGACCTCTCCCCTGTCATGACGCGCCGAGTTGCCTGAGACATCCGAGAGAGCGCAGTTGACCCTGCGCCCCTCATCGAGCAGGAGGATTTCCGGCCGCACGCCGAACATCTCATGAACCAGGTACTGGCGACCGGCAGCCGTGTCGAAGACCAACTCGGCGATCCGATCGCTCCCCACCTGGCGAAGATCTTCCAGCACAGCCCCTGCGAGGCGCGAGCGCAGAGCCCGGCAAAAGTCGCCGGGAGATGCCGGCGAGCTCTCTCGCTCCTGCTGCAGGTGAAGCCTGGCGAACCGGGGCTGAGCGCTGAGATGAAGAAACCTGTTCTCGCCCCGGGCGTAGAGCCTGAAGATCCAGCCCCTGCCTCCCTCGTCGTAGATATTCTTCAGGCGCGCGCCGGCCAGCGCCTCGCGACACTCATCGAGCACCACTCCCAATTCCGATGCGCCGAAGGTCATGACAGCAGTTGAGTCATGGACTCACCTTCATTCGAAAATTCAGTCTCCCAGCCAAGCCTCATCGCAGAGGCTGTAGTCGACGAGTTCCTCGCCGCTGAACCAGAGAGCGAGTTCACGCTCCGCGGACTCCGCGGAATCCGAGCCATGAACCAGGTTGAACTGCCTGGAGATACCGAGGTCACCCCGGATCGTTCCCGGGTCGGCCTCCCTCGATTGGGTCTGACCGATCAGCTTGCGGCAGACGGAGATGGCCTCCGGCCCCTCGAGCGCCAGCGCGCACACCGGACCGCTGGTCATGAAGCCGACAACATTGGGAAAGAACGGTTTGTCCCGATGCTCTCCGTAATGCTCCTCGATGACCTCGCGTGGAAACTGGCGGAACTTGAGCCCCACGAGCTTGAGACCTTTCGCCTCGAAACGACCGAGGATTTCACCTACCAGGCGCCTCTGGACGCCATCCACTTTTACAAGAATGAGGGTACGTTCCATAAAAATGCAAACTCTCGAAAAATAGGGCAATTCAGGCTTCTAAACGCCCACTACGGGCATCGCGGAAGCTTAGTGCATGGCAGGGGCGAAGTCAAAGAGTCCCCCCTCACTCGGCCAAGTTCCGATTATCTGCTCCCAAATGCCGTAAATCACCCTCCTGAGACGGTTTTCGGGCTCGATGTTATACTCCTTCGGGTCATTTATAGTGCGGGAGTTTCAGGACGATGGTTAACAAAACGGTCGAAAAATCGGCAAGAACTCTCCTGGAAGAGCTCTGGAGCCATTCACAGGCCATCCTTCCAGCCAGCGGCTTCTTTCGCCATGCCCTGGAGGCGACATCCTGCCTGGGCGGAAAGAGTCCGCAGGAATACCATCGCTCGGTTCTCGGTGAGTTGATCAGGATTTTCGGAGCCGAGCGCGCCTTTCTATTCCCCTGTGAAAACCAGACCGGGGAAGAGAGTGTAGAGCTTGGCAACTGCTCAGCCTCCCGGGATCTTGATGGAGACTCCATCAGCGATCCCGCGAGCAAGGTTTCCGAATCCTTCCTGCTGAAGGCCGCCCGCGAAGGTCTCCCCTGTTACGAGGAAACCGACAATAGATGCGGCTCGCGACTCGCCCTGCCCGCGGTCTCCAGAGACTCAGCCCGGGGCGTCATCCTGGTGGAGAACCGCTTCAAAGAGTTGAACCTCGAAGAGCGCAATCTCGCCGCCGCGCTCGTCTACTGCCGGGCGTTGGCTGCCGGGCAGGACCTGGCTGAGGCCAGCGAAGAAAACGAATCTCTCTGGCGTGAGTTGTGCCGCCGGAAAGAGAGCGACGAAAAAACACCGGCCCCTCCCGCGAGAGCGAGAACGAAGACCCGGCGCAAAGGACTCGTGGGCGACTACTCGGCGATCATTGGCGGGAGCCCGAGAATGATCGAAATACTCCAGGTCATCGATCGGTTGTCGAAATCATGCGCCCCTGTGCTGGTTAACGGCGAAAGCGGCACGGGCAAAGAACTCGCCGCTCTCGCGATCCATCAGAACAGTCCGAGACGGGACAGAAAATTCGTTTCGGAAAACTGCGGCGCGCTGACGGAGACGTTGCTCGAAAGCGAACTCTTCGGCTATGTGAAGGGGTCGTTCACCGGCGCGACAAAAGATCACAAGGGTCTCTTCGAGCAGGCTGTCGGCGGAACCTTCTTCCTCGACGAGGTCGGCGACATGAGCCCCTCGATGCAGAAGAAGCTCCTGCGGGTTCTCCAGGAAGGTGTCATCCGCCGAGTCGGCTCAAAGGAATTCACCCCCGTGGATGTCCGAATTGTCTCGGCGACCAACAAAGACCTGCTGCAGGAATGCAAGGCCGGCAACTTCCGCGAAGATCTCTATTACCGCCTGAATGTCATCAACCTGGTGCTCCCGCCCCTGCGCGATCGACGGGAAGACATCCCCGACCTGGTGG
>CBFHWB010000026.1:0-32903 GCA_965659285.1 Planctomycetota bacterium | reverse complement strand
CGGGAGAGGCCAGGCTTGAAACAAAAACCAGGGCCAACGAGGCGAAAAGAGCCGTGCGTAGTTTAAGCATCACGATGTTCATCTCCAGGAAAACGCCGCGCCCGCCTCAGCGGTCGGGGCCGTGGGAAAATTCGGAGCAAAATAAATCAGACTCATTAAAACACTCGTCTCTCGCGGAACGAATGAACGAGTATCTTAACCCAGACCGGGGAGCCCGGACAAACCCCAAGCGAACCATTCCGGCGCCGGTTGACCCATCCGTTTGCTCGGGGTACAACGGACCGGTTATCGGCAACCTCCGCGCAGACAAGGACGGAGCCCACATGAAAATAAAACCTCTCGTCAGAACAGCGCTGCCTGGCCTCGCCCTCCAGCTCCTGCTCTGCTCCCTCGCCCACGGAGCTGACCTGCCGGCGTTCCCGGGGGCCGAAGGATTTGGGGCCGGCTCAAAGGGAGGGCGTGGCGGCAAGGTCTTTGTCGTCAGGACCCTGGAGGATTACAACATAGGTGCAAAGAAGGCCATCCCGGGGAGCCTGCGAGAGGCCTGCGAGGCCGAGGGGCCGAGGATCATCGTTTTCGATGTAGCCGGCACCATCGAGCTGAAGAACGCCATCGTGCTGTCGAAGCCCTTTGTCACGATCGCCGGACAGACGGCCCCTGGAGGGGGAGTCTGCCTCAAGAACTACGGGCTGAAGATCGTCACCCATGATGTGGTCGTCCGCTACATCCGGGTGCGCCCAGGCGACACCATGAAAAGCGAGCTCGATTCCATCTCGGTTTCCGCCGGCAGCCGTGACGTGATCATCGACCATTGCTCGGCGAGCTGGTCCATCGACGAGACCCTCTCGGTCTCCGGGGCCGGCATCTCCAACGTCACGGTGCAGTGGTGCATCATCAGCGAGAGCCTGAACGACAGCTTCCATAAGAAGGGGCCACACGGCTACGGCTCCCTCATCCGGACCAACGGCAACATCAGCTTCCACCACAACCTCTACGCCCACCATCGAAGCCGCTCTCCGCGGCCCGGCACCTATGGCGACGGATCGATCCTCTTTGATTTCCGCAACAACGTGATCTACCAGGGCGGACGGGGTTATACCTCGGAGGATCCCGCCAGGGTGAATTACGTCGCGAACTACATCAAGGCGACGGACATCTTCTCAGCGACAAAGACCACCGAGATGCATTCCGCCGGCAACCTGGTGGAAGGCAAAAAAGGCGGAGAGGATGACCCCTGGAGCGCCGTCAGGGGGCTGGAAAAGAAGAACCGGAGGGAGACGCCCTTTCCAGTGGCGCCGGTGGCGACAGACGATGCACGGTCCGCCTACCGCCGGGTGCTCTACGAGGCCGGAGCCAGCAAGCCGGTTCGCGACGCGGTGGACGCGAGAATCATCGAGCAGGTTCGCTCCGGGAAGGGTGGGCTTATCGATTCGCAGACGCAGGTCGGCGGGTGGCCGAAGCTCGAACCCAGCTACCGGGACGAAGAGGACGAGGAATGGAGCACCTGGATGCGCAGGGATGCCGACGGTGACGGCATGCGTACCAATTGGGAGAGAGCCTACGGGCTCCGGCCGAGGTCCGACAGCGACACCGCGGAAGATCCGGACGGCGATGGGTATACGAATATCGAGGAATGTCTCAACGGCACCCATCCCCGGGTAAAAGAAGGCGCAGCCATGCGCGAGCTCGAGCTCGATGTCCAGGAGATCCCCGACGAGCTGCGCCGCAGGCTGAAGCTCAAGCCCTTTTACAAAAAGGTCCTCAGCCTTGGAGCCTTTCCTGTCGTCTCCTCTGAAAAGGTCTCTGACTACGCGCTCCTCGAGGCCGGCTACCTGATCCACCAGATGCTCGAGGGACGCGACGACATCCTGGATGCCATGGCCAGGAACAGGATCCGCTTCACCATCATGGCCTGCGATGAATTCACCACGCAGGTGCCTGAACACAGCGACCTGGAGCCTCCGAAGTTCTGGGACAAGCGGGCCCGCGGGCTTGGCGCGACGCATGGAAGACCATCGGTGAGCTGCGGCGAAGAAAATCTCCTGAGAATTGCCGGTGATCCCTACAGGGCCGAGAACATCCTGATCCACGAATTCGCGCACGCCATGCACAATACCGGGCTGGACCTGGTCGACCCGTCATTCGATGGAAGGCTCAAGGCGGCCTACGAGGTGGCCATGAAGAAGGGCCTCTGGAAGACCAAGTACGCGGCCAACAACCACCATGAATACTGGGCCGAGGGTGTCCAGTCCTGGTTCAACACCAACCGCCCCCCGGACCACGACCACAACCACGTCGACAACCGCGAGGAGCTCATCGAATACGATCCGGGGCTCGCCGCGATCATCCGGGAGATCTTCGGCTATGGAGAGTGGCGCTATTCGAATCCAGGCGACCGGGACAAGCCCGGACACCTGGCCGGCTACAAGGCCGACCCGCTAAAACGCTTCAAATGGCCAGCGGCGCTGGTCGAAGGTTACAAGGAATACGAGAAAGAGCAGCGGGAGAAGAAAAAGAAGAAAGAGGCCGGGAAGAAAAAGGATAGGTAGCTGAGCGCCCGCCCGGGCTGCTATGATCCGCCGGGAAGGCCCGGCCGGGCCGAGCTGAATAACGAACACCGAAAGGAATTGAGATGTCACAGGACGAACTCGAAAACGAAGACACCATCACCACGCCCTCCGGGCTCCAGTATACAGACACCGCGGAAGGAGATGGCGAGGCGGCGCAGGCCGGCAACAACGTGAGTGTCCATTACACCGGCTGGCTGACCGATGGAACGAAATTCGACAGCTCCGTAGACAGCAACCAGCCCTTCCAATTCCCCCTGGGGGCCGGAAGAGTCATCGCCGGATGGGACGAGGGCGTCTGCGGCATGAAGGTCGGCGGTAAAAGAAAGCTCACCATCCCATCAGACCTCGGCTATGGCCCCACCGGGGCGGGTGCAGTGATCCCGCCCAACGCGACCCTCGTCTTTGAAGTCGAATTATTGGAGATTAACTGAGATGTCCCCGCGAACGATCTGCCTGCTGTCCTGTCTCTGCATCGTCTCCTCGCTCACCGGCTGCCAGCTTACGACCACCGGTAAAAACGGCTACAACGGGAACTGGGCGCCGCTATTTGACGGAACCAGCCTGGCCGGCTGGAAGCAGTCGGACTTCCTCAATCCCGGGGTCGCCTACGCCCGTGACCGTAAGTTGACCATCCCGGCTGGTGAGGTCATGAGCGGAATCACCTGGGCCGGCGACTTCCCGAAGATGGACTACGAGATCCGGCTGGAGGCCATGCGGGCCGGAGGCTCCGACTTCTTCTGCGGGCTCACCTTCCCGGTGAACGACAGCTTCGCCTCGCTGATCCTCGGAGGATGGGGAGGAACAGTCTGCGGCATCTCCTGCCTCGATGGAGAAGACGCCGCCAACAACGAAACCACTACCTCAACTAACTTCAATAACAACACCTGGTACGCCGTCAGGCTGCGGGTAACGAAAAACAAGCTCGAGGCCTGGCTGGACAACGAGCAGATCGTCGATGCCGACACCAAGGACCGAACCATCGATGTCCGCATTGAGGTCGAGGAGTCAAGGCCCCTGGGGCTCGCCACCTTCCAGACCACCGCCGCCCTGCGCAACATCAGCTGGCGCAAGCTGGCCGAATAGGGCGGCCGCCGTACAGCGGCTCTACTACTCGCAGGCGCGTGTCGCTTCGCAATCCAGCAATTCGCCGAGGGGATCCTGGCCGCATTCCGGAAAAGGCGCGGGAAATCCGTCGGACCCCAGGAAGAGATAATTCAGGATCTGGATGGCATCCGTCAACCCGATGTCCCCGCTGCGATCGCTGTCCCCGGCGGCCTCGCAGCCGGGACGCGCTCCCCCGGCGAAGAGGTAGTTCAGCACCAGCACCGCGTCGGTGAGATTGATATCACCGCTGGAGTCAGGGTCGCCCCGAAGAAAGCCCTCCGCGCTTTCATAGGTGAAGGTCACGCTGTCGACGGACTCCGAGCGGCCGGGGGTGGTGTTGACCACCCGCACCTCGACCTGCCCCGCCCCGGGTGGGGTCGTGACCTGCAAGAGCACCGTGCTGTCTTCATCGGGCCCGAAGCGCCTGACCTCCGTAGCCTGCTGGTCTCCGAAATAAACCTCCGGGCTGTCATAGAAGAAACCTCCGCTGACAAAGACCGTCTCTCCTCCCGCCGCGGAACCTAGGTCGGGCTGGACCCCGGTAACGATCGGAACCGGCAAAGAAACCGTAAGCAATCCGGCTATGTCTTCTGAGGTGAGCTCGGCTTCCGGATTGTAGGCGCGAACCGTCACCGGACCGACAAGGGATCCATCAAACGGCACCCTCACCTCCAGCCCGCCGAATGTTCCGCGAAAGCCGACTGTCTCTCCCTGGATGTCGTTGAAAAAAATCTGCGTATCCGCGGTCAGCCTCACCCCGCGAACCCGGACCACGACATCGCCGAAGTTGACGATCTCCGAGGGAGTCACGCTTCGGATGCCCGGCGTGAGATCGGCCGGCACGGTGAGACGGCGAGAGCTCAACACGTCATTGCGAAAAGGAGTATTCCGGTTGTTGAGAAAGGTCTGCATAGTGGAAACGTTGCTGTCCCAACGGTTGCGGCTCTGGCCGACGAGCTCGAGCTCATCCTCGATGTCAGGGAGGATCTTCGCTCTCAGGCCGCTCAAAACACCGCGCGTAATGCTCGAGCGAAGAGGCCCATCGAGAAAACGCTCGGTCTCGTTGCGGAAGAACCGCCGGTAGCGGAGATTGTCGACCAGGGCCTCGATAATGTCGGCCAGCCGCCCATTGCGTCCGAAGACAAACTCAAAGGTGTCGCTGGAATATCCGCCAGGGCTCAGGCTGATACCGAATTCCGCGTCCCAGCAGAAAAACCTCCACTTTCCTCCCTCGATACGCGGACGCGCCGCGTACCAGTTGTTGTGGGGCCAGTCATGATTCTGCGCCCACATGTTTACGATCATGTAGGAGGTGTAGTTGGGAATATCGACAAACTCGCCGAACTCTTCATAGACCTCATCACGGGAAAAATCGTTCTCATTGATGAAATCACGAATCCGGTTCCACTCCCGGTTGTCGCCTACCAGCACAGAGTCGCCGGTCTTGATGACGTCCCAGTCATCTCCCTCATCAGGGAAATAGGATTCCATGAATTCCTCGTCCATCCGCTCGACGATATTGTAGATACCGCGATACTGCATATTTACGTAGAGATTGCACCAGGTGCCGTGCGAATGGGGAGCGCCCATCAGACCGTGCAGGTCGCGAATCAGCTGGTCTCGCAAGAGGGATCCGTTCCCATTTCGGCCGATCGCGTCATTGAAGGCCGAGCGCAGAACGAACTTGTCGAAATCCTCTACGTCGGAACCCGGCATGAAACCCGGATAATGCATCTTCCTGTCACCGTAGACTCCCCGAAAGTAGGCCTTGTAGGCCTTCTTGGTGCTGAAGCCGCCGCCGCGCCCGGCGCCTCCGTGGAGACGCAGTCCGAAACCTGTCGAGACCCTGAGGTCGCCATCTTCATCGAAGTATTCCCAATACCCCTCCCGCTCCGACCCCCGGCCGCGAGCGCCTGTGGAGTTGTGCACGGTGCTGTAATCATCTGCCGGCATGGAGATCGACAGCACAGGAAGATCGATGGTGCCGCCGTCAAAGGATCGCCCGGGAATGAAATAGCTCGCTGACTGGACCGCTGTGGCTCGCTCTCCACCTTCAATGAAGCCCGCGATACGAAACACCGTATTTCCGGAAACACGCACCGGCGAGTTGTAGCGGGTGCTGTTGGTCGAGGGTTCGCTGCCATTGGTCGTATAGTAGATCTGCAGCAGGCCCTCCGGTTCAGCGCTCATGACAATCTGCTGGGCTCCCTGGTAGAAGCCCGGGGGAGGATCGAGCGCTACGTTGGTCGAAATCGGGGCGTCAAAAGCCCGGGTGTCATTCGCCGCCCCTGGCGTCGGGGTCAGCAGATAGCGCCATTCGCCCGTTGCGTCTGGATGGATCCCATAGGAGTGATCCTCGGTCTGCTCGGGATAGGCGACTCCTGAGAGCAACTCCCCCGAGGGGCTGCTGAGAAGGACCGCCTCGCCACCCTCCCGCTCGAGACTGAAATCAGCATGAAGAACATTGGGGACGATCCCCAGTTCGGCATGCAGCGACATGTCGGAGCTGCCAGGATCGAGAGTGTTGAGCCCAATGACGGAGAGAACGTTCGTGCCCTCGACCAGGTCGTCGATTCCGGCGCTGAGATCAAAGGTCTCGGCTGTTCCGGCCTCGTGCTTGGAGGTTCCCTCGATGCTGAAGTCAACCTCGCCGGCCGGAGCATTGCTCTCGGCAAGACGAACGCCATTGATAAAGGCGATGAACCCGTCATCGTAATCGACCTTCAATACCAGGTTGGTGATCGCCTCCGGGTTGGGAACCTCGAACTCCCGGCGTGTGAAGACCGCGTTGCTGTTCTCGGGAACATCGGTTGAATCATCGCCATCTCCGTAACCGAAGCCCGCGGTGCCCCTGCTGCTGCCTGGAAACGGCTGCCCTGGGAGGTTCCAGCCCTCGGGCGGCCCCACCTCGTCAGGGTCAGCGACCCGGTAATCCCACTGCGCGCCGCGCCGGACGAAGACAGGCTCAAAAGCCATGGTCGCGCCATTATCCTCGATCGCCGCCGGCGGGGGCACATGGCGGTCCTTGCCCGAAAGCCAGACCAGCAGATAGCTGCGGGCGGGAATGACCACGGCCGGGAACTCCCAGCGGAGGGGATTCTCAGGATTATCACTGAGGAAATACCCCTGCAGGTCGACATCCTCATCTCCCTGGTTGTAGAGCTCGACCCAGTCCTCGTTGTCGCCATCATCATCGAAATTGGTCAGGGCGTTATCCGCCAGGAATTCGTTGATGATGACCTGCGCATCGACTGGAAAGGCAATCGAGAACAATCCCGCCAGCAATACGATGATGAAAATGTTGAGTCGCTCTCTCATAAACAAACCCCCCCGTAACCGCAGGACTACCCATTCATTGGACAACACAGGCAAACACTACTCTACACGCCTGAATAACGGATTAACAAGATGTCTTAACAACATCCCTAAAGGACGGCGTCAGAGCTTCTTACGGCGGTCGAGGGACGGTGGGCGACTTCTGCCCGAGAGCCTCAACCATTCCGAGATAACGAACTCAGGCTCCATGAAGGGCTCATAGCTGATGTCGTGCCAGAGAATAGAGCCCTTTTCATCGACCAGGTAGGTGCCATGCAATGCCAGGTCCTCAAAGTCATCGTAGGCCCTGTAGGCCTTGAATACATCGAGCTCAGGATTGGCTACCAGCGGGAAAGGAAACTCACCCTTATCGTAGGCAGCCAGGGACTTCTTGAGATCTTCCCGGTTGTTGCTGCTGATCGCGACAACGTCCAGCCCCACCGCCTTGAAATCTTTGATCCGGGGCGCAAAGGCATGCAATTGTTCAGCGCAATGGATACAGCCGTAGCCCAGGTAGAAGATGATGCAAACCGGACGGCCCTTATACCCGGCCAGGCTCATCTCCGCGCCCTTGTGATTCTTCAGCTTCCAGGGCGCGGCCTTCGGCGCCTGCCAGCGGAACGGACCGAGGGCGCCCAGGTCAGGTCGCACTCCTACATCAGACGGCTGCTCGTATTTTTGCCGCCAGTCTCCCTTATGTCCCAACTCACGGGCAATCGGAGCGAGCCGCTGAAATACCGGGGTCTGAAGGTCGATCTTCCCTGAAAGCCCCCGGAGAACATCAAACTCGACCGCGGCCTTTTCCCTGTCGCCAGCCAGCCACAGGAGCTCGATGTAGCCGGCCAGGGCCAGCACCTGTCCCTTGCGGCCGTCGACATGTCCCCGGGCCCACTCGAGAATCTTCTCCCGGCTGCGAGGCTTACCCTTGTTCTCTTCCTTTGTGCCGGCCTTTTCCTCCAAGGCGAGCTCAAGCTCGATACCTGCAAGATAGAGTTCGTTCACGCCGCCGGCCTCGCGGAATTTTCCGAAGGCCGCCGCCAGGTCACCCTCGCGAACGGCGAGATGCCCCTCGATCTCGGCGAGCGCTTTCTTCAGAGAACCGAGACGCGACCGGTAAGGGTTCGCCGCCTTTTTGCCTGCCTCCTGGATACGTTTTTTTTCGGCATCGTTCAGCTCTGCGCTCTCCTTGCCTTCCTCACCCTTCCCCTCTTTCTTCCCGGACCGATCCCCCTCGATCTTCTTCCGTTCCGCATCCTTCGCCCGCTGAGCCGCCCGCCCACTCTGTCTCTCGATATCATCAAGACGATCGCGAAGGTCAATGAGAACGGAAATCCCATTCTCCGTGTCCTGCCGGCGAACATAGGCCACGCCCAGGTGCCTCAATCTCTTCACCTGCTCTTCCTCGAGCTCGGTAGGCGGCAGGTAGTGCGTCCTCGAAAGCTCGACCAACTGGCCCCAGAGCTCAAACCGGTAGAGTACCTCGAAGAGACGGCGACGGCCGTACTTGGCGCTCGACCCCCCCTTGGAGAGCGTGTTGTATTTCGGATGCCTCGGAAGCTCGATCATGTTCCTGGCCAGGCTGGCTGCCTCGCTGACCCGGCCGACATTCATCAGGTTGCGAATGAGCCACTCATTGTTGTGCGCGAAGTTGTGGATCTGGTCAGGCAGCACCAGGTCTTTCATCATGTGCGCGTGGTCGACCCTGGCCGAGGCCTCCTGCTGCCAGGCGGCATCGTTGTAGCGCTTGAGCTTGGAGAAAATATGCCCGCCCATATGCCACATATGGGCGATCGAGGGCGCGGCCTGGCCGCTGCGGCCCGCAGCGGGAAGAGCGCGCTCCGGCTTTTCATTATCCCAGAGATGAATCCTGTAATGATGCGCCGGATGCATCGGAGACTTCTGCAGGATCTGATCGATGAGGCTGTCCATGGCCACGTGGCTGGTGATCGGCACGCCGCGCCAGGAGCTCTGCCACGTATGGCAGACGAGAAAGGCCCGCGCCTCGATATCCTCCGGGTACTTCTGGATGATGCGATCCAGCGCCTTGAGATAGTCCTGGCGGCGCTTTTTTTCGCGGTCACCTTTCTTGCCGCCGTCCTTGCCTTCCTTCGCGCCCGCATCCATGAACTTTTTCAGGGCATCGATATACATGCGCCCACGCTCACTCGCCCCCTCCTTAAGCTTGACGGCCTCGTCGATGAAATCACGCGCGCGCTTTTCGTTATTCGGATTCGCCATCGCCATACCCCAATAGCTGATGGCCAGCTTCGGATCCAGCGCCGCCGCCTGCCTGAAGCTCCGCTCGGCCTCAAAATACCAGAAGCCATGAAGCTGACCGACGCCCTGGTTGATAAAGGCCTGGGCCTTCTCATTCTGGGTTGCGACGGGAAAGACTACATTGCCCGTACCCTGCATCAGGTAGGCGCTCTGCCGCGGCCCCTCGTTGAAAGCCTCCCCGTGATTAGAATGGCCCTCGGGCACCTTCTCGGGAGCCTTCTCGGGAGCCTTGTCCCCCTCTGCGGACTCCTGGGCGGAGACCGACGAACAATGGAACAGGACCAGTGCGATGAAGAGAGGAAGACGGAACATTACAATGAAACCTGTGAGCGGGGTTGTTTCTAACGCCTGGCCATCCAGGGCGCTCATGGAGCCTTTACCCTGGCCAAGACACCGTCGCGGCGAATTTTCCCAGGTGATATTATAGGTACTAACAGTCTTTCGGATAGTCGGTGGAACAGTACCTTTCAGATTACTCGACACCCTGACAAGTCCTTTGAGTTAAACAGTATACGACTCATTCACGCCTTCTACTCTGATTTTATCCCCTCCCCGGACGGCCTGAGGGTTTATCATTAGGATGTTTGGGATTTGATTGCAAAACCTGTGTAAGTTGACCGTATCCGGCAAGCCCATTGCGGCCGGGCAGGACAACTCGGTTCCTCCGGAGCCGGATGCGATTCACGTAAAAAATTGATCGGGATTCCATGCGTACTTTTCTGATTCTCTCATCTGTATTCGGCGCCCTGGCGCTGCTCGCCATACTTGAGTCTTTCTCATCGGCTGGCGAAGAAGCAAATGTCGCCGGCGACTTCGGAGCGGCCATCCCGGGGCTCAATACGGGACAGCTTGCGACCTTCGAATTCGGGCGATCCATCTTCAAGAAGTCCTTTACCCGACGCGAAGGCCTTGGCCCGCACTTCAACGCGACCTCCTGCGCCTCCTGCCATGAAGATCCCGTCGAGGGAGGCTCGGCTCAGCGCTATCGCGACTTCTTCCTGGCCGGACGCCTCAACCAGGAAGGAATACTGGAAAAAATCTATCCCGATTGCACCGAGTTCAACGCTCCCACGCAGAGAACGGAATGCTGTCTGCCCAGCATGGTCATTCCGCACTACGGTCCCAGGGGCGACAATGAAAATCCGGTGGCCAGCGGCGTCGAACACCCCAGCCTGAGCCAGGCTGATGTCGTCGCCAACCGAAACGCGCCTCCCATGTTCGGAGTGGGCCTCTTTCGGCTGGTGTCAGATGAAGAGATTCTCTCGCGAGCCGACCCCCAGGACGCCAATGGAGATGGAATATCGGGACGCATCAACCGGATCGAAGACGAAGACAACCAGATTGGCCGGTTTGGTTATAAATGCCAGACCGCCAGTATCGAGGCCTTCAACAGGGGAGCCCTGAACAACCAGATGGGAATCACCAGCAACTCGATCGAGTTCGCCATGGGCCCCTCACAGGACGAGAAGCCGTTCCTTGACGAGCTATTCGAGATCAAGACCGCCTATGCCCAGGTGGCCGCCCCCATCGATGAACTGATCGACTACGATGGAGTTCAGGATCCGGAGCTCAGCAGGGGGGAGTTGATCGCGCTCGTCTTCTTCCAGGAGAACCTGGCGGCCCCGAGGCGCGGCCGAATCACCTCGAACGTCCGCCAGGGAGAGAGTGTCTTCCTGCGCATTGGCTGCGCCAGCTGCCACACCGCAAGCCTCAACACCCGCATCGGTAAGATCCATCCCTACACCGACCTCCTGCTGCATGATATGGGGCCCGAGCTAGCCGATGGCATCACCATGAAACAGGCGCTTGGAAACGAGTTTCGAACCCAGCCCCTCTGGGGACTCTGCGAGCACTCTCCCTTCCTCCACGATGGCCGGGCGGCGACAGTGCGAGAGGCGATCCTTCTCCATGGCGGCGAGGCCGAGAGATCCCGGAATGCCTACGCCGAGTTGAACCAGCAGGACACCCTGATGCTCCACCGCTTCCTGGAGTCGCTCTAAGGAATTCCCGTATGAGAACCCTCTACAACACCGCGAACGCCTTCCTGCTGCTGGGGATCCTCCTGCTTGCCTATCACCTGAACTCTCCCTCCGCGCGCGGCCGGGTCGAGTTCGGGGACAATCCGGTCAATGACTTTATCCGCGGCGACTCCAACGATGATGGCGAGTTGAATGTCAGCGATGCTGTCTTCACCCTGGCGTTTCTCTTCATTGGAGATGAGCAGCCGGAGTGCCTGGCCGCTAACGACACCAATGATGACGGAACGATCAACATTACCGATGTCATCCGGACCTTGAATTTGCTTTTCCTCGGCGGGGCGGACGCGCCGCCGGCGCCCTTCCCCAATCCGGGCGCAGATCCCACCCAGGATCTGGGCTGCAGGGAACCCCCCCTTCCGGGTCTTCCCGCGGTCGGCAAGCTGGGAGGGCCCGACCGGGCGCTCGACCGTCTCGAGGCCATCTCCTGGCAACGCGGCAAGCTCGTCTTCGACCATTTCTTCTCCCCAAACGAAGGCCTTGGCCCTCTCTTCAACGGCGACTCCTGCCGCGGCTGCCACCTGACCCCGGTCATAGGCGGCGCGGGAGGCCTCGATGTCGATGTGGTGCGCTTCGCTAAGCGGGAAGAGAATGGCGATATCGTACAGCTCGATTCCGGACCGGCCGTGTCCAGGCTGGCGGTCCATGGCGTCGCCCGTGACGAGCTCAACCCGGAAGCCAACATCATAGAGACTCGCCAGACTCCTTCACTGCTCGGCCTCGGCCTGATTGACCGGCTGCCGGAGGCTGTCCTGCTGGCCAACGCCGACCCGGAAGACGCCAACGGAGATGGGATCTCCGGCCGGGCTCTCATGATCAATGGCCGGATCGGACGATTCGGTCACAAGGCGAGCGTTCCCAGCCTTGCCGATTTCTGCGCCGACGCGTTCATCAACGAGATGGGCGTCACAGTAAACGGACTGCTGGCGGATTTCGCTGTAGAGGTGGACACCGATTCAGTCAGCGACCCTGAGCTTGCCGACCAGGACTTCGTAGATCTCGTCTTCTTCAGCACCCACCTGGCTCCCCCGGCGAGATCTTTCCCGGACAATCCGGTCCTTCAAGAGAGAATCCACAAGGGAGAAGACAACTTCAACGACGCCGGCTGCGTCAGCTGTCATGTCAGCGAGTTGAACGGCGAAGAGGGTCCGGTAGCAGCCTTCTCAGATTTCCTGCTGCACGATGTCGCCAACCCCGACCGACTCAACGTGCCTGAGGCGGATGCCGAGCCGGGCGAGTTCCGCACGGCGCCCCTGTGGGGAGTCAGGCAAACCGCCCCCTACCTTCACGACGGCTCGGCCGAGACCCTCCGGGATGCGATCCTCCTCCACTTCGGCGAGGCTACGCCCTCCAAGGAAGCCTTCAACGCCCTGAGCTTCGACGAACAGTCGAAACTCATCGAGTTCCTCCTGAGTCTCTGATCAACCTCCAGAGGAGAGCGGCCGCGGTCAACGCGAGGCCTTCCGGCGACAGGCCCGATCAGGCCAGCAGGTCTTTCACGACATTTCCGTGAACATCTGTCAGGCGGAAATCACGGCCCTGGAACTTGACCGTCAACTTCTTATGATCGACCCCGAGCAGGTAGAGCAGGGTCGCATGGAAGTCATGGATCTCGAAGATGTTGTCCTGGGCGTTGTAGCCCAGGTCGTCGGTATTTCCGTAGGAGATCCCTCCCTTGATGCCGCCCCCTGCGAGGAACATCGAGTAGCCCTTGATGTGATGGTCGCGCCCATTGCCCTGGGCCATCGGAGTTCTGCCGAACTCGCCGCCGAAGACGATCAGCGTATCATCAAGGAGACCGCGGTCCTTGAGATCCTTGATCAGGGCGGCCGTAGCCTTGTCGACCTCCCCGGCGGTGGTCTTCACGTTGTTCTTGATGCCGCCGTGATGATCCCATGCCCGATGGTAGACCTGGATAAAGCGGACACCGCGCTCGGCCAGCCGCCTGGCAAGCAGGCAATTCGCCGCGTAGCTTCCATCCGCGCCCTTGGTGCCGTAGAGCTCCAGGGTTTCAGGCTTCTCGTCCGAGATGTCTACCAGGCCGGGGACCGAGGTCTGCATCCGGAAAGCCATCTCATACTGCGAGATGCGGGTCTTGATCTCAGGGTCGTCAACAACGTTGTTGTGGATCTTGTTGAGCTGCTGGACCGCGCTGACGATGTCTCGCTGCCGTCCGGCCGTGACTCCCTTGGGGTTTCCGACATAGAGTACCGGGTCGCCGGCGGAGCGGAACTCGACGCCCTGGAAACGGCTTGGCAGGAAGCCGCTGTGCCACTGGCGCGCCGCGATCGGCTGAGCCTGGCCCGCCCGGCCTACGGAGGAGAGCACGACGAAACCGGGCAGGTTGTCCGTCTCACTGCCGAGACCGTAGAGCATCCAGGCGCCCATCGAAGGCCGTCCCGAGATGGTGGTCCCCGTGTTCATGAAGGTATGGGCAGGATCATGATTGATCGCCTTGGTACGCAGGGAACGGACGATGCAGATATCATCGGCTACCGAGCCGATATGCGGAAAGATCTCGGCGATGGACTGGCCGCTCTTCCCGAACTTCTTGAACGGATGCTGGGGACCGAGACAGTTCAGCTTCTTGCCCTGCAGCTGGGCGATCGGCTGGCCCTTGGTGAAAGACTCCGGCATCGGCTTGCCGTGCATCTTGCCGAGCTCCGGCTTGTGATCAAACGTCTCGAGATGAGAAGGACCTCCGGCCATATAGAGATGAATCACCCGCTTGGCCCGGCGTTTGAAGTGCAGAGGCGCCACGACCCCTTGCCAGTCTTCAACCTCGACCTTTCCGGGAGTGGAAGCCTTCTTGTCGTCCGCCGCGAAGGCTCCCGGATTCAGGAGCGCTCCGAGGGCCACGGCCCCCATTCCAGCGCCGCCTCGTCGAAGAAAGGACCGGCGGGTCTGCTGCAGAGCGAGCTCGTCACGCAAAAGGTTTTCGATCGGTAGGTTCATGTTTTCAATACCTCGTAATAATCTCGTGCAGATTCAGGATCACCCGCGTAACTGAAATCCAGGCCGCCAGTTCCGCCTGCGGAAGATCTCCCGCTACCGGCTTCGCGCCCACCGCAGCCAGACTCTTCGCCGACTCCGGGTCGCCTGAATATTCTCCAAGATGACGCTGGTGCAGAGCCTTCAGCAGCTTCGCCTCAGCCGGACTGGGAGACCTCGCAAGCGCCTCCCGGAAGGCCCACTGTATACCCTTGTCAACATCTGTTCCACTCTCGCCCAGCAACCTCTGGGCAAAGACACGGGCCGCCTCGACATAGACCGGATCGTTCAGAAGGACCAGGGCCTGCTGCGGAGTGTTGGATCGCACCCGCTCGGCCGTACACTCCTCCCGGGTCGGCGCGTCGAAGGCAAGCAGGCTCGGATGGAGAAAAGTACGGCACCAGTAGGTATAAAGACCCCGGCGATAGAGCGACTCTCCTGATGAATTCTTGTAGGAACGCTTGGGGAAGTTCAGGTGCGACCAGTATCCGCCGGGCTGGTAGGGCTTGACGCTATTGCCTCCAAGAGTCCTGACCAACAGGCCGCTGACGGAAAGCGCGTTGTCCCGGACCATCTCGGCGTCGAGCCGAAACCGCCCCTGGCGCGCGAAGAGCTGGTTGTAAGGATCAAGAGAACGATCCTCTCCGCTCTCCAGGGAAGACTGGCGATAGGTCGCGCTGGAGACAATCAGCCGGACCATGTGTTTGATGTCCCAACCCTTCTCCATGAACTCGATCGCCAGCCAGTCAAGCAAGGCGGGATGGGTAGGCCAGGAACCCTGGGAGCCGAAATCGTCGAGTGATTTCACGATGCCCCGGCCGAAGAACAGCTTCCAGAGGCGGTTGACAAATACCCGGGCGGTATAAGGGTTGTCTCGCGAGATCATCCAGTTGGCCAGGTCGAGGCGGGTGGCACGGGCCTCCTTCGTCTCGATCTGGTTGAGGAAACCCGGAACCGCCGGCTTGACCTCTTCGCCGGAATCATCGAGCCAGTCGCCGCGGGGGAGGACGCGCATCATCCGCGGCTTCTGAGCCGTCGAGATCAGAACCTTCGTGGAGCCCTTCTCGAGCTTCTTCTTGCGGGCCGCGAGCGACTCCAGCTCCCTGCGGGCGGCCGCAAGAACCGGCGAGATGCCCCTGTAGTAGCGGGAGATGGCATCCTTCTGCTCCGGCGTCCTTCGGGAAGACTTGACCTCCAACGCGGTGATGACATCAACGGGAATACCGCCGGAGTCCTCCGCCCGAATCGGGGGCGAGGAGTCGGTCGCCAGGAGCCTGAAACGTCCGAGCGTATGGTGCCCGCCGTAATTCTGATGAAGCTTGATGGTAAAAGAGGTCTTCCGGTCCTTGGAGATAAGCACATTGCTGGCCTCGAAGACGGCGTGGCTCTCCGCTCCGACCCTGGGTAGAAGAGCCCAGCCGGTCCCCGGGTTTCCATCCGTGACACCCGCGACGCCATATTTGTCCTGGGAATGACTTGCCGTGACAACACCCCAGGAGACCTTCTTGTCGCCCTGGCGGACCTCGAACTCATTGAGAACGATGTTGCCGTTCACGGCCCGGCCGGGACCCTTGGTCGGCAGCGAGGCATCGGGAAGAACCTCGAGCCTGAGCCCGGTCACCCCCCGAAGCTTAGCCTCGAAACGCAGGGTGTAGACATCCTTGTCCGGGTTGGCGCCGCTGGCGAGTATGGATCCATCATCTAAAACCTTCAGGGTAGCCCCTCCGGCCGAACTGGCCTCTACAGGACGAAGAGTAGACCACTCAGTCGCGGCCTTCTTGCGCGGCAGAGCCTTCTTCTCCCAGAGAGCCTGGGCTTCGGCGAGCTCGGGCGTCTGCACATCGAGAGACTTCCTGACCTCCCGCGCCTTTGAGTCGACCTCGGCAATCTGTCTCAGCTGGGCCCGAGAGGGCATGGCTGTTGCCGCCTGGGTGCCGACAGCCGTCTCCTTGATATCGGCGAAGAAGGACGCGAAGGAGTAAAAATCCTTCATCGTGAACTGGTCGAACTTATGATCGTGACATTCGGCGCAGCCCATCGTCGAGGCCATCCAGACGCCGGAGGCGTTACGCACGCGATCGGCGGCATACTTGGCAAGATACTCCTTGGCCTGGGCGCCGCCCTCGCGGGTGGTCATCAACAGGCGATTGTAGCCGGAGGCGATCCGCGCCTGGACTGACGCATCCGGCAGCAGGTCACCGGCCAGCTGCTCCCGGGTAAACTCGTCGAAGGTCTTGTTTTCATTGAAAGAATCGATGACGTAGTCGCGGTAGAGAGCGTGCTCCCTGTGGTTGTCGCCATGGATCCCGTTGGTGTCGGCATAACGCACGAGGTCAAGCCAGTACATGGCCATTCGTTCGCCGTAATGCTCGGAGGCGAGCAGCTTCTCGATCACTCGCGCGATGGCGTCTCCATCAGAGGCCTTGTCAGCGACAAAGGCGTCCACCTCCGCGGGGGAAGGAGGCAGGCCGGTCAGGTCGAAGGTAATACGGCGAATGATCGTCCGGCGATCGGCCTGTGGAGCGGGTTTCTTCTGTTCACGATCCAGCCTGGTGCGAATAAAGCGGTCGACCGGGTTGCCCTCTCCCGGAGGCGGGTCGCTCTTGACAGGCTTGATAGCCGACCAATGCGCCTGCCAGCGCGCGCCCTGCTCAATCCACTTGCGCAGGATGTCGATCTCTCCCTGGCTCAGGCTCTTGCCGAATTTCTCCGGCGGCATCCTCTTGCGCTTGCTCGAATGGGTGATCCGCTTGTAGAGCTCGCTGTCATCCAGCTTGCCCGCGACGATCGCCCACCGACCCTCGCGCTCGGCGAAGGCCGCCTTCTCGATGTCCAGACGAAGATCGCCTTTTCGCTTCCCCTTGTCCGGCCCGTGACAGGCGAAGCATTTGTCGGAGAGAATGGGGCGGACATCGCGGTTGAACTCGATGGCCCCCTCGGCAGAAAGCCGCGAGGTAACAGCGAGAAGCAGCCCGGCAAAGGCCAGGGCCGCTCGAAAAGAGGTTCCTGTTGCAATTGGCATCTTCTGGTCCTTCAAAAGGTACCGGAGGCCGGCAGCGCCGGAGACCCGGGATACCCGTGCTAATGAATCAGAGCTGAGGAGCTTGCCCATGCGGAGGCGCATCCGGGCTCCCGCTGACCCGTCCAATTTACCGAATACTGTTAAGTTCATCTACTACTGCTATGACATCACCGCGCTCATAAAAATCAACCGTGATAAAATTCGGTAGTCTCCCTGAAGCTTTCCGGCACTGTTCAATCCGTTTCTTGAGGAAGGGATTGTGATTCACCTCGTCCGCAAGCCTTGCCGACGCCACCGGGCGGGTCAGGAAATGGTTGAGTATAAAGAGGCTGTTGTTCGAGTCGCCCCGGTTCTTTCTACAGACGAGATCTTTGCGGCTCCGCGCGGAGAAATGGGTCTCCCAGCAGAAATCCCAGACCCGGTGCAGCCAGGGAAGCTCCCCCCCGGCACGGTCGGTGAAGACGACCAGCCGCCTGCCCGAGGCGACCATCTTGCCAAGCGTAGGCCAGGGCTTTCCCTTCGGCTGGCTGTGGGCGTAACGCAGGAGGCCGCTCTCCTTGAAGGCTCCCGCGAGCGCCTTCGAGCTCACATAGCTCTCAAAGATGATGGTGATCACTTCGCGGGAATTCTTCCCCAGGTAGGCGGCCAACTCGCCCAGCCCATCCTTCAGAGGCCGACTGCCAAGAAAGAATCGGCTATGGCAGAGATACGGTTTCCCATCCTTGTCATGCACATCCAGCATGAAGGCCCGGATGCCATCAGCCAGTTGACGGGTAAGGCTGTGCGTCTGGTTTGGAAACAACCAGCCCTCGTCGCTGTTGCTCATGGCGTTGTGGGTGGTGGCATAGGCCACCTCGTCGTAACGCTTCGCTTGAAGTTTCTTCGCTCCGTTGCCGCCCCCCCCTGCGGTCTTTTTTGCCCCGGGGGCGGCAGCCGGGTCTTCGCCGCCAACAGGCACTGCGGGCGCCAGGAGCAGGAAGACGACGAGAAGAGGCGAGAGCCTCGTCAGCCGGTGGCGAGCTGTCGATTTCAGAAGCGCGATCATTCGGTCTATACTGTCCGCGCAGCCTTCTGATTGCCAGATTTTACCAATCCCCGACTGGAGAGAGCCCATGCAGGAACGGCCCGTAGATCCCGATGCCATCAGGAAAGACTGGGCTGCCCGCGGATTCAGCTGCGAACGCTGGGAGGACCCCCCCGGCCAGGAATGGAATGACTTCGTACACTCCACAGATGAACTGGTCGTGGTCATCGAGGGAACGCTCGAATTCGAGGTGAGCGGCAGGATCCATCGGCCCCAGCCCGGAGAAGAGCTCTTCATCCCCCGCGGCGCGGCCCACAGCGTTCGCAACATCGGCTCGGACAGAGCCGCCTGGCTCTTCGGCTACAACAGCTGAGCCGCCTCAGGCGGGATCCAGGTCAAGAGAGCGCACCACCGCATCGGCCACGGCGAGGCCGCGCGGGGTCAGCCGCAAGCGCCCATCCACCACGGCCAGGCCGTCCTCGACATATCCCTCGATAATCGCGGCGTTGCGTTCGAGAAGGTTGAGACCATAGTCGGCCCTGAGACGGTCGAGATCCAGCCCGCGGCTGCGGCGCAGGCCGAGCATGACGGCCTCCAGCGCGAGCTCCGAAGAGTCCAGCTCCTCGCTGCCGGCCAGCGGCCGCTCGCCCCGCTCCAGCCTCGAACAATAGCGTTCGAGGTCCGGCTCGTTCCACCAGCGCCTGCGGCCGGAGAACGAGTGGGCGGCAAGCCCGGCTCCGAGATAGGAAGAGTGATCCCAGTATTTCTGGTTATGCAGAGAGCGCGCATCCTCCGTCTTCGCGAAATTCGACACCTCGTAGGCGCTGTAGCCGGCGGCTTCCAGCTCGGAATGTACGAGCTCAAACAGCTCGCCCTGGCTGGACTCACCCAGCTCGAGCAGCCGGCCCTGCTGTCTCCTGCGATGAAAGGGCGTCCCCTCGTGAACCGTGAGCTGGTAGCAGGAGACATGCTGCGGATCGAGCTCGGCGAGCCTCCGGATGCTGTCACGCAGGCTCTCCGGCTCCTGGCCGGGAAGGCCGAAGATGAGGTCCACCGAGACAATGTCAAAACCCGCGGCGAGAGCCTCGCGCACCGCGCGCCCTCCCTCGGCGGGACTGTGACGGCGGCCGAGAAATCGGAGCTCCTCCTCCTGGAAGGACTGCACGCCGAGGCTGAGCATATTCACGCCGAGACCGCGCCACCCCTCCAGGGCGGCGGCATCGACGTCCTCCGGATTCGCCTCCAGCGCCAGCCACGCATCATCCTCGACAGCGAGGCTCTGCCTGGCAGCGGCGAGAATAGACTCCAGGTCAGCGCGGGAAAGCGCGGAGGGAGTCCCGCCGCCGAAATAGATGGTGTCAAAGGAGAGCTCTTCTTCGCCGAGCAGCGCGAGTTCGGCAAGGAGAGCCTGGACATAGCGAGCGCTTCGCGATGCGTCAGCCGGCACGACGGCGAAATCGCAATAGGGGCAAACCGCCGAGCAGAATGGAACGTGGAGATAAAGTCCCGCCCCGCCTCCGGGGCTCACTTCTCTTTTTCCGTCTTGAGGACAGCGATGAAGGCCTCCTGCGGAATCTCGACAGAGCCGACCATCTTCATCTTCTGCTTACCTTTCTTCTGCTTCTCCAGCAGCTTGCGCTTGCGCGTGATATCGCCGCCGTAGCACTTGGCGGTGACGTCCTTGCGGAAAGCGTTGATGGTCTTGCGGGCGATGATGGTTCCGCCGATGGTCCCCTGGATCGGGATCTTGAACTGGTGCTTCGGAATGGTAGAGGAGAGCTTGTCGCAATAGTGCATCGCCCGGGAGCGGGCCTTGTCGCGATGGACCAGCTGCGAGAGCGCGTCAACGCGCTCCTTGTTGACCATGATGTCGACCTTGACAATGTCAGTCGCCCGGTAATCGAGGGCATCGTAATCAAAGGACCCGTAGCCCCGGGTTACCGTCTTGAGCCTGTCGTAAAAATCGAAAAGTACCTCGGCCAGGGGCATCTCGCTGGTGACCTCCACCCGGCCCACGGCCAGGTAGTCGAACTGAATCTTCTCGCCGCGCTGCTCCCGACAGAGCTCCATGACCGCTCCGAGAAACTTCTCCGGGATCATGATCGAGGCCTTGATGTAGGGCTCCTCTACACGCTCGACGTCCCCTGCATCGGGAAAGAAACTCGGGTTGTCCACCACGACCTCTTCACCGTTGGTGAGGGTCACATCGTATTGCACCGTCGGCGCCGACAGCAGCAGCGACATGCCGAACTCACGCTCGAGCCTCTCCTGGACAATGTCAAGGTGCAGCAGGCCGAGGAAGCCGCAGCGAAATCCGAAGCCGAGCGCGGCGGAGGAGACCTTGGTGAAGGTCAGGGCGGCGTCGTTGAGCTTGAGCTTGTCGAGCGCCTTGGTCAGATCACCGTAGTCTTCGCTCGACATCGGGTAGATCGAGGAATACACGACCGGCTTCGCCTCCCTGTAGCCGGGGATCGGCTCTTGCGCCGGACGCTCGGTCTCCGTCATGGTGTCACCGATGTTGATGTCCTGGATCGTCTTGATTCCCGCGATCACGTAGCCGACGCTGCCGGTCTCAAGGGTGCCCGTGGCCACCTTCTCGAGCTTCAGGTAGCCCACCTCCTCGACGACATGGTCGGCCCCGGTGTACATCAGCCGGATGGTCTCTCCCTTCCTGATAACGCCATCCTGCACCCTCACCAACATGACCACGCCCCGGTACTTATCGTATTGCGCGTCAAAGACCAGCGCTTTGAGAGGCGCCTCGGGATCTCCGCCCGGAGACGGCAGCTTCTCGACAATCGCCTCGAGCACACCATCGATACCGATATTGTTCTTCGCTGAACACTGGATAGCCTCGAAGGGATCAAGACCCAGGTCTGCATCGATCTCCTCGCTCACCCGGTCGATGTCCGCGGCCGGAAGATCGATCTTGTTGATCACCGGCACCAACTCCAGCTCGTACTCCATGGCCAGGTAGAGATTGGCGACCGTCTGGGCTTCCACTCCCTGGGAGGCATCCACCAGGAGAAGGGCGCCCTCGCACGACATCAGCGAACGCCGCACCTCGTGTGAAAAATCGACCTGCCCGGGCGTGTCGATCAGGTTGAGCTGGTCGATCTCGCCATCGGCGGCGGTGTATTCGAGGGTGACCGTATTGCTCTTGATCGTGATGCCCCGCTCACGCTCGATATCCATACTGTCGAGGATCTGGTCACGGAACTTTCGATCCTCAACCGCGCCGCAGGCCTGGATCAGGCGGTCGGCGAGCGTAGACTTCCCATGGTCGATATGGGCGATGATGCAGAAATTGCGTATGTGTTCCACGAATTCGAGTTCAGCCCCGGGGGGCTCCTGGAGAAAAGCCGTTATTCATACAAGCAGACTATCTTATGACATATTGTCCGGGTGCGCTACTTAGCTGAATCATAGGTGATGGCCTGTGGAAGCCGGTCAAAAGGCGAGACACCGCGGAATCTGCGGATCTCAGGGCTTCTCCACCTTCCACCAGCGCTCGATATCGGAACTCATGGCTGAGATCCGGGCACCCTGCCCTTTGACATCCTTCTTTTCATGCGGATCAACAGACAGGTTGAATAGCTGTGGGGTATCCCAGATGGGATCCCGGTAGCGGGTCTTCCGCTTACGGGAAATAACCGGGCTGCCGCGGTGGGGAAGAATGAGCTTCCACTCATCAAGGATACACCAGCGATAGAGGAGACCTGGCGCCGGGTCATCAATCTTGACCACATCGTGTTCGAAGATCTCACCAAAGATCTTTGTCCTGGAGCTCTTCCCCCCGGCCGCACAAACATCAAGCAGGTTGAGCCCCTGCATCCCGGGCGCCGCCTCGAGGCCGGCGGCCGCGAGGATGGTTGGCGCCAGGTCGATGCTGCTGACGAGCGTCTCGTGGCGGGCCGGCTTCAGCTTGCCCGGCCAGCGCAGCATAACGGGCGTACGGATGCCGCCGTCATAGGGCGATCGCTTGGAACGCACGTCGCTGCCGCGCGACTGGACCTTCTGGATCCAGCCGTTGTCGGTCACGAAAACGACGAGCGTATCGTCGCTGAGCTTCTTCTTGTCGATGTAACCCAACAGCTCGCCGCAGGTCTCATCGAACCACTCGCACATCGCCTGGTAGCGCGCCACGTGAATGGACTTGCCCTCCGCCTTGTATTTCGACAGCAACCGCTCCGGAGGATTGTGGGGCGTGTGAGGAAGAAAGGGCGCGTACCAGATAAAGAAAGGCTTCTCGCCCGCGGCATCGATGAAGTCGAAAATCGGCTTGAGCCCCTTGCGCCCGATCGTCAGCCCGGGGCCGCCATGCCGCCCGGTTGTCGTCATCCCGTGAGTGAAACCACCAAGCTCATAATGACCCTCCCACCACTTACCTGACTGGTGGCTCAGATAACCCTTCTTCGCGAGCAATCTTGGCAACGTCGGGATCCTCTTGATATGCCGGAGCATCTCCTTGCGATCGGTACCCCTGGGCGGGTCATTCCCGGTGATCTTATGCTGGTGGGGATAGAGGCCGGACACCATGCTGGCGAGACTCGGCCGGCAGAGACTGGTAGGGACGTAGCCGCGGGGAAAGACAACGCTCTCGGCCGCGAGCCGGTCGAGGTGAGGGGTCTTGATCACCTTGTGCCCCATGAAGCCGAAATCGGTCCAGGATTGGTCGTCAGAGATAATCAGGAGTACGTTGGGCTGCCGGGCCCCGAGCTCCAGCGCGGGCAACAGCACTCCGAAACAAATCGCGACCGCGAGATAACGAATCAACACTAGGACCTCCAGTCTTGGGGGAAAATTCTCAGCGGGGTTCAAGATACTCGCACCACCATGCGACCTCCACCCCAATCCAAGCGGGGTAAAAAGAGCGGGGCGGCGCGAAAGATGCCACTAAATCGGGACTCAGCTCCCGCGAAGGGCCTCAACATCGAGAGCGGCTCGACAATCAAGACGCTCCTCGGCCGACGGCATCGGATACTTGAGGCCCGTGGCGCAATTGAAGAGGACGGCTGACTCATCCGGTCGAATCCGCCCGCTCTCCACCTCCTGCAGGTAGGCGGCCAGGGTCGCCGCCCCCTCCGGGCACATGAGAAAGCCGGAATCCGCCGCGGCCCGGTCACGGGCCTCGATAATCCTCTCGTCATCAACCGCCACCGCGAACCCCCCGCTCTCGCGAACGGCCCGCAGGATGAGGAAATCTCCTACCGCCGCCGGAACCCGGATCCCGGCGGCGACGGTCGCCGCGTCCTCCCAGGGCTCAGCGTGCTCGAGCCCCGCCTCGAAAGCGCGCACCATCGGCGCGCAGCCGGAGGATTGCACCGCGACCATCCTCGGCAGCTTCTCCCCGATCCAACCGAGCTCTCGCAGCTCGGCGAAGGCCTTCCACATGCCGATCAGCCCGGTACCGCCGCCGGTCGGATAGAGAATGACATCGGGGAGCTGCCAGCCGAGCTGTTCAGCGAGCTCGAGCCCCATCGTCTTCTTGCCCTCGATCCGGTAGGGCTCCTTCAGGGTGGAGAAATCAAACCAGCCCATCTCTTCGCAGCCCTCCCCCACCAGCCGGCCGCAATCGTTGATCAGGCCGTTCACCCTCCAGACCTTCGCCCCCTGCAGGGCGGTCTCCCGCACGTTGATCTCGGGCGTGTCATCGGGGCAAAACACCCAGGACTCGATCCCGGCGCGGCTGGCATAAGCCGCGAGCGCCGCCCCCGCGTTTCCGTTGGTGGGCATCGCCACGCTCGTGATCCCGAGTTCCTTCGCCATCGAAACCGCCAGGGCAAGCCCCCGGGCCTTGAAGGAACCCGTCGGCAGGCGGCCTTCATCCTTGACCATCAGGCGGCCTGGGCCGGGCTGGAGATCGGGCAGGTCCACCAGCGGCGTCAGCTCCTCCCCGAGTGAGATGATGTTCTCTTCGGAGCGAACCGGCAGCAGCTCGAGGTATTTCCAGAGGCCGCCGCTCCTCGCCGACAAGGTCTCCCTGTCGAGCCCGGCGCCAAGGGCGCCGAGGTCGTAACGCACCAGGAGAGGCTTGCCCTCGCGCGACAGGCCGTGGACTCGGCCCGCCTCGTAGGTCTCGCCGGTATAGCTGCATTCGAGGTGGGTAACGAAGGTCTTGTGCGGCATCAACGGGCCTTTCCCAGGCGAAGCGTCAGCTTCTCGATCGTGCCGTTGAACGCGCCCGGAGCCTTGTAGTCTCCCACCGAAGCCTCTCCATCATTGCCTGCGTGGAGTCCCTCCAGAGGCACCCGCCTCATCGAGCCGCCGGTCTTTCCCTCGGCGATGACCTTGCCGCCCTGCTTGAGGGTTACCTTGCCGTTCTTCGCGAGCACCGCCTCGACCGCCACCGCTCCCTCCGACAGCTTTCCCGCCGCCATGATGGTCTGCAGTTTGCCGTCGCGGCGAACGGCCAGGGCGAGCCGGCCTCCCTTGATAAAGAGAGCGTAGCCATCGGCGACTCCGCCATGGCCCAGGAGCACCCCGTCGCCGTGGCCGGCGGCCAGGCTGGCGGTGACCTGGAGGCGCTTGCCCTTGACGTTCGGCGCGGCGGCGCCCTGGAGCGACGCGCCCGCCTTCAAGTCAAAGACGGTCTTCTTGCTGAAACTCTTCGGCTTGCCTGTACCCCTGGGGTAGATCGGCAGCACGTTGGCGCGCTCGGCGTAGGCCTGCCACCGGGCCGCGAGCCTGGCGGCCAGCTCGGGTTTCGCGGCGGAGAGATCGCGCAACTCGGTGCGGTCCTCGGCGATGTTGTAGAGCTCCCAGGGTGAATCACGCCCCTTGGCGACCAGTTTCCAGTCGCCCAGGCGCACGGCGCGGTTCGCCTCGTGCTCCCAGAAGATGGCCCGCTCACCGGGCGCCTTCCTTCCCGCCGGCGTCGGGAACAGGCTCTGGCCCTCGAGCGGCTTGATTCGTCTGCCTTCGTGCTCTTGAGGATACTTCGCCCCGGAAACGCCGACGCAGGTCGCCATGATATCGATGAGATGCCCGGGCTGAGAGCGAAGCTCCCCTCGAGCCTTGATGCCCGCCGGCCAATGGGCCACCAGCGGAGTCGAGATGCCTCCCTCGTGAACCCAGTGCTTGTACTCTCGAAACGGTGTGTTCGATGCGTTCGCCCAGGAGAGTCCGTAGCTGGCGAAGGAGCTGTCCTTGCCGAGCACGGCGTTCTTCTTACGCTCAAATCCCCAGATACCGCCCTCGGCGCAGCCTCCGTTGTCGGCCAGGAAGAAGATGATCGTGTTTTCGAGCTGGCCGGTTCGCCTGAGCGCCTCGGTGATCCGCCCGATGCCCTGGTCGACGCGATCGATCTGGGCGGCGTAGATCGCCATGCGCAGAGCCATGTCAGCCTTCCGCTCGGCCGGAACATCCTTCCAGGCCATGGCGGCCCGGTCCCGGGCGGTCAGCTTCCAGCGCTTGTCGAGCAGGCCCATGCTGAGCATCCGGGCGTAACGCTCGGCGCGCAGAACATCCCAGCCGCCGAGATAGCGTTTTCGATACTTGTCGATGTCCTCATCGAGGGCGTGCAGCGGCCAGTGAGGCGCGGTATGCGCCACGTAACAGAAAAACGGCTTGTCGGCACTCTTCTCGGAGTGCTCCTCGATGTACTTCACCGTCGTGTCATTGATGGCATCGGAATAGAAGAAACCCTCCGGGTATTCCTTCAGCTGGGTATTCTCCAGGGTCAGAGATGAAGGAGTATAGAAGCTGCCGGCTCCCGTGATCGTGCCGAAGAATCGGTCGAAACCGCGCTGGCGCGGCCAGTTGTGTTTGGGGCCATCGGGTCCTTTATGTTTCGTGACATGCCATTTGCCGGCCATGTAGGTTGAATAGCCCGCCGTGCGCAACACCTCAGCGATCGTGCGGCAGCTCGAGTTGAGGTCGCCGCGGTAGCCATCGTGTCCGAGGTCGGTGGTCATCCAGCCCATGCCGGCCTGGTGAGGGTAGAGGCCGGTCAGCAGGCTCGCCCGGGTCGGGCAACAACGCCCTGTATTGTAGAACTGCGTGAACCGCAGCCCCCCGGCGGCGAGCGCGTCGATATTCGGGGTCTGCACCTCCCCGCCGTAGCAGCCGATGTCGGAATAGCCCATATCATCCACCAGGATGAGAACGATATTGGGACGAGTCCCGGCGGCCCGGGCCGACCCGATACAGGAAAGCGCGATTAAAAATGCGGCGGTGAATCTCATGGCCCCTCCCGATGGGCGGCTGTGGTTCTGATAAGAACAGGAACCGGACAGTATACGGAGACTCGCCGACAGCACAATCAGCCAATAGCCCTGGGGTGGGCTCGGCTCGTGCGGGAGGGCATCAAAAAAAGCCGGGCGCGCCTCGAAAGGCACGCCCGGCTTCTGATTCGCGTAGTGTTTCTACGCTGTTCAGCTCAGCGCTTGAACAGGTAGAGGATCACCGCCAGCGAGAGCAGGCCCGTGAGGCCATTACTTCCGAGATCGCCGACCAGCTTAGTGATGTTAGTGACAACATCACCGTAAAACGCGGCTCCAGCGCCTTCTCCGGTACCAAACAGAACACCGGCAACGACACCCAGAGCGAGAAGGTAGATTCCTACCTCCGTCACATCACGAATCAAACCTTTAAGGGTTCCAAGGACGTTATCCATGATCCCTCTCCTTCAAAAAACGGTTTCCCGATCCAGGTCCGATCCTCAGCGCTCGCTGAAATCTTTTCCGGATCTTAATGAACCAGACTACGCCGGTAGAAACTCAAGGCCTCTGCCGGCCACAAAAACAAATTCAGAAACGTACTTTACTACTCTCCTGGCATTCAGGAGTTGTCGCCGGCGCTCTTCAGCAGCCCCAGAACGATACAGGCGGTGATCAGGCCAGTGAGGCCCATGCCACCGAGACTTTTGATCATGTTGGTAATATTACCAACTACATCACCATAAAACGCTCCCTTGTCGGCACCCATGAGAACTCCCATGACCACGCCAAGAGCAAGCAAACAAACCGCAACGCCTGTCAGTCCAGCGACCGACTTCTTTACCGTACCGATGATGTCACCCATCATATCCTCCATAGAAAAAAACTTGCCTGCCGCCGAAGCTTCCCCAATGGAAACCCCTTGCGGACCAATCTGAACATGAAACTCACTACTGATTCCGGAACAGCTCTTCCCCGAGACCCAGTGGTCCTGGCTTCGAATTGATCCGGATACCCGTCCAGATCGCGCAAGCCCTTTGCTATACGCTGAAACTAACTAAGCGACTGGTTACACCCGCTGCCCTTAAGAAGACTGCCCAGGCCGGTCTCGATAACAACTGCAGGCGCCGCGCGTTCTTCACTTCTTCGTGCGGCCGAACCAGTTGAGCGAATGCTAAAGGTCTAAAGGACTGCGTTCAAGAGTGTTTTTTGCAGGTCCAACCCGCTGCGCGGTTCCGATATACGCACCGACCGGTAAACCCTTAAGATTCGCTGAAAAATACTGCCGAATGGAAAATAGACACCTGCCGATCCGTATCGCCTGGCCGAGTGGAGGAGCCTGTGGGATTCGGGCATGAGTCCTTAGTCACCAGCCTGGGCCCTCCAGATCCCCTCCCAGGAGTCCATCAACTGAAGTGGCTGATAAAATCAGGCTTTTCACTCCATCGGCGGGAGCAACCACCATGGCTTTAGCAAGCTCACCAGGCACGAGAACTGGCCGTCGCTATTTCATACGCCCTTGCATTCACCCAGGTCAGATTCGTGCGCGGCACCCGAAATTATCGGTACTTTAATGAAACGCGGTAAAACGCAAACCCGATAAATCTTCCTCCCGAGGTTCAAAAAAAGATCTTAAAAAACTTTTTCACCATCAGGCCAGAAACGGATTCTGCCATTTTCATCGGCATCGGACTTTAAGAGCTGTTCTCAAGCCTTTACCTGATCAGTTCTTAAAGGCCTTTAACAGGCTCCTGGAGGCTGATTGCGACTCTCAGACCCAATCGCCTGTTGCCGTTGACACGCGAACTGATTGCGTATCGGTTCCCTGAACGGCAGCTGGCAGGGTCGTAAAACCACCCACCGCCGCGAACCACACGGTACTCGCCTTCACCGTGAAACACCGGATCGAGCTCTGCGGCCGCACCGGTAGAATAAAAGCCCTCATTGTAGACATCCCTGCACCATTCGTAGAGATTGCCATGCAGGTCAAACAAACCAAAGGCATTGGGAAGCCTGGTTCCGACCGTATGGGGCCTTCCTTCACTGTTTCCGACATACCAGCCCATGTCAGCAAGTACGCCATTGCCAGCGAAAGCGGCACCGCTGCCGCCTCTGCAGGCATATTCCCACTGAGCCTCGCTTAGAAGAGAAAGACCGCTCAGAACCGTAAATTCGAGGACATCGTCCCAGGAGACCTGTTCAACGGGAAGATTTGCGGAATCCACCCCGTCGGGAAGAGCCTCCCCCTGGAAAAAAGACGGATTGGTACCCAGAACACCCTCCCACTCAGCTTGTGTCACCTCATATTTGCCCACCAGGAAAGCGCTTAAGCGGGCTGCGTGGAGTGGCCCTTCATCGTGCCAACGGTCCTCCTCGCCCTCAGGGGTTCCCATGAGAAAATCACCGCCGGGCAGAAGAACGAGAAGAATACCCGTATCCGCGTGCACGAACTCCGCGAAACCCTGCTCGTTCAGCCCCTGGGGAACCAACCCTGCTGGTATTTCCCAGGAACAAAAAGCTCCTGGAGCCTCTCCATCCATGAAGAAGTAATCGATCAAGGCGATCGCATCCGATAAAGACACCGTTCCACTACAATCGGCATCCGGCCGCGTCCCGGGAGGCGGAGCAGTCCCCCCCCGGTAGAGATGATTGAGCAGATATACCGGGTCGGCAAGGTTCAGCAGGTTATCGCCGTTGGAATCGCCAAGGATGAAGGCATACGCCGGCCCCGGCGTGCTGCAGAAGAACGCCAAGTGCACAAAGATAACTGTAAGTACCGAATATCTACGGATCATCGTCCCGCTTACCTCATTTCAGACCCTGCAGCAAGACTAAGGGCTGGTCAGTGTCGAGGCAACATCGGTTAGCAGCAGAGCCTTCAGTGCTTATGCGCCTTGAAGAGCTTGCTCTTCATGTCCCCCCCGGAAAGCACGTAGGCGATCAGGTCGAGAATCTCCTCGCGAGAGAGCCTGTTGAGCAGTCCCTCGGGCATGATCGAGTTCGGCAGCTTTCTGCGGGCGACGATCGAGGACTTGTCGACAACCGCCGGGGCCGACTTGGCGAGCGGATTGACGATCACCTTAACCTGCCTGTCCGTCTCCTCAAGAACCATCCCGGTAACAACCTTACCGGTGCGCTGCACCAGGGCGTAGGTCTGGTACTTCTCATCGACATCCTTGGAGGGCTCGAGGAGCGAACGAAGAATGTGCTCCGCGGTGCGCTTCTTCGGATCCAGCTTTGCAAGGTCGGGCCCGAAGACCTGGCCCTCGTTGTTCAGTCGATGGCAGGCGACGCAATTGGAAACCTTGAAGACGCTCTTACCGACCTCGAAGTTTCTGTCCACCAGGGATCTGATCGGTGCGGCCAGCTGGTTGAAAGTCCATTCCGTGTTGCGCTGGTTGAGCTTGAGAAGGTCATCTTTGAGAGGCAGGGGATTCTTCGACAGGTAGCCCGCCCGGTCGGCAAGATAGGCCTTCAGGTCAGCTACCACATAGAGCGCGCCGTACATCCGCTGCCAGTGTCCGGGGTAGGTACAGACATAGGGATAGATCCCCGGCTTCACCGGCGCCTTGTAGGTCAAGGCCTGGGTCTCGCCGGGCTGCAGCAGGCGGCTGGCCAGGAGAACCTTGTCCGTCTTCGGAATGTAATGACGCTCGATGGCATCCTCCGCCGTACCCGTGGCCTCGGCCAGCTTGCCCACCTCCTCCAACGCGCCCGGGATCGTGATCGCGAAGTTGTGCGGCATGCTGTCGGTATTGGTAAACCTGAACTCAACCGGCTTGCCGGCCTGCACAGCGATGCGCTCCTTGTCGTAGATCATACGGTGGGGAACCGTACCGATGGCGATGATGCGCACATCGAGGTTCCGCAGCCGCGACGTAACCTCCCGGGCCTCCTCCGAAGGTAGCGCCTGGGCCAGCCTGACCGTGAGAAAAAAGGCCGCCGTCGCCGTGTCCGAATTCCTCTCATTGGCGGGAATCTCGCTGAGATAGCCGACCAGGTTGTCGACCAGCGACCGCACCTCTTCCTTCTTCCAGTCTTCGCGGGAGATACCGCGCAGAACCTCGATCGAGGCGGCGCGATTCCTTCCGGCCTTAAGCTGGGCGGTCAGGGCCGAGAACTTCTCCTGGCCGTGGCCCGGAATGGTCCCCAGGGTCTTGATCGCGAGATCATGGATCTTTTCATCTTCCGCTTCGGGCTTGAGCCCCGAGGGAAGCTCTGAGATCAGGGGGAGCACCTTTGGATACAAACGATCACGGACATCGTCATCGGACACTCGCCCCACCGCCGCGAGAAAATCACGCAGGCCGTCCTTGCTCTTCGTGGCCTGCAGGTAGGCATCATCTCCATTGCCGACCGCTGAGATCAACGCGGAATAGCAGAGCTGCCTGACCGCGGAGGTCTTCGCCACCTCCGCCAGGCTCTTCAACTCTCCAAGAGCCCCAGCGAGCTCTTCGGGAGGCTGGAAGGCCAGCAGTCTGCCAAGCCCGGAGAGCCCGCCGGTAGTCCCTTCCTGGGCCGCCTTGATAAGCCCCATCAGGACCGCGACCTTGTTCTTTTTTTCCAGCGTCGCCAGGCTCGAGAGCGCGGCATCCAGGTCGGAGAGCTTGACCTTGTCCCGGCTGAGAATCGCGCGGCAGACGCCCTTCGTTCGCTTGAGCTTCAGCAGGTCGGCAACGCTGGCGTTTCGAAGCACATAGGTCTCCGCCGCCGGAGTCAGCTCCTTGCCGGAGCTCACCGCCTCCTTCACGACCTTGTCGACATTGATATGCTTGCGAGCGTACTTGAGAACGGCGTTGAGCTCGCCATCGGTCGGCCGGGCGGCGACCTCGAAGATCACCTCGGCAGCAGCCAGACCCTTGAGCGCGACGGCGGCCTTGAGCGCCTCCGCCCTGACGAGCGCGGAATCATCGCGAGAGGCGGAGATCAAGGTCGCCTCCAGGCCCTTGGCCTTGCCGGCCCAGTGACCGAGAGTTCGGATCGCAGCGGCGCGCACACGCGGCTCCTCGGCCTGGAACACCTTCTTGAGCAGTTCCAGGTTCGGAATCCGCTGCTCCTCGAAGACCCACAGGCACTCGAGCAGCGCCTGCGCCTCGTCGCGGTCCTTCGAGGCCTTCGCCGGGCTGAGCTTCGCGGCCCAGGCACCCACCGCCGTCCTGATCTCGTCCATCTTCCGGCCGCTGAGCTCGAGCCGCGCCCGGTAGCGGGTGCTCTTCTCCTTCGCGAAGAAGTTGTCGCAAACCTCGGCGATCGGCTGACCCTTCATCTTCGCCGGCTTTACCAGCGGACGCCCCTTGTAAGTCACACGATAGACCCGCCCGTGACTGTGGTCACGGTTGGGGTCGCGCATATTATGCTGCATGTGGCCAATGAGCGGGTTTGACCAGTCCGAAACGTAGAGCGCCCCGTCGCCGCCGATCTCGCAGTCCGTCGGCCGGAAGTTCTGATCCTTCGTAACCAGGATCGGCTCGATCTCTACCGCCGTGATGTCGGCGCCGTTGTACTTGACCTGGTGCTGGAGCACACCGAGGAAACCAATCGTATTGCAGATCAGGAAGTTCTCGTTGTTGCGCTCGGGGAAATGGCTGCTGGAGAGAATGCCGGTGGCCGCCACGGGACGCACCCGCTTGCGGAACCACTTCTTATTGCCGATACCCTTACCGAGGTTGACGTAGCTGCCGGTGCCGCCGGTGCCATCGTTGGCGAATTGGAAGCCCCAACTGTCGAACACGTCGCCGTGCGGGTTCGGACCGATCGGAAAATGAAAACCAACCTCAAAGGTTCGCGGGTCGAAACGGTAGACGCCGGAAGCTCCTGAGCGGAAAACCCGGGTCGGCGTCTCGTTGCTGCACTGGTTGAAGATACCGCGCGACCAGTAGAGAGCGCCGCCGGGGCCGATGACGAGGGCGTTGGCCGAGTGGTGCGTGTCGGCGCTCGAGACACCCTGCAGCATACGGATCTTCACGTCCGCCTTATCGTCTCCATCCGTATCCTTCAGCAACCAGATCTCCGGGGGCGCCGCCACCAGTACGCCGCCACCCCAGAACTCGAAGCCGGTGACGCTGTTGAGGCCATCGGCAAAAACGATGAGCTTGTCAGCCTTGCCGTCGCCATTCTCATCCGGAAGGATCACCAGGGCGTCCTTCGGAGTATTGGTCGGGTTCCAATGCGGGTAGGAAGGCCACACCGATACCCACAGGCGGCTGTCGGTGTCGACCGCCATCTGCACGGGGTTGATCAGCCGGGGGAACTTCTCTTCTGAAGCAAAGAGGTTCACCTCCATTCCCTTGGCTACCTTCATCCTGCTGATCGCATCCTCGCCGCTGAGGAATTTGTAGGCGCCGCCCTTCTCCTTGCCGGGACGGTTGGTCTTGACCTTCAGCAGCTCGGGGAAGTTGTCATCCT
>CBFHWB010000025.1:0-33173 GCA_965659285.1 Planctomycetota bacterium | reverse complement strand
CTTCCGCGAATCGAATCTGGCAACTGCTTGCCGGCGAGCTTCTCAAGGCCCGGCTTCGGGTCGAAGAGATCAAGCTGCGAGGGGCCGCCGGACTGGAACAGGTAGATCACCCGCTTGGCCTTGGGCTGGTGGTGCGGCTTGTCGAGAATCGAGTCAGCGCCAAGAGCCTCCCCCGCCAACAGGGAGCCCAGGGCGGCGGCGCCGAAGCCATGCGCCGAGGCCTTCAGAAAGGCCCTGCGTTGGAGCGTCGTTTTCTCCGCTTCAGAAATTCGCAGCTTTTCTCCCCGGCTCATTTGTTGATCACCTCATCAAGGTTGAGAAGAACCCCGGCCACCGTCGTCATGGCCGCGAGCTCGACCGGGCTGATCTTTTCAGAGACCTTCGCCTCCCCCCGGCGCAGCAGCTTCGCGGCGCTCTGCGGCGACGCCTTGAATCGCTCGAGACGCCGCCCGTATCCCGCCAGCAGGACCCGAAGCTCTTCTTCATCGGGAGCTCGCTGGGTGGCGCTTCGGAACCCCCAGGCGATCCGCTCCCCCGGGTCGGCGCCCTGTCCCATCATCCTTTCGGCGAATTTCTTCGCCGCCTCGACATAGGTCACCTCGTTCAGCAGGGCGAGGGCCTGCAGGGGCGTGTTGGTGCGGGCGCGCTGAACCGTGCAGACCTCGCGGCTCGGCATGTCAAACAGGAGCATGCTCGGCGGCGCCACGGTTCTGCGAATATTGGTATAGAGGCTCCGGCGGTAGAGATCATGGCCATTGCCGCGCTTGAACTTACCCCGCTTCTCAACCTCCTCCCAGAGACCGGCGGGCTGGTAGGGCTTGACGCTTGGACCTCCGACCCGCTCGACCAGGAGTCCGGAGAGAGCCAGGGCCTGGTCCCGCACCATCTCGGCCTGCAGGCGGAGCCTAGGACCCCGGGACAGGAGGCGGTTCTCAGGATCCAGCCGCAGTCTCTTCGCATCTACGACATGACTCTGGCGATAGGTCGCGCTCAGGACCAGCTTCCGAATGAACGCCTTCAGGTTCCAGCCACTCTCGACAAAATCAACCGCCAGCCAGTCAAGCAGTTCCGGGTGACTAGGCCATTCCGCCTGGACCCCAAGGTTCTCGACACTCTTGACGATCCCGGAGCCGAAGAGCTGCTCCCAGATCCTGTTCACCACGACCCGCGCGGTGAGAGGATGATCACCGTTAACCAGCCAGCGCGCCAATCCAAGGCGCCCCATTTTCTCCCCTGCCGGAAGAGGCGGCAGGAAGGCGGGCAGCCCGGCCTGGACCTCCTTGCCGGGCGCGTCATACTGCCCTCCCGCGAGGACCCTGGTAACACGGCGCTTTTCCTTTTCTCTCATGACCATGACCTGCACCTTGGGGTTGGCCTTGTAGGCCACCCGGGGCTCAGCGCTTCCCCGCAGGTTGTTGATGAAGCCCTTCTCCTCCAGGTTGTTGAAGAAGGCAAAGAGCTGGTAGAACTCTTCCTGGCTCAGGGGATCGTATTTGTGTTCATGACAGCGGGCGCAGCCCAGGCTCAGGCCCATCCAGACCATCCCCATGGTCTCGACCCGGTCGATCACGTACTCGGTTCGCCACTCTTCGTCGATCGCGCCTCCCTCGGTGTTGATGCGGTGGTTCCGATTGAAGCCCGTGGCAATGAGCTGGTCGTTCGTCGGCTTGTCGAGCAGATCCCCGGCGAGTTGCTCGATGGTGAACTCATCGAAGGGCTTGTTGGCGTTGAACGACCGGATCACCCAGTCTCGCCAGGGCCACTGGCTGTTCTCGAGATCATTGTCATAACCATGGCTGTCGCCATAGCGCGCCCCGTCAAGCCACCAGGCGGCCAGGCGCTCCCCGAAACGCGGAGAAGCCAGCAGGCCATCAACCGCCTTCGTATACGCCTGTGGTGTCTTGTCAGAAAGAAAGACCTCCAGCTCTTCCAGGGTCGGCGGCAGCCCGGTCAGGTCAAGGGTAGCCCTCCGCAACAGTTCTTCCTTCGATGCGGGTTCCTGCGGTTAGAGCCCCCTCTCATCGAGACCCGCAAGGATAAAGCGATCCACCTCGTTAGCCGCCCAGCCGGTCGCCTTCGGCGGCCCCGGCCTCACGGGCTTCCTGAAGGCCCAATGCTCTCGATAGACCGCCCCCTGGGCGACCCAATTCTTGAGGACTGTTTTTTCAGCTTCGCTGAGAGCCCGCCCCTTGCCGGGCGGAGGCATGACCTCATCCTTTTCCGCTGAAAAGATCCGGCTGACCAGCGCGCTCTCTCCCGGTTTCCCTGGAACAATCGCGCGCACTCCATCTCGCTCGGCGAAGGCGCTCTCCTTAATATCGAGCCGGAGCTTCGCCTTGCGCTGCTTCTCATCGACTCCATGACAGGCGAAGCACCTGCTGGAAAGGATCGGAAGAACGTCCCTGTTGTAATCCACATCCCCCCGGACCGAACCCTGGTACAACATGAGCAGAATCAGGGTGGCGGGAATGCGGAAGCGGAAGGCGGAAACTGCCTCAACTGTCATCGAACCCTCGCCGCACGGAAGACAACCCTGTAAGCCCTTCCCGGATCGCATTTCGCCGGGCGGGGGACCAATACGAAATCATCCGCGATCACAGGGGACAGGCTCTTCCCCTCCAGCAGTTTGACATCCTGAACCCGGTGGCCGAGGAAGGCCACAAAGGGACGGCCTCCGCGCTGCGAACCGTTGGAGTTCACCGTGTCAAAGCTCTTCGCGCCCTGCTTCGGCTCGATCTCAAGAGTATAGACCCCGTCACGGAAAGAGAGCTTCTGCCCGTAGGCCAGCTTGCCGGGAGCCATCCTGGCGGACCAGGCCGGATCGCCATAGAAGGCGACAACATCGCGATCAAACGCCAGCCCTCGCTTGTCCCCCTTGCTGGTCGTCGACACGCCCAGGCGTTGAACCAGAGCGTGATGGTTGGCGAAGAAGGCCTCGGTCAGGGTGTAGCGGCTCGGCTGCTCAATGAAATAGTCGAGCACCCCCCAGCCGCCGTAGCCAAACCAGGTCGGCTTGGTATAGCCAAGCATCTGCTTCACACCGGCGTCGTTCATCCAGGCCAGCGCCATCGCATCCGGTCCGTTGATGTTGCCCATCAGGCAGTTACCAATCGGCAGGTAGACCTTGGGGTTTGGCGAGTCGATCTCGATGCGTCGCTTGCTCGTGTCCTCACCAAAGATCTGGCCGCCCTTTGACTTGAAGAAGCCGTTTCGATAGCGAAAGCCGATCATCCAATCACGCTCGGTGGCGTGCCCCGAGGTAACGAAGAGGTCGGTCTTGTAACGGTTGAGCGTGTCGACGAGAACCTCGGTCGTATCGTCAGGTCCGCGAAGCTGCTCGGCGACACCTCCAGGTTTCTTGCGTACCATCTTGTTCTTGACCAGTTCGTCATACCAGAGACCCTCGACACAGCACTCGAGGGCGAGCTCTGTTCCGGATGCCACCTTCCGAACGGTAAGGGGCGTCTGGTGCTGCGCGATGGCCAGGGCATTTTTCGCATCGTAGCCCGTCAGGATCCCCCAGAGCGTGTCGGTGTACGGATCCTCATCGAGCTTTCGTGTCAGGCGATGAACCTCGGCGACAAAGGCGCCCGTGGCCTCTTTCGAGGTAGCGACAAAACAGGTGTAGCGTGGAAAATGCTTTCGCAAGTCGGCCAGCGACTCGGTGACCGACTTGTCAAAAACAAACAGGACCGCGTTGTGCTTCTCGACAAGGGTTTTCACAACCTGCCCCCAGCCGGCCATGGCGTTGGTCTGTTTCGAAACCACCACGGTGTAGCTCGCCCGCGCCTGCGGGCCGCCGAGGAGAAAGAGGAAAAGAAAAACCGTCAGGAGGGCTCTTGGGTGAAGCATCAGGCGCAGTCCTTTGCTCTATCGATCGTAATCGCCTCAGGAACAAGTCCGACGACATCGAATCCCGCCGGGACAGGGAACATTGTCATGAAGATGCCTCCTTACTTGGAGCCTTTTTTTCCAACAACTCGACTATTCCCTGGAACTCATTTCTCATCTGGAGAAGCGCTCTTGCAGCTATACTGTAAACCCGGCAGTCATTCCCTCTCTCACCAGGAAACCAACCATGAAAAAACCAGCGCCTCTGCGCGGCCCCCTGTTACCGATCGCCGCACTTGCCCTGGCAGCCAGCTGTCTCTGCACGGCGATCTCTTTCGGGGAGCCCCGGAAAGCGCAGCCCAATATACTGCTACTCCTGGCTGACAACTGGGCCTGGCCGCACGCGAGCGCCTGTGGAGACAAGTCCGTAAGCACCCCGACCTTCGACCGGATCGCGGAGAACGGAGCCCACTTCCGCTACACCTTCTGCCAGGTGCCATCCTGCTCAGCCGCGCGCGCGGTCCTCCTCACCGGCCAGGCCATGCATCGACTCGGCGAGGCAGCGAACCTCTGGGGACGATTCCCGGCCCACCTGCCGGTCTACCCCGGGATCCTCAAGAAAAACGGCTACGTTACCGGCTATACGATCAAGGGATGGGGGCCGGGGTTCTACAAGGGGAAGAAAAACTCCAGCGTCAACCCCGCCGGCACCAAGCACCCCAGCTTTGCCGCCTTCCTGAAAAAGGTTCCGGCCGGCAAGCCCTTCTGTTTCTGGTTCGGCTCCCACGACCCCCACCAGCCCTGGAATCGCGGCGACGATTTCCGCACAGGACTTGACCCCGCGAAGGTGGAGGTGCCCCCCTACGTCCCCGACCACCCAGTCGTTCGAAACACCATCGTTGATTACTACGCAGAGGTTCAGCGCTTTGACCACGAATGCGGTCAGCTGCTCAAGCTGCTGAAAAGCCGCGGGCAGCTTGCCAACACTCTCGTGATGATGGTTGGCGACAACGGCTGGCAGATGCCGCGCGGACTGGCCAATGTCTACGATGCGGGAACCCGGGTTCCCATGGCCGTCCAGTGGCCTGGGAAGATCAAGGGCGGCCAGTCCCTGGATCAATTCATCAGCTTCGAAGATTTCGCGCCTGCTTTCCTGGCCGCTGCCGGCCTTCCCACCCCCGACAAAATGACCGGCCGCAGCTTTCTGCCGCTTGTCACAGGCACCGGCGAGACTCCCTGGCGAAACGCCATGTTCCTGGAGCGCGAAAGGCATGCCAACGTCCGAGCCGGAAACCGCTCCTACCCCTGCCGTGCCATCCGCACGAAGAACTACCTCTATGTCCGGAACCTCGAACCGGACCTCTGGGCAGCCGGCGACCCGAAGACCCACTGGGCTGTCGGCCCCTACGGCGATATCGACAACACCCCGATCAAGGAGCTGATCCTGTCGCAGAGAAACAAGCCGGAGATGAAGCCCTTCTTCGAGCTGGGTTTCCTGAAGCGCCCGGCCGAGGAGCTCTACGATCTCAGCAAGGACCCCCACCAGGTAAACAACATCGCCGCAGTTGAGGCCTACGCCGAGAAGAAGCGCGAGCTGGCCGCGCGGTTGACAACCTGGATGAAAGACACCGCTGACCCCCGGGCAGGCGATCCAGCCCTGGTTCGCTTCGACTCCTTTGAATACTTCGGCAGGGCCGCAGGGAAGAAAGCGCCCAGCAGGAAAAAGAAGAAGGCTCCCTCCAGGAAAAAGGCCCCTGCAAAGAAGGTGTCAATTTCCCTCGAGACCCCGATTCGGCATTCCTTCCTCGGCGTCGGCAACGCCAGCAAGGCGGTTATTGTCGGGGAAGATGGAACCATCGAGTGGAAGGTCAACCTCCCGGCCAGTGACGGCTGGGTCCTGCCCGGCGGCAATGTTTTGCTGGCTCTCTACAGGACGAAAGGCTTCCCCAACGGAGGAGTTGTGGAGCTTGACCGCAAAACGAAGAAGATTGTCTTTGAGTACAAGGGGCAGCAGAAGGAGACCAGCACGGTACAGCCGCTGCCTGGAGATAAGTTCCTCGTCTGTGAACTGGGGCCGGAACCACGCGCCGTGGTGATCGACCGCTCCGGAAAGGTTCTCAAGACGACCCCCCTGCAATGCCAGAAGAAAAACTTTCACATGCAGACGCGAATGCTTCGCATCCTTCCAAACGGCAACTACATCGCCCCTCACCTCCTTGACTTCGCGGTGAAAGAATACGAGCCGGGCAGCGGCAAGGTTGTTCGCACCTTCCCGACCGACGACCGCGGCCGCGCCAAACGCGACTGGCCCTTCACCGCCATACGTCTTGAAAACGGCAACACCCTCATCGGCTGCACCAACGGAAACCGTGTCATCGAGGTAAACGGAAACGGCAAGATTGCCTGGAGCGTGGACAATGACGACATCGGAGAGAAACTGTTTGCCGACGCCTGCGGAGTCCAGCGTCTGCCGAACGGCAACACCGTGATCACCAGCTACCATGCGAGCGGGGACAAGGTAAAGCTCTTCGAGGTAACGAGGGATAAGAAGGTCGTCTGGCGCTACTCAGGAATGAAGACGGGGTTCCACCATTTCCAGATCCTGACGACGAACGGGAAACCAGTCGCCAACAACACCTGGAAATAGACCTCCAGCAGGTTCAGGGCTGGTAGGGAAGCGCTGAATGATGAAGCTGGATCTCGAGTGAGCCTGAGGCTCCCCGCACATAGACGAAGGAATACTCCACCTTGAGCTCCGAGCCATCGGCCCGTCCGAAGAAATAGTTGCCCATGGCGATCCCGACATCTTCCCTCTCAATGATCCCTGCGTTCTCGAAGCGTACAGAGGACCATGGCTCCAGGGCGAAGCCGGAGTCCTCTTCATGGTCGGGGTCGCCCCCGATAAAATAGGAAACGACATCCTTCAGGCTCGCCCTGAACTGATTTACAGAGGCCTTCGTAGGACAGAACAGGAGCTCTCCCCCATCGATGGCGTAGAGCTCCTCGGCGAGCTTGACCGCCAGGGACCGAGCTTCTTCTCGGGAGGACGCGGCGCCCACCCCGACCACAGCCTTCCCCCAGGTTTCTTGTGCCGCCTTGATCTCGTGAATCTCTATCATGACCGGATTATGCATCAACGCAGGCGAACGGCTACAGGCGAATCCGCCGGCAGTGTCTCGGTTGACAGCGTGCGGACATAGAGACGCTCATCTTCAGCTGTTCGAACAAGATACAGGATTGTCGAACCCTCCGGAAAAATCCGGTCGATCCTGCAGCGCCCATCCTCTGACTCGACGAGGGCTAACTGCTCGGGCCGGAGAAGAACGGTGTCGGGGTGATTCGGATCCTGCGCGGCAACCTCCACCTCCCCGAGCGAGGTCTTCATCCGGTCTCCACTCCTCTGCCCAGCCAGCCGATTGATAACCCCGAAGGTCTCCGCCGCTTCCTGCCCGCAGGGGTGGTGATAAATAGCCTCGGGGCTGCCAGTCTGGATGATTTTCCCCTCGCGCAGGATGCTGACACGGTCGCCACAGGAGAGCGCCTCCGCGGGATCATGGGTGACCATGACCGTCGCGACTCCGGCCTCTCGAAGGATTCGCAGCGTGGTCTCGCGAACCCCGGCTCGCAGTTGAACATCAAGGCTGGAGAATGGTTCGTCCAGCAGCATCACCTTCGGGCTCCTGGCCATCGCGCGAGCGAGGGCCACACGCTGTTGCTCTCCGCCGCTGAGCGTGTGAGGCATAGAGCCCGCACGGTCAGCCAGCCCGACATCGTCCAACAAGGCCTCGGCCTTGATTCGAGCCTCGGAAGTTTTCCGGTCTGGCATCCCAAAGAGAACGTTTTCAAGCGTGTTCAGATGAGGAAACAAGGCGTAATCCTGCAAAACGAAACCGACCGGCCTCAGCTCGGTTTCCGTATGTCCTGCTGCGTCCGAAACCACCTCGGCATCGATGGAGACGGTACCTTCGCCCTGTCGTTCCAGCCCGGCGATAACCCTCAACAGGGATGACTTTCCGCTGCCGGATGCTCCCAGCAGGCAGTGAAGCTCCCCGCTGGGTACGTCCAGGCTCACGTTATCCACCGCGACCACATCGCCGTAGCTGAGCGAGATACCTTCAAGCTGGATCGCCGGGGCTGTTGTCATAAGCTTCCTTGATCTCGACCCCGAACCGCCGAGACGGCATGGGCTGAGCTGAGAATACGAGTCAAAAGAACTACTGGAACCAGGCCGGCCAGGATGATGGCCAGGGCGCCTGTCGACGCTTCCGATAGCCGCTCATCAGAGGCCAGCTGATACACGCGAACCGCAAGCGTGTCGAAATTGAATGGACGCAGGATAAGGGTTGCCGGCAACTCCTTCAAGACATCGACAAACACCATCAAGCCGGCGCAAAACAGGCTGCCCTTGAGCAGGGGCATGTGAACGCCAAAGAGAAGCCTCAGCCGGGAGGCTCCCAGGGTTCTTGCCGCATCATCCACTGTCGAGCGAATCCTCTCGAAACCCGCCCCGATCACATTTAAGGGAATAGCCAGGAAGCGGACCTGGTACCCGAAGAGGACCGCGAAAATCGTGCCGCTGAGAAACAGTCCGGGGCTCCAGCCGAATACGTCCTCGGCGGCCTCGTTCACGCCACTCTCGAGCCACCACACCGGAGCCAGCACCCCAATGGCGATGACCCCGCCCGGGATCGCGTAGCCCAACCCCGCGACCCGGACAGCGAATCGATTCGAGGAGGTTGGCGCCCTCCTGCGAAGCTGGGTAAGCAGGAGGCCACACATCACAGCGGCAAGAGCGGTGACACCCGCGACCAGGGCGCTGTTGCCGGCCAACCCGATAAACAGCTCCCCTGTTCGCGAATCGCCACCCTCGACCGTCAACTGCAGAAAACGGACAACCGGCAGCAGGAAGCCTCCCAGCACCGGAGCCGCGCAGGCGGCGAAGGCGGCCCAGGCCCGGGCTCCCTCCAGGCGCGCGGGCGCCGGCGGCTGGGTCCGCTGGGTCGCGTGATGGAATTTCGCCGATTTTCGAAGACGGCTCTCCAGGAGATAGAGAAGGCCGACGGCCCCGAGGAGGCAGGTCGAGAGCTGCGCCGCGGCGACAAAAGAGCCTCTCCCCATCCAGGTGCGATAGATTCCGGTGGAAAAGGTGTCCACCGCGCAATAATCAACCGCGCCAAACTCGGCCATGGTCTCCATAACCACCAGGGCGACGCCCGCGAAGATCGATGGCCGGGCAAGGGGCAGGACTACCCGCCAGAAACGACTCCAGGAACTGGCGCCAAGTGTCCGGCTCGCTTCGATAACCGATGCCGAGAGACTCAGGAAGCCGGTCGCGGCAGCGAGATAGACGTAGGGGTAGAGACAGAGAACGAGAATGAAAACCGCGCCTCCCAGTGAGCGCACCTGCGGGAACCAGTAATCGCTCCGGCTCCAGCCTGTCGTCTCGCGAAGCCACGTCTGCACAGGCCCGCTGAACTGGAGCAGATCGGTCATAGCGTAGGCCATCAGGTAGCTTGGAATAGCCAGGGGAAGCAGCAGCGCCCAACGAAAGAAGCCCACCCCCGGGAATGTGAAGGCCGTCACAAGCCAGGCTGTCAGGACTCCTACAAGGAGGGTTCCGCAGCCCACCCCCACGGCCAGCAGCAGCGTATTGCTGATATACTTCCCGAGGACTGTCTCGGCCAGATGCTCCCACACCCCCTCGGAATCCCGGGTCAGGCTCCAGGTCACGGAGAAGATCGGCACCAGCACGACAGCCGCAAGCGCGAAGCAAACCACCGACCAATAACGTCCAGGGTTGCTTTTCATTGAGTCTCCGAGACCCCGCGGTTCTCCAGGAAAGCCTGCCTCAACGCCAGCCGGCTCGGTCCATGATGCGAATCGCCGCCGCGTTGTTCTTCCCGAAGACCGCCGCGTTCACCTTGTCTTCCTTGAACCCCCCGAAAGCCTTCAGGGCCGGAACGGTGCCTGCCCCCTTCACAACCGGGTACTCGTTGTTTCCGGCAGCGAACACCTCCTGCGCTTCGGTACCCATCAGGTACTCGATGAAGCGAACGGCATTGGCCTTGTTGGGAGAACTCGCGCACACTCCAATGCCGGAGAGGTTGACATGGGTGCCGCGGTTTCCCTGGTTGGGAAAAACAACCGCGACCCTGGCCGCGGCGGCCTTCTCCGCGTCCGTACCATTGAGCATACGGGCAAAATAATAGGAGTTGGCTACCGCGATATCTCCCTCACCGGCGGCCACGGCCTTGATCTGGTCACGATCGCCACCCTGGGGTACGCGGGCGAGATTGGCGACCAGGCCCCTGCACCATTTCTCAGCGCCGGCCTCCCCATGGGAGGCAATCAGCGATCCGACCAGGGACTGGTTGTAGATATTGCTGCTGCTTCTGATGAGCACCTTGCCCTTCCACCGCGGCTTGACAAGGTCTTCATAGGAGGAGATCTCACCCTCCTTCACCCTGTCCCTGGACCTCAGGATGATCCGCGCCCGCTTGGTAAGACCGAACCATTTACCCTCGGGATGCCGCAGGTTCTCCGGAACCAGCCTGGAAAGAAGCGCCGACTTTACCGGTTGGAAAACTCCCGCCAGTTCGGCCTGGTACAGCCGGCCCGCGTCTACCGTGATAAACACATCAGCTGGACTGCGTTTTCCTTCGCGTTTGAGCCTTTCCAGCATGGCGCCCGAGCCGCCCTCGATGAGGTTGACCTTGATACCGGTTTTCTTCTCGAACTTCGAGTAGATCTCATCGTCGGTGTCGTAATGCCTGGCTGAATAGACATTCACGACCTGGGCAGAAAGGAAGGACGATACAAAAAGAAGGAAACAGGAAAGGACCAGGACGATTCGATTCATTTCAGACTCCAGGAAAATTTCACATCAGAACAGGAACGCTGGAACGGTAACCCAAACTGTAGTTTGGCATACCATACACAAGCGAGCGCGCGTGTCAACACTGGATGCCATTATTCCGTATCGAGCGCGCATTCCTCGATAATGCCTTATTTCGAAATACAGAAGAGGTGCTTCTCGCCGCGAATAAACAGTTCCTTGCCAACCGGAGCCGGGGTCGCATCGACCCCCTCCCCGACTGAATTGGTCGAAACAACCTCCAGCTTTCCCGCATCCTTGATCACCACGGTGGTGCCGCTGCGCCCGGTGATGTAGACGTGGCCGCCTGCCGCGATCGGAGATGCATAGGTGCTGTTGATCCCGGAGATCCTCTGCACGGTGTAATGCGGCTTGCCTGTGGCCGCGTCAACGCAGGAGAGCATCCCTGATTTCCCCTTGTGGAAATAGACCCGGCCGGCGGAATAAAGCGGTGAGGCGATGTCCGGGGTATCGCGATCGATCACCCAGGCTACGCTCTTTGAATCTTCAATGTCTCCCTTGCCGTCAAGACGGAACGCTCCGAGAAAGGATCCGCGGAACCCGCTGCCGACAAAGACCAGGCCATCGCCAGCCACCGGCGAGGCGACCGGACGCTGGGTCTGGCCGCCACAGCGCCAGAGCTCCTTGCCCGTCTGGAGATCGTATCCGCGGGCGCAGGTCTGACCGTTCATTACAATCTGCTTTTTCTTTCCGTTCTCGACAATAAGGGGAGTGGCCCAGCAACTCGGCTCATCCCGGGTTGTCTTCCAGAGCGTCTTTCCGTTGGCCTTATCCAGCGCGTAAACAAAGGACTGCTCTTCATGATCCCAGGGGACGATGAGCTTATCACCGGCAAGCGTAGGCGAACTGCCCTCACCAAAGCCGGCTCTCATGGTCATCTTTCCGAAGTCAGTCCGTTTCCATTTCAGCTTCCCGGAGAGCGTGTAGCAGTACAGGCCGCGGGAGCCGAAGTGAGCATAGACATGTTCCCCGTCGGTGCAGGGCGAACCCGAGGCGAATCCATTGGTGGAATGAGTGCCTTCGTGCGGCTTCGCCTTGACAGCGGCTTGCTGCCAGAGAGTTTTGCCCGTCTTGCGGTCGAAACAGAGGATCTTGAACTCGAGAGTCGTCAGCGAGCCGCCCCGGCTTCCTCCGCGAGACCTTCCGAACCTGCCCCGCCCCCGACTACTCGGCCTTCGTTGCGAATCACTTCCGCCCGCGGGCCGCCGTCCCGCTTCCCGATCCCCACCTGGTCGCCTGGAGGGTTCACGGCCGGCCTGCTGGGGATTGCTGCCGACAGCGACGCTAACCGCCGTGACAACGAAGACCTTATCACCCCAGATCACCGGAGACCCGGATCCCTTTCCGGGGATCGCCACCTTCCACTTGATATTCTTTTTCTCGCTCCACTCAGTTGGCGGGCTGGCATCCGTGGCGGCTCCATTACCGGTCGGACCCCGCCAATGGCCCCAATTGTCAGCAAGGGCCAGTTGGCAAACAAAGAGAAGAACGAGGGAGAGCGTAAATTTGCGCATTGAACTTCCTGTCAGGTTAATTGGAACGGTTTAACGACCTGAGATTGTAATACATCACATCCCGCAAGAAAATCATACTGAATCACCCTTTGTTCTGTCGAGAAACGGGTTCGCCTATCCCGAACTGATAAAACACCCCAAAAACCCCATAAACCGTGTATAGAAAAGAGCTTCAAGCTCCAGTAACTTTACTGGTACGTTAATAAAGAACTCAAGCAGGGGAACGCCGTAAGGCTGCCCCCACACACCAGAAATTCCCGGGTTGGCAAATGAAGCGACATCACTCTTCCAGCATTCGATTTTACCTTCCAGCCCTGCTGGTCCTTATCGGGGCTGTTCACCTTTCAGCCGCCGAGCGGCCGAACATTCTCATCATCTTCACAGATGACCAGGGCTACGCCGACCTTGCCTGCTACGGCAACAAGAAGAACAAGACCCCTCGCCTGGACCAGTTGGCGAAGGAGGGAACCCGCTTCACCAGCTTCTACGCCCAGTCAGTCTGCGGACCATCGCGGTCGGCGCTCCTGACAGGACGCTACCCCTTCCGCAGCAAGGGCTGGGGCATGCCGGCCAGCGAGATCACCTTCGCCGAGCTCATCCGGAAGACGGGCTACCAGACCGCCTGCATCGGCAAATGGGATGTCTCCAACCGCAAACCCATCATCGACCGCATGCCGAACGCGCAGGGTTTCGATTATTATTTCGGCACCCTGGGGGCGAACGATGGAGGCGGCGTCGCCTTCCACAAGGACAACGAACCCGCCGGCAAGTCCCGCGACATGGGCGGTCTGACCCGCCTCTATACCGACAAGGCCATCGACTTCATCGAGAACAGGCGCGACAAGAAGAGGCCCTTTGTCCTCTACCTCGCCCACACGATGATGCACACCATCATCGATGCCTCGGAGCGCTTCCGCGGCAAATCAGCCGGCGGGCTCTACGGCGACGTGGTGGAGGAGTTCGACTTTGAGACAGGGCGCCTCCTCGACGCTCTCGACAAGCTGGGCCTTCGCGACAACACCCTGGTGATCTACACCTCGGACAACGGCCCATGGAACCAACCCGCCTACACCGACAGGAAGAAGGGCCACCCGAAGGGATCGATCTTCTGGGGCGAAGCCGGGCCGCTTCGCGCGGGAAAGGGTTCCTGCTACGAGGCCGGGGTTCGCGTCCCCTGCATTGTCCGCTGGCCCGGCAAAGTGCCCGCCGGAAAGGTCTCCGATGCGATCTTCTCTACTCTTGACTTCATGCCGACCTTTGCCGCCCTCGCCGGCTTCAAGGCTCCCGACGACCGGGTGATCGATGGCGTCGACCAGACCCGGCTGCTGCTTGGCAAGAACCCGAAGGGAGCCCGGCAGACCTTCCTCTACCGAAACAACGGCATCCGCCGGGGCAAATGGAAATACCTCAAGGCGAAGCACAACGTCTACGGCTACGCCCGTGACCGCAACCGTAAAGAGCTCGAGGAGCTCTACAACCTCGATGACGACATTGGTGAAACGAAGAACCTCGCCGCCGAGAACCCGGATCTCATCGCCGATTTGAAGCGCGAGATGGAAGAGATCACGAGCAGAAAATGAAATACCTGGCCCTCTTATTCCTGACCCTGCCTTTCCCTGCCCTGGCCCAGGAAGGGGAAAGCGACCTCGCAAAAGGCGAGAGGCTCTTCTCCCTCAAGATCAGGGGGCTCCTCGAGAGCAAGTGCTTCTCCTGCCATGGCGGCGCCAAAAAGGTGAAGGGAGACCTCGACGTCACCTCCCGCGCCGGCCTGCTCAAGGGCGGCGAGACCGCCTACGAGGTGCTGGTCCCCTTCAAGCCGGAGAAGAGTACGCTGGTGACGGCCATCGAGTGGGCCGATGAAGACTACGAGATGCCGCCCAAGGAGAGTGACCGACTCAGCGCCGAGCAGATCACCCGGGTGAAAGAATGGATCCGGCTTGGAGCCCCATGGCCGAGCAGGGAGAAGCAGAAAAAATACCGGGAGGCTGAACGAAAGACGGAGTTGACCGAAGATGGCCAACTGGTCAAGACCAGTGGAGGACAGTCCGAGGACTGGACCTGGCGCCGCTACCAGCCGGCCGACATCTGGGCCTTCCTGCCGTTAAAGAACATCGAGCCCCCCGAGGGCAAGGGCAACCCCATCGACCGCTTCATCCAGGCGAGGCTCGCCGAGGCTGGCCTGGAGCCCGCCCCCTGGGGCGACGCGCTGACCCTGGTGCGCAGGGCCACCTACGACCTGACCGGCCTGCCGCCATCGCCTGGAGAAATCGACTCCTTCCTGCTGGCCTGGAAGAAAAACGCTCATGAAGCCTACAAGAACCTGCTTGATCGCCTGCTGGAAAGTCCGCACTACGGAGAGCGCTGGGCCCAGCATTGGCTGGATGTCGCCCGCTACGCCGACACCGGCGGATTCTCTAATGACTTTGAGCGCTCCAACGCCTGGCGCTACCGTGACTACGTCATCCGCGCTTTTAACGACGACAAACCCTACTCGCGTTTCGTGCTGGAGCAGATCGCGGGCGAGGATCTCGACCCTGACAATCCGGAATTGATCATCGCCCAGGGCTTTCTGCGTATGGGCCCATGGGAACATACCGCCATGACACCGAACATGGTGAGCCGGCAGAACTACCTCGACGATGTCGTCAATAATGTCGGCCAGGTCTTTCTCGGTACGCCGCTTCGCTGCGCCAAGTGCCACGACCATAAATTCGATCCCATACCTACACGCGATTATTATCGACTCTACGCCGCGCTGGCCACCACCCAGCCGGCCGAGAGACCGGCCGGATTTCTCAACGAGGAAAACCGGGATGACTTCGGCGTCAACCGCAAACGGGTGGAGGAGATGCTGGGCATCGCCCGGGGAAATGTCGATGCCCTCTACCAGAAACGCGAAGAGGCGGCGAAGGAATGGTACAAGGAACGCGACCGATCAGCGGAATACAGACCCTTCAACGTACGCCGCGGCACGAAGAACGACGACAAGCCGCCGCGTTTCGTCGGGCTGAGCACCGCGGAGGAAGGCCGCCTCAAGGTCCGCGAAGGAGAGGTCCGTATCTGGACCCGGCGGCTCGAACGCTATGCGCCCCTGGCCCAGAGTGTTTACTACGGCGGCGATCTCCACCAGAACTCCAGGAAGTTGCGGATGCCGAACCCAAAAAAGAAATTCGAGCTGAACAAATCGAAGACCGCTCCGGCCAGCCACATCTACGCCGGCGGTTCGGTTTACTCCCGCGAGGATCCCGTCTCACCGGGAGTCCTCAGCGCCCTGGGTATCAAGACGCTTCCGGGGCGAAAAGAAAACCTCTTCGGTCTGCCGAAGTCCATCGAGGGCCGCAGGCTGCCGCTGGCAAGGTGGATCGTGCATCCTGACAACGGGCTGGCATGGCGAACCGTGGTCAACCGGGTCTGGAGCTACCACTTCGGCCGCGGCCTTGCCGGAAACCCCAACAACCTCGGAGCCTCCGGAAAGAAACCGGCTCACCCGGAACTGCTCGACTGGCTGGCACGGACCTTCCAGAAAAACGGCGGCTCGTTCAAAAAACTCCACAGGCTGATCATGATGTCGCGCGTCTACCGCCAGGCAAGCCATCATCCCGGGATCGACAAGCTGCGGGAAACGGATCCCGACAACCGGCTGCTGGGCGTCTTCGAGCCACGACGCCTCTCTGCCGAGGAATTGCGAGACTCCATGCTGGCCATCTCAGGAGAGTTGAGCAGTACCCGGGGAGGACTGCCGGTATTCCCCGAGATCAACATGGAGGTGGCCCTGTCACCGCGCATGATCCAGTTCTCCCTCGCCCCGGCCTACCAGGCATCTCCGGTTCCCTCCGAACGCAACCGCCGGTCGATCTACGCCTACCGCACCCGCGGCCTGCGCGACCCCCTGATGGAGGTGTTCAACAAGCCCGGCTCGGCCGAGTCCTGCGAGGTCCGTGACTCAGCCGCCGTCACCCCGCAGGTATTCACCCTGATGAACAGCTCCGGCGCCACCCTCCGGTCCATCGCCATGGCACTGCATCTGCAAAAGCAGGACAAGGAGCTTCACAGCCGGATCGCACGGGCCTTCCGTCTCACCTTTGGCCGTTTCCCGGACAAGGAGGAGAAAGAAGCGCTGCGGAAGCACTATCACGAAATGGTTCAGTACCATCGCGGGGTCAAGCCCAGACGGGTGCCTTATCCGACCACGATCACCCGCTCGCTGGTCGAGGAATTCTCCGGCGACCCCTTCGAGTACAAGGAGAAGCTGACCAGCCACGCCAACTACACCTACGATAAAACCGCCGCGGATGTCTCTCCTGAAACCCGGGCTCTTGCCGACATCTGCCTCGTGCTGCTCAACTCCAACGAATTTATCTATGTCTACTGATATGAAAAGACCGCCTCTTCACACCGCCAGCTTCCGACGCCGTGACTTCCTCTACGGACTGGGGGCTTCGCTCGGCTCGGTCGCCTTTTCTGATCTGGTCGCCCGCGCAGAGAAAGCCGGCCCCCTCGCTCCCAGAAAGCCGCACCATGAGCCGAAGGCCAAGGCGATCATCATGCTCTTCATGGAGGGTGGGCCCAGCCATCTCGACACCTTCGATCCGAAACCAAAACTTGACGACCTGCACCTGAAGGGCTTCTTCAACGCCGATGACAAGCTCTCCGGTATGGGCAGCGGCGCGCGCTTCTACGTAAAGAGCCCCTATACTTTCCGCAAGGTCGGGAAAAACGGGGTCAGCATGTCCGAACACTTCCGGCACATGGCAGAGCCGGCGGTTGCCGACGAGCTCTGTGTCTACCATGGCTGCCAGGCGGAATCGGTAAGCCATCCCACCGCGCTCTACCACATGAACACCGGTAACCGTTTCGGAGGAGATCCCGCGGTCGGAGCCTGGGCGAATTACGGCCTCGGCTCGATCAACCAGGACCTGCCGGGCTACGTTGTGATGTCGGAGCTGGCCGATCCGCAGGGAGGCAGCGGCAACTGGAGCAATGGCTTCCTGCCCGCCCACTACCAGGGCACCCAGCTGCGGTCGGAGGGCTCACCGATCCTCGACCTCGCCCCGCCGGCATGGAAAACCCGTGAACACCAGCGCAGCAATCTCAACATCCTGAAAAAGCTGAACCAGTCCCACCTCGAGAACCATCCCCAGCACAGGGATCTCGCCGCGCGCATGGAAAACTACGAGTTGGCCTACCGCATGCAGATGGAAATCCCCGGAATCCTCGACATCGGGAAAGAGTCAAAGAAGACCCGTGAGCTCTACGGCCTTGACGACAAGGAGACGGGGCCCTTCGGCCGCAAGTGCCTGCTCGCTCGCCGCCTGGTCGAAAAGGGCGTGCGTTTCATCCAGATCTTCTCCGGCGGCTGGGATTCACACGATTTCATAAAACGTGCCCACCGCCAGCGCATCTACTCGATAGACAAACCAATCGCGGCGCTTATCCGTGACCTCCGCCAACGCGACCTGCTCGATGAAACCCTGGTGATGTGGACTGGCGAGTTCGGCCGCACCCCGGACAACAATCGGCGCGGCGGAGAGGTCGCCCTTGGCCGGGACCACAATGCCAATGCCATGGCGATGTTCTTCGCCGGCGGCGGCACCAGGCCGGGGCAGGTCGGCGCTACCGATGAGATCGGCAATACCGCGGCCGAGGTGGCCCATCCCATCCGGGATGTCCACGTCACCCTGCTGCACCTGCTCGGGCTCGATGACAATAAGCTCACCTACTTCCATGGCGGACGCTACAAGCAGTTGAGCCAGTTCGGGGGCCAGGTGATCAAGGAGATCATCGGATGAGCTCCAGGGCGCTCTTCATGGTGGCGGCACCCCTGCTGCTTGCCGCTCTGCTTTCCCGCTCATCTGACGCGCTCGACAGCAAGAAGAAGGTAAAGCATCCCCAGCAATGGGAATACCTCGACAACGGGGTCGTCCGTATCGGCATCGACAAATCGCGGGGCGCCTGCATCGGCTATTTCGCCGAGAGCAAAACCAGGCGCAACCTGCTGAACAACTACGACGAGGGCCGATTCATCCAGCAGTCCTACTACGGCCGCCCCGATGGATCGAAGTGGAACGGTAAGCCATGGGTCTACAATCCCGTCCAGGGCGGCCACTCCAAGGGGAAGAAATCTCGACTGCTGAAGTTTACCCGGGACCAGGACAAGAAAACGATCTCGGCCCGGGTCGAGCCCCTCAGTTGGGCCAGCGGCGTCGCCTGCCCGGAGGCTCTGATGGGCGTTACGGTCTCGCTTGAGGGTCCGCTGGCACGGGTCCGCTTCCGCATGGACTATACAGGCAAGGACCAGTCGGCCGTCCATGACCAGGAGATGCCGGCTGTTTTCACAGACGCAGAGCTTCCCAACCTGGTCTATTCAGAAAACGGTAAGCTGAAACGCCGGGTTCCCGGGTGGCCGAACGAGCGCGGAAAGGCCACAGAGAACTGGGTAGCCTACCTCGACGACAAGGACTGGGGGATCGGGATCTGCACACCGGGTACTGAGACCTTTACCTGCTACCGTTTCAAGGGAGATGGGAAAACAGGGCCGCTCGGCTCAGCCTGCTCCTACGTCGCTCCCCTGCGAAGGTTCTCCCTGCAGAGAGGCCTGGCCGTCGATTACGAGGTATTCCTGACCATTGGATCACTTGCGGAGATCCGTAAACGTTTCGCCTCGCTCAAACCTCCGCCTCAAAAAAAACGACAGCGGGAATAAAAGGAAACTCCCATGAGAACAGGATCGAGAATTTCCCTTCTGCTGGGGCTCACGGGTCTCGTCCTGACAGGCCTGTTCCTCTTCGGGGTATTCCTCTCAGGAGAAGAGCTGGCAGCTGTCGATATCTGGAAACAGAGCGAGTCCATGCCGGCCAGGGAAGCTCTTGCCTGGAGAAAAAACCCGGAGGCCTACGCGGCGCACTCAATAGAGATCACGCCCGAGATGAACCCTGTCGCCATTTCGATCGCCCACTGGAGCCAGTCGGCAGGTTTTCCGCGCTCCAGTAAATTCACCCTCACGGTCGAGGACTCAACCGGTCGACTCGTTTTAAATAAAGAGCTCGGGCTCTCGCAGAAAAAAAACGAAGGCGGCTCAGGGACGCCCATCTTCGAGTGGACATCTGACACCCCCGTTATCAGTCTCCTGAACGACTATCTCGAGGTCATCGAAGCCGGCACCTACACCTTTCGCCTCATCCCGGGTGAGACCCAGGCGGGAAATCACACCAGGCTGCAACTGCGGTTGCGCAAGCAGGCCTCCCGCCCACAATGGTGGATGGTCATCGCCGGGTTCCCGCTGGTGTTTATCGCTGTCGGCACCTTCATGCTCTCCACCCTGGCACGAATGAACCGAGGCCTCAAAAACCGGCGAGGGCTGAAAAAAAAAGAATGAGGCTTACTCCAGGCACAGAACCTCGCCCGAGAGGGTGCTCAGAAAGACCCGACCCGAGGCGATCGCAAGCCCGTCCCACATGGGCGGCGGAACCTGACACGCGGTAAGCAAGGCTCCTTTCGTCGTGTCCAGAACCTTGAGACGGCCATCCTTGTGCACGGCATAGAGGCGTCCGTTGGCCGCGAGGGCCATGGCGTGTATGTCGTTGTAGAGCTGGGTGCCGTACTTCACGGCCTTCGGTTTCTTTCCAGCGGGCGTGAAGACATCGACTGTCCACTTCGACCCTGCCGCGACACGATGCGTCCGGAAGGGTTTCTTTCCACCCCTCGCGTCGCGCCCGGCCTGCCAGCCGGTGATCCACTTGCCATTGAATTTCTTCAGGGCCGCGGCATCGAAATCACGACGGAAGATATCGGTGCTGCCGTTGAGCTCTCCGTAGACCTTTCCATCGCGGAAGACGACCAGGGGCCTTCGCGGAGCCTCTCCCTTGAAGCGATCCTGGTGCCTGGCGCCGTAGGTCCATGAGCCCCGAGGAACCCAGACAGCCCCGCCTCCGGTGTCGAGCCTGGCGAAGGCGTTCCATTCATCTACCGAAACAAGCTTGCCGGCGCTCGAGATAATCCAGCGCGACATGGCGATACCCTCGCCTTCTTCGTGAATGATGTCGACAGGATCAAACTCGAGTCCCGAATTCTCGTAGAAGCCCTTGTAGGGATTCTTGCCGGTCGGGTCTCCCTTCTGCGGCATATGGTCGAGGCGATGAACCCAGCGCTTCTCTCCACTGAGAGGATCGACCGCGAATACCAGCACCCCGCCATCGGCCAGTTGCTGACGCCCGGCGACGAAATAGGCCGTATCCTTCCTGACCAGCACCGAGCCGGGAACCGGCCAGGGGCTCTCGACCTGCCCATAGGCGACGATACGCTCATCTACAGGCGCTGCACGGAACTCCCAGGCAAGCTCCCCGGAGTCGACCCTCAACGCGTACACGTAACCGGCATGACAGCCGAAGAGCGCAAGGCCGCGGTAGATCGTGGGAGGCGTATCCACCCTGCCGCGAGCCGTATAGCGCCACAGTTCCTTGCCGTCGCCGGCCGAGAGCGCGATCACCTCGTGCGCATCTCCCCTGGCGACGAAGACCCGTCCCCCGGAAATCACCGGCGCGCTGATTGGACCCTTGATGTAGGGATTCTCCTCCCAGTCAAAGAGGATGGGACCGTCGGGAAGAGCTGTCGAATCCGCGAGCTTCGTGCCCCACCTGGTATCGAGGGCCAGGGGACCCGCGCTGCCGGAGCTGCCGCTTCGCCATCGATCGCCTCGATAGGTCGGCCAGTCGTCCGCCGCAGCCTTCGCAGCCCCGGGATCAGCCGAGACCTTGCCCCGCACCAGGGGAAACCGGATCTTATCTATCGGTTTGCCTACGGGGTTCCGGGGATCGGGGGAGGCCGACGCCATTGCCACAAAACCTCGCAGCATGGGCCAGCAGGTGCAGTGCTTCGGGGTGGTGTAGATCAACCCATTGGCCGGAACCCAGCCGCCCTCGCGGGAGCAGTTCGCCTTGGTGATAGGGTTCACCTCGACCTCGCCGGTCTCCATATTGGTCAGGTCCAGCACACCGGCAAAGACGTATTTCGGTGTCGCCACAGGAGGAAAGCAATGGGCCAGGCCGGCAGAGTGGGTCTTGAGAACCTTTCCCGTCTTAGGATCGAGCGCCGACACCTGCACGGGGACCTTGGTCTCCTTGACCTTGCCATTCTTCCTGGGCGCGGTATTCTCCCGGCCGCCATGCAGCAGCCAGAGGTCGTCGCCGGAAAACATCGCTCGGGCCTGGCGCTTATGGTTCATCCCGGGGGAGAATTTCTTCTCCCAGGTGAGCCGACCCGTTTCCGTATCCAGGAGGTGGATCGCATTACCAAGGTTGTGGTCATTCAGTGATGAGACCTCGTAGACCACCTGCCCTTCGTGCATGACGGTTCGGTACACCTTCGGCAGCCAGCTGAAATCTGTTCTGTTCCACTTCAACTGCCCGGAGTAGAGATCGAGAGCGAAGGCTTCCACCGGCTCGCCGCGCTTGGGCCGCCCGGAAATATAAGAGACCGTCTTGCTCTCGGCCGCGAGATTCCTGGCATCCCCGGCCTTTCGTTCCCAGAGCTGCTTGCCCGTCTCGGTGCTGAATGCCCGCACCGACCTGCTGCCGCCGACAAGGACGACATCCAGGTGCTGGATGAGCTCAATCGAGGCCTCCGTACCCTGGTACTCCTGGACAACCTTGCCTGTGGCCGCATCCAGCGCGGTCACCTTTCCCCGGACGTATGCGAAGAGATACTTTGCGGAGGCCACCGGACGCGCCCTCTTATAAGACAGTCGCGGAAGATTGAACGAGGGGTCGTTCAGCTTGCCTTGAGCAAGATCCCGATGCCACAGGCGCAGACCGTTGAAGCTGTCGCGCGCGAGTACACCGCCATAGAAATTACGGCCGCCATCCGTGATGAGACCCTCCACTTCGGCCATGGCCGCGGCCACCCAGCGAACCCGCGCGGGGGGACCCACAGCGGTATCGAGTGATACCGCGTTTCCATCGGCGGCATGCCTCGGGTGAGACCAGGTGTCCATGTTTTTCGGCCAGGGCTTGCGGGCACTGACCGATCTGTCAGCTTCCGCAAGGATGGTCCCGAAGCCGGCTTTCTCAAGCGGCTTCACATCAAAACGAGCTTCCCGGGAACCTTCAAAAACCCCCAGGGGTGTCATGACACGAAAAATCTCAGCCAGGCTGACTTTCCCGGACGAGCGAACATAGACTCCGTTCACCACGTTCTCAGAATACGGAAGCCGCGCTGGATCGGTCATCACCTCCGCAAAGACGAGCCCATAGAGCCCCGAGGCCTTCAAAGCCGCGCGCGCTTTCTTGACCCGTTCCGGGTCTGGATCCAGCACATGAACGACGTAGCGGCCGGTTCCGGCGAGTCGAATGGCCTCGCCTGTCATATCAGCGCCAAGCTGAACGATCAGCCCGCCATGGATCTCGGAAAAAGTGACCGGCTCATCAGCCCGGCAGATGGCCGCTGTCCAACAAGCCAGAATCACACCCAGAACGCAGGAAGAGATAGTTTTATTCATACCGTTCAGGATATTGCATGAGTGCCAAAGCGTCAATCAGCAGGACGCAGCCAAAAGTCCATCACCTGGCTTCCTGGATAAAACGGATGAGGTCTGCCAGGTCGCCGCTAGAGAGATCCCGCTCGAGGCCGTTCGGCATGAATGAAGCACCCATCGACTTGAACTCGACGAGCTCTCCCCGGAGAATATCCGTCTTCTTCCCATCGGCCGCAACCAGGCTGATCTGCGTTCCCGTCTCGCTCGTTACCATGCCGGAGAAGATCCGGCCATCCCGGATCGCGGCGGTGTAGAGGCCGAATCTCGCCTCCACCGCGGCGTTGGGGTCTATGATCGACTGCAGGAGAAACTCCCCTGTTTTATTGCTCAGGGCCGCCAGGTTCGGCCCTGTCTCCCTGCCAAGCCCGCCAAGCTTGTGGCAGGTCGCGCAGATCTTCTCGAAGATCACACGGCCCCTGCTTCCGTTCCCCTTCAGCCCGAGGGCCGGGCGATATTTCTTCAACACCGCCAGTCGGTCGGGGGAGGCCGGAAGCAGTTGTTGAACACGCTTCTTGATTCCCGGGCCCAGGGCTCCCAGGCGCTGGCGAGTAGAGCTGTCCAACTCCCCCGGCCTGACCCTCCCTTCCGCCACAGCGTCCAGCAGGTCAGCGGCCCATTCCCTGCGCCCCAGGACCAGCCCCAGGAGCTCGGCGCGCAGACCCGGCCCATACCTGCTCCAGTCCTCAAGCAGCGGCTTGACGATGACGGCCCGCCTCACCGCGGCGGCCTGGACATCAAAAGATTCCGAAGCGCTGAGGAGCCTGCGCACGGAAACACCATCTCGCCCGGGCACGCGATTGAGAAGCCCGATGGCCGCAATTCGCAACTCTCCGGCAACCAGTCGATCGAAGGCCATAGCCTCGGCAGCTTCAACGACATCCAGTACTGCGGCGGGAGCTGAGCGTGAATCCGCCTTCTCCAGCCAGGCGCTGGTGAGCCTCATCTTGTCTTCGGTCTTCGCTCCCGGCAGGTAGCGCCCCAGGAGTTCAGCGGCCTCGGCGCCTTTCTTCCAGGCAACCGCCTGGCCTGTCAACCTGGCGAAAAGAGTCGGAGATTCCAGCGATGACCCCAGGGCGGAAATCACGTTTTTCGAATCCAGGGAGCTCATCGCCGCGGCAGCTATCCAGGGATCCGTGTCGCCGGCAAGCCTGGCGATATCAGCCCCGCCCCTGGCTGAAACAGCCAGCTCGAGACGCACCGCAGGGTCACTGTCTTCGAGCCCATCGAGGAGAGCTGGAGCCCTCACCGAGCTGAGACGAACGGCCTGCCTGCGCACACCGGGATGCGAATCCTTCAGGGCAACCTCGATAGTGGGAACATCCAGTTGGCCGATCCCATCGAGCACGCACAAGGCGTGTAGCCTTCCCAGGGCGACCCTGCTCGTTCGAACCAAACGCCGCAGCCCGCCTGCCGCCTCCATTCCACCTCCCTGAACGAGCTGCTGCTGGGCCGTATCCCGAACCCAGCCGTTAGGATGTTCGAGGTAGTTAACCAGGTCGGCTGGAACCGATCCACGCAGCCTCGGCCATGCACGAGGCGCGGATCCGGCGGGGAAAACCCTGTAGATCCTTCCATGCTTATCTCCATGGCGGAAATAGGGCCTCAGTTCATCCTGCCCATTTTTTGGAAGCCACTGCGGGTGTTCGATCATGTAGCGATACATATCGACCACCCAGAGCGCTCCATCGGGCCCTGTTCGAACCATGACCGGGCGGAACCAGCGATCCCTGGAGGCGATGAAATCGAGCTTGCTCTCTGCCGGATCGCGCCTGGCTGCGAAGGTGACTCCATCCCTTGAAATAATATTGTGCTGCACGACGTTGTGGAACGGCTCACAGGTAAAGGCATGGCCCTCGCTGCCGCGCGGAAAGAGGAGGTCGTCACGATAGACCATACCAGAGCACGCTGAGGTGAAACGACCGGACTGCTCGAAGGAATGAAAGCGCTTCTGCGGCGACTTGGCCGTGTAGACACGCGGGTTTGTCGGGGTCACCACCTGGTTCTTCGGATTGGGCGATACGAAGTAGGGATTCCTGCGCAGGTGATGGTCGCGCAGAACATAATGCCAGAGCGGATGGCTGTTCTGAACGCCGAACCAATCACCCCAGTCGTCCCGGTTCCTGCCGAACTGAGAGGGACCTGACTGCGGGTCCAACAACCCCGCCTCGGGACGAATACGAAAATCCCGGCTTCCAAGCACGATGGTCTTCCCTGTCCTCACAGAGGTAATCTTGTTGCCCCTGGCGTAGCCTCCATGATGCGCCCCGCTGGCGCAATGGATCCAATTGTCGAGCCCCCACCGCAAGCCGTTAACCCGCAGCTGCTGGTTCCCCTCTGAAAACCCCCTGTAGAGAACCTCACGAACATCCGCCCTCCCATCACCGCTTGTGTCTCGGGCAAAGAGAATCTCAGGAGCCGCGGTAACAAGGACGCCATCCTTCCAGGCCTTGACTCCGGTCGGAAAATTCATCCCATCGAGAAAAACAACCGACCTGTCATAGCGCCCGTCGCTGTCGGTGTCCTCCAGGAAACGAACCCGACCACCCGGCTTTCCCTTGCCGTCGACACCCAGGGGGTAGTCTGCCATCTCCGCTACCCAGAGCCTCCCATCCGAGCCCCAGTCGATAGCTACGGGGTCCATCACCAGCGGCTCAGCCGCGACAAGCTCGATCCTGAACCCTTCGCGGATATGGAAGGCCGCAAGCGAAGCCTCAGTCCCCATCGCCTGGATCGAATCATCGGGCTCTACCCCCCCGGAGATACCCGGCAGGAGAAATAAACCGAACGCCAGGGCGACAGCGGAATAATAACGCAGGAGAACTGAACCCATACCGGTCAGGGTATTAGACATACCCCGGCGCATCAATCAGCAAGGCTGTAGCAGCGGATTTCCCTGTCATTGCGAAGGTAGATGCTGCGATTGGCGAAGGCCGGATGAGACCAGACCAGCAGCCTCCCGCCTACCCTGTGCGTTGGCTCGATCAACTTCGCGCGGCTGAGCTCCTCGTAACCGGCGGGATTGAGCCGGGCGATAACCAGCTCTCCGAGATCATTGGCGAGAAAAAAACGGCCCCCGTTCCGTACCGTGAAGACATTCGCCCAGCTTGCGGGCCTGCCTCCGGTTGATGGAGCGAAAGTACTCCAGAGCTGCTCCCCATCGGAAAGCCGGGCGCAGATATATTTCCCCCCCTGCCCGCCGGCGTAGACGTGTCCGGACTGGATGACAGCTGTATTGAAGACGCCGCCTATGCCGCGCCGGGAGTTTCCCCTCCAGGCCAGCCTGGCCGAGCCTCCATCTTCGGCCACCTCGATACAGGCGGACACCCGGTTGTAGCTCATCACAAAAACACGCCGACCCTCCACAACAGGATGCCCGACCGACATACCAAAGGTCGGCTTGATGGCAACCGTCCAGTAAACCTCGCCGGTGGCCGGATCGAGCGCTTCCACCGCGTCGCCATGCCAAATGAGAAGCTGTCGTTTCCCGGAGATCGTGTGGATCACCGGAGGGCAATAGCCCGGCCGGGCCGCCGACCGCGCCCGCCAGAGCTCCTTGCCGGTCAACTTGTCCAACGCCACACAGACACTACCCTTGCCCCCAACGATACAGATAAGCCTGCCTGCTTCCACAAGGGGATGGGCGGCGGTCCCCCATTCGGGGATCTCGAGTCCATAGTCCTTCTTGAAATCCCTGGCCCACCGCACCTCCCCATCCTTCACCGAGAGACAAAACAGGTTGCCCTCAGCGCCCAGGGCGTAAACCCTGTCGCCATCGACCGTTGGCGTCGCCCTTGGGCCAATGGCGTAGATGGCGACCGAGGTGTAGGGACAGTCCCATTCATGGGCCCAGAGCTGTCGGCCATCGGGCTCGGCCAGGCAGACCAGCCTCTCTTTGCCTGGCAGCAACTTACGAAGAAAGTTTTCGTTTCGTGGAGGTTCCCCTTCATGAAGGATCTTCGCCTTCGCCGAATCAATCTCAGCCGCCACCCGGTCCATGACAAAAACCCTCCCCGCGGCTACGGCAGGACCCGAATACCCTCCGCCAAGCGATGCCTTCCAGCGCAACCTTGGTCCCTCTTCGGGGAACTTCTCGACAATCCCCTTCTCACGCCAGACCCCGTCCCTTTGAGGACCGAGCCATTGGGGCCAGTCGTCCCCATGAACCGCTGTCGCGGGGAACCCACCAAGCGAAACAGCCAGGGAGAGAGTGATCAGGGCGTGGGGAACCATAACCCGTGCCTGGAAGCAGGCGCGATACGACCGATCAGAATATGGGCAGCGGCTCGCCCTCGCAGATCTGGAAGGGACGATCCAATTGGTCATGCAACTCGGCATGATGGTCGATGCCCATGGCCTTGTAGACGGTGGCGTGGAAATCGGCCGGGGTGCAGGCGTTCGATCCCGGGCTGATGCCCCTGGAATCGCTCGAACCATAGACCTGGCCGCCGGGAATTCCTCCACCGGCGAGCACCATGGAGTAGACACCGGGATGATGGTCCCGGCCTCCATTGCCGTTGATCTTCGGAGTGCGACCGAAATCCGTGAGAAAGACCACGAGAGTTTCATCGAGCATTCCGCGCATCTCGAGGTCCGTCAGGAGAGCTGAGACCGCGCGGTCGAAAACCGGCAGGAGCCGGTCCTTCATCTTCGGAAAGTGGTCTCGATGCGTATCCCAATTGTCCCCGCTGCCGCCGGCGAGATCACCCGCGGAGCAGAGGGCCTGGACGACAGGAACACCCGCCTCAACAAGGCGCCTTGAAAGCAGGAGAGTCTGACCACAGACATGATCGCTGTACATGTCACGGATCCGGGGATCCTCCTGCTCGAGGTCATAGGCCTCACGAACGGGAGAGTCCAGGAGCATGTCAACGGCCATCTTGTGGAAGTGATCCAACTGGTCGTAATTCTCATGAATGCCAGATGCCTGGGGGCTCCCGATGCTGACCTTTTGTTCCAGATCACGAAGAAGGGCTCGCCGACTGGCTACCCGCTCCCTCTCCGTGTTGAGCTTGAGCTTGAGTTCCAGATCGTTGTAGCGAGTGACGCCGCGGTAGGGCGTCCCGGCGGGTGTCCGAATGAGAACCGGGTCGTAGTCGTAGCCTAGCCAGCCTCCATCATCGCCGGCCATCAGCCCTCCATTGTCGTACATCGAGTAAGGCATCCGGATGGCCCTGGGCGTTCCCGAACGGGCCTCCTGGAAACGTGAAATCATGGCTGTGAGAGAGGGCCAGTTTGTCCTCTTGCCGGCCTTGATACCAACAGGCTGATGCCCGGTGAGGCTGATGTACATACCACCCTGGTGCGCCCCCTGGTTGTGATGAAGCGACCGGACGATAGCCAGCTTGTCGGAGTGCTTCGCCAGCAGCGGAAGGTGCTCGCAATACTGGATGCCTGGAGTGGCCGTGGGGATCGCCTTAAACTCTCCCCTGATATCAGAAGGAGCATCCGGCTTCGGGTCAAAAGACTCGTAGTGGCTCATGCCGCCCCAGGTGTAAATCACGATGCAGGACTTGGCCTTGGGCGCGCTGGCGATGGCCTGGGATTGCAGCTTTAGAATCGTGGGAAGCGTCAGACCAGCAAGACCGACGGTCGAACGCAGAAAACCCCGACGGGAATAATTAGAGTTAGGCATGGTGTAAAAACGGGCTCCGCAATCTTAGGATTCGTTCCGCATCACTATTCTACAAAACACTCCGGATTTCTCAAGTGTGCAGGAAAAGAAAGACCTCGGCTCTTCATCACTTCGGAATCACCGCATTTCCACGCTTCTGGGTCGTCCTGAAATAGCCCAGGGGCTCGTCTTTTTCATCGGTAATCACCCAGATAGCGTTGGAATAGGTGTTTTGCTTGCGAATTCCACCCGGTTTCACCTCGCCGTAAAACCTCATTCCTCCTCCATATCCGACCCAGAAGACCTTCACCTTGATGTCCTTCTTATTCAGAAAAATAATCTCTGTTCCTGACCCTGTAACAGAAATGGGTGGTGCCTTATCGGCCACCGCCGTCCATTCCAGATCTTCCAGCGGTGGGGCCCAGGTATCGGTACGAAAGGGGCCGGCGGGAAGACCGGCTCTGTTGTAGAGATTCGCCCTGGCCGGGTTCATGGTATAGGCATAGCGAACAGCGAGCGGCTTAGGAACATCCTTCGACCGGACAACAACAGTCTCTCCATCGATCGCCGCCTCCGCCCAGAACCATTTCCTGTCAGCTCCGGCGATGGCGAAGTGTTCGAGCTTACCCTCCTCGAGTTCCCTGGTGGGCTCAAGCCCGCTCTTCCTGCCGACCATCAAGCCCTTGCCGACATGCCGGAATGAGAGCCTGATCGAATCACCCTCGACCTCCTGGCCCTTGTAGAGAGGCCCCGAAGGAACCAGCTTGTCGCGGCCGTAGGTCTGGTTGAGCGCCCATTGCGCCAGCCTCCAGCCAACGTCCTGCTTATTCCTTGGGTGAATATCATTGGCCGCGCCGATATCTGTGATCACGGCCATGCCTGTTCCCGGGAGATCGAGGGCTCTCGTTTGCGCCGTTCGGATCTTCGCCCAGCCCTCGCCACCGGCCGGCTCCCTGCTCTCCCGCTGATAGTTCGCAAGCTGCACCCAATAGAAGGCCAGGTCGGGGTTCTGAAAAACCTTACGCCAGCCTTTCACCAGGGCGTGCTTCTTGTGGTAGTAGCTCGTCCCCTCGTTCCCGTTCGACTCTCCCTGGTACCAGATGCCTCCACGCATCGCGAAGGGAGTGAGTGGATGGACCATCGAATTATAGATCGCCGAGGGCGAGCTGCCCCCCACCCTGGTGGATGACTGGTATTGCTTCACCTCGTGAGCGAGCCAGGAGAGCTGCGGGACCGACTCGAAACCCTCAAGAGGAACCCACGGCTCAATACGGGTACCACCCCAGTTTGATCCAATGAGCCCCACCGGCACACCGAGGTCCTTCAGCAGGCGGCGACCGAAGAAATAGCCGACCGCGCTGAAACCTGAGGCCGACTTTGGGGCGCACACCTGCCAGCCGCCGGACCCTCTCTCCCGGGGCAGAGGGCTGGTCGTATGCCCGGGGACATTAAACAGCCTGATGAGAGGATGGTCGGCGCCCGCCACCTCTTCCCGGGCGTTCATTCCCTGGATGAGCCTCCACTCCATATTGGACTGACCGGAACAGATCCACACCTCGCCAACGAGGATGTTGTCGAGCGTGATCTTGTTGTCGCCCTGGATGATAAGGCTCGCGGCCTTCGCGCTGGCCTGGAGGGGAGCGAGCTTCACCATCCATTTTCCATCGTCTCCCGCCTTGACGGCCTTTGACTGCCCGGCAAAGGAAACCGTCACCTTTTCACCAGCCTCAGCCGAGCCCCACACCGGCACAGGAAGCCCGCGCTGCAGAACCATACCGCTGCCGAGAACACGCGGCAGGGTAACAGCCGCTGACGAGAGCGAGGCTGTACCAAATACCACGAAAAAGATCACGGGACCCGCGAAACGAAGCCGCTCGAAAAGTTTCATCGATTGCACCAGGGGTATAGGAGGCGAGGATTAAAAAGAAAGCGGCCCGTCAGATCTTCGGGATGACGGCCTTCCCGAGCTTCAGGCCCGTGCGGAAATAGCCGAGGGGCTTTTCTTTCTCATCGGTCACCAGCCAGCTGGCCTGGGAGAAGGTGTTCTGCACCCGTTTGCCGCCAGGCGCGAGCTCACCGTAAAGTCTCAAACCTCCACCATATTCAACCCAGTAGATCTTCACCTTGATGCCCGAATTGTTCGTAAAGGTGATCTCTGTACCCGACCCCGTAACGGACCTCGGAGGCTTGGCATCGTCGGTGAGGGCAATCCACTTGAGATCTTCGCTCGGCCGTGGCGGAGGCTTGGGAATAGCGACAATCTTGCTGAGATCGATCCCGCGAATGATCCGACAGCCTGGAAGCGCCTTCTCCAGGCGAGCGACTCCCTCATCGGTAACGCCGGTCTGCCACAGATAGAGCTGCTTCAGCTTTTTGAGCCCGGCCAGGTGGGCCAGGGTCTTATCCGTAATCTTGGTATTGTACAGGTTCAGGTACTCCAGGTTGACGAGCCCGGCGAGATTCGCGGTACCGGAGTCATCCACCGCGGTTCTCTCGAGGTGCAGCCTGCTCAGGCTGGTGAGCCCCTTGATATGAACCAACCCCGCGCTGGTAACCTTGGTGTCGCGAAGATTCAATCGAACGATTTTTTTCAGCGCCGCCACCTGGGCGAGCCCATCGTCGGTAAGGGATCTTCCGGTCAGTTGAAACTCGACCTTCCAGGCCCCAGCTTCCCCGGCCGCGGGCCTGACCTGTCCCCCGATCTTTCTGACAGCCTCCACCTGATCGCTATCGGCGGCGAAGACAGCCGCGGAAGCCATGAGCAGCGGGCCAAGGACTACCAACTTGCGGAACATTGATAAAACCGTCTTAAAATTACTTCTCATGACTTCCCCATGGATGAATCTGGTTGAACACATCGTCTCAGCAGGGACAAGCTGCGTCGCCAGCACATTGCGGCGTTTCAATTATTCTATCGATTCAAGCCGAGAGGTGAAATAGCCAACCGGCCGATCTGTTGAACAACCTTGAGACGCGTGGTACTGTCGACTCCCTGTGGCGAACCCCCGCCTTCACAAACTCAAGCCTCAATCCCGAACGGAAACAAACATGAAATACAGTTCGCTCAGCGCTGCCACGCTCCTGATTGCAACAGTCATCTCTATATCATCCCCCAGCCTCCTGGCCGCCGACAACATCGGGGTCGGCGCGGCGGCGGTAAAGGGCGCCGAGCTCATCCTCGATGGGTCGCGCAAGCTGCTCGATGACAAGTGGACCTACTGGAAGGGACCCCGATTCAGCTCGTCGCTGCCGATCAAGTGGAAGGTCGTTGATGACCCTGTCGATTCCGGAAAGAAGGCGATCCAGACCGATGACCCGGCCGCCAAGGGAGGCCGGTACGGGACCGCAGACATCGTCACCAAGAAAAAATACCGGGACTTCCGCCTCCACATCGAGTTCCTCGTGATGAAGAAGAGAGGAAACAGCGGAGTCTACCTCCAGAATCGCTACGAGATCCAGGTGCTCGACGGCGACAAGAGCAAGCACGGCATGGGAGCCGTCATCAACGAGAGCAAGTCCCCCTACCACCTCTACAACGGAGTCGGAAAATGGAACTCCTATGACATCGTGTTCCGCGCTGCCCGCTTCAAGGACGGAAAGCTCAGCGAGAAGGCGATTGTCTCCATGTACTTCAACGGCAAGAAAGCCCACACCAATGTCGCCATCAACAAGGTCTGGGGTGGACCCAACTCCGGGCTCGACGGGGGCAATCAGGGCGGGCGAGGAATCACCGATGTTCCCGGCGGACTCAAGCTGCAGTGCGAAGGCCACGATGTCCGCTATCGCAACACCTGGATCAAAGAGCTCGATCTCAAGAAGGCCGATACCGATTTCTGAGAATCCAGGCAGGTAGAGACAGGGACAAATGGCAACGCAGCGCGACATTCGACGCCTCCGCTCACTAAAAACCGGCAAGGGCAGGCGGGAATGGGGGCAGTACGCCGCAGAGGGAGTGAGACTGCTTGAGGAATCCAGGCGATACGAAATCGATCCCGAGGCTCTGTACTTCGACCCGGGCGCGCTGTCTAAGCGCGGACGACAACTCGTAGATGAGTTGGAAGCACGCGGTATTCCATGCGAAGAGCTCGCCAGTCACCAACTCGAGGGTGCCGCGGATACGAAGACACCGCAGGGACTCATCGCCGTATTCAGGCAGCCGGACATCGCTCTCAATTCACTGGGAGCCTGCCGACGCCTTCTCATCTGCGACGGAATCTCAGACCCGGGAAATGTCGGCACATTGATCCGCTCGGCGCGGGCCTTTGATTTCGATGCGGTGCTGCTGACCGAAGAATCAGCCGATCCCTTTTCACCCAAGGTCGTACGGTCAACAGCCGGAGCCATCTTCGGCCTGCCCGTTCTGAAGCTGAGCCTCGACAGTTGCCTGGACTTCCTGGAAGGCAGCGACTTCGCGCTCGCGACCAGCGCTCCGGCGGTCGCCGGGGACAGTGGTCAGATCGAAGAGCTCTCACGCCGGAGCCAGATCGCGCTGGCCATCGGATCAGAAGGAGAAGGTGTCTCCGAAAGGCTGGCTGAACGAAGCGAGCTGCGGCTGGCGATCAGCCACTCTGACCGGGTCGAATCGCTCAATGCGGCAGTGGCGGGATCGCTGCTGATGCGAGAGCTCTATGACTTGCCCGGCGATCCGCGCTGACGCAGAGCCTCGTACAGGCAGACCCCGGTCGCGACCGAGACGTTCAGGCAATCGACCTTGCCCATCATCGGAATCCTGACGACAAGGTCGCAGGTCTCCATGGTCAATCGACGCAGCCCCTTACCTTCAGCCCCCATGAC
>CBFHWB010000024.1:0-33454 GCA_965659285.1 Planctomycetota bacterium | reverse complement strand
GCCCGGGCTGATTTCCATCCAGTTACGCGGAGCGCTCGCGAAGGTGTGAACCACCGTCGTCCCCTTACTGGCGCAGCCGGCCGCCAACAGGATCGCGCAGAGGGCAGAGCAGGCCTGGATCGATAAAACGCGGAAAGGGATTTTCACAAGAGGCAAGGGAACGCTCCGGAACTGTTTCTCTGCGTAGCGCAGAAGCTGAAGTAGCAAGAGAGTAGTGTAACGAAGGAACGACAAAAAACCCAGAAACCTGCTGGAACAGGAGAGATGATCCTCCGGCAAAACGGACGGTCGGTTTACGCCCGCTGAGAAATTGCGTAACATGCTGCCCCGGCCGACGTCATATCGAATCCTGAAAACAACGGAGAAAAACATGTCCGCAGAAGAACGTCTCGAGGCTCTCGGAATCGAGCTGCCTGAACCTCCAAAGCCAGTCGCCAACTACGTCACCAATATGATCGTCGACCGATGCCTCTACGTCTCCGGCCACGGCCCCGCTCCGCTGGAAGGCGCGAAGCTCACCGGCAAGGTCGGAGCCGACCTCGATGCAGAAGCCGGCTACGTGGCTGCCCGCCAGACAGGCCTCTCCATCCTGGCCACGGTCCGCTCAAGCCTCGGAAGTCTGGATAAGGTTGAACGCGTGATCAAGCTGCTCGGCATGGTAAACGCGACCCCCGACTTCCTCGAACACCCCAAGGTCATCAACGGCTGTTCAGACCTCTTTGTCGATGTCTTCGGAGAAGAGCACGGCCGCGCCAGCCGCTCCGCGGTCGGCTTCAGCTCGCTGCCCGGCGCCATCGCCACAGAGATCGAGGCGATCTTTCTCATAGCTGAATAACCACGCACGAAGGACAAAGCCATGACAACCCAAGAAGGCGCCAGGGAGCGCCTGGCCTGTTTCCGGGAGACCCTCGACAGCGATGTCGAGGCCGCCCTGATCTGCCGGCCGGAGCACCTCCTCTACCTGGGGAACTTCTACCCTCTTCCCAACAGCCTCAACCTCCACGGCAGCGGCTACCTGCTCATCGAGAGAGACGGACCCTGCACGCTGTTCACCGACAACTGGCTGGCGGGTGACGCCGTCGAAACACCGCCACAGGACTCCAGCCCGGCGGACCTGGTCCTCTCCGCCACCTGGTACGATTGCGTAAAGCCGGCGACTCCCCGCGGCGCGGTGGTCGCCCAACTCGTGAACGAAACGCTTGAGAAGAAAAAAATCTCCCGGCTCGCCGCGGAGACCGCCTTCCTTCCCCGCCAGTCGGCTGCCTGCGTTGATTCTGTCGTCGATTGCGAACCGACCCTCCTGAAGATGCGGGAGCGAAAATATCCTGACGAGATCGAGGTCATCCGAGCCGGCGTGAGAACGGCCGAGGCCGTGCACCGAGCCTCCCGTGAACTCCTCGAACCCGGCCTGAGAGAGATCGACTACTACGGCCGGTTGGTGGCTCGGGCTACCAGCGAGGCGGGCGTTCCCTTCGTGATGATGTGCGATCTTGCCTCCGGCGAACGGGCCGCAGGCGGCGGCGGCGCACCCGGTGAGCGGATCATCGAGGAGGGAGATCTCGTCATCCACGATATCTTCCCCTACGTACGAGGCTACCGCGGCGACATCACCAACACCCTCGTGGCGGGAGGAAACCCATCGAACGAGCAGACCGAGCTTTTCGAGCTGGTCGCCGCCAGCCTCGACAGAGCCGAGGCTCTCCTGGAACCCGGAACCCCCGCCTCCGCCTTCAGCGAAGCGATCATCGACACCTTCGCCTCCGCTGGCGAGGAGTTGGTTCACCATGCGGGTCATGCCATCGGACTCGGCCATCCGGAGGCGCCGGAGCTGGTCCTCGAAAGCGACAGGACCATCGAAAGCGGCATGGTGCTGACCCTCGAGCCCGGCATCTACGGCAAACCCACCGGAGGCATCCGTCTCGAACACGACTACCTGATCACCGACGATGGCTTTGAACGACTCTCAAACCATGAGCTCGGCCTGGCCTGAGAGCCGGCCCGGGCGCCTCGTGAGAAAAGACACCCCTTGATCATCAAGCTGCTGATTCTCTTCCTTGTCATCGCCGCTCTCTTTTATTTTCCGCAATATCTCCCCAGGCTCTTCCGGTTTCTTGGTGCACGAACAGGACAGGCCGGGCGGCTCGGCACGGAACTGCTCACGGGCGCCGAGGTCCCGGACAGCGTGCTGGCAGAAATCGAAACCGGAACCGGAAAAATCCTGCTTGATAAAGCCCTCGCAAACCACCCCGAGCTGCCGAGCTCGGACCAGAGCACCGCGGTAAAAAAACTGGGCGCGCGGCTGGCCGCGAAGGCGGCCCGACAGCAGCTGCCCTTCCGCTTCATCATCATCGACGATCCGGCACCCAACGCCTGCGCGATACCGGGAGGCAGCATCCTCATCTCTCAACCGCTCATTGAGCTTTGCTCCTGCGAGGACGAACTCGCGGGGGTGCTCGCACACGAGATCCAGCACATCGATCGCCGCCACGCGCTGAACACCCTTGCTAAAAATTTTGCGGCGAAAAAGCTCCTGAATATTGCAGGACCCATGTTGCGCAAGGCCGCCGAGACCCTTGAAGTTCACATCGACCGGGGCTACCAGCAGGACCAGGAATTCGAGGCTGATATCGAGGGCGCACGGCTGGCGAAGCGCGCAGGCTTCGATCCGGCCGGCCTGGCCAATCTGCTCGAGAAGCTGGGTATGCCCGAGCCGCTGGAGAACAGCCTGCGGATCGAGGAGCTTCCGTACTTCAGCACTCACCCACCCATCCGGGAGAGGGTCCGAAGGCTCCGAAAGTCGGCCTGATAACGGCCCTTAAAAACCCAGGGCACGCGAGAGACACTCCGGAAAAGTCCCGGCTCTACTTGTCGTAGGACCTCTTCGGGCTACCCTGGTAGAGCTGCCTCGGCCTGGCAATGCGCTGATCCTTGTCGTCTAAACACTCATTCCACTGCGACAGCCAACCTGACGTCCTGCCAATCGCGAAGAGGACAGGGAACATCGGCGTCGGGAAACCCATCGACTGGTAGATGAGGCCTGAGTAGAAGTCGACATTAGGGTAGAGCTTGCGATCGACAAAGTAGTTGTCCTCGAGAGCGATCCTCTCGAGCTCCAGGGCGATATCCAGCAGAGGATTCATTCCCTGGATCTCGAAGACCTCGTAGGCGAGCTTCTTGATGATCTTGGCCCGGGGATCGTAGTTCTTGTACACCCGGTGGCCAAAGCCCATGAGACGTATCTTGCTGTCCTTGTCCTTCACCTGCTCGATAAAGCCCGGGATATTTTCCTTATCGCCGATCTCGTTGAGCATCCTGAGCACGGCCTCGTTGGCGCCGCCATGCAGCGGCCCGTAGAGAGCGGCAGCGGCCGCCGCCAGGCTCGAATAGGGATCGCTGTAGGAACTGCCGACGCCGCGCATGGCGCTGGTTGAACAGTTCTGCTCATGGTCGGCATGCAGGGTAAAGAGCACATCCATGGCGTGCTCGAGAACCGGGTTCTGAGTGTAGGAGCCATCATCATCGGCAAAAACCAACCTCAGGAAATTTGCCGCGAAGCTCTCGGTCGGATCCGGGTCAAGGTAGGAGAGTCCGGCGTTACGCCTGAAGGCGTAGGCTGACAGGGTCGGAACCTTGCTCACCAGCCTGTGGATCTGCTGCAGGCGATTCTCCGGGTCGTTGACATTCTTGGCTTCAGGGTAATAGGTCGCCAGGCAGGCAAGGCTGCTGATCAGCATTCCCATGGGGTGCGCATCTTCAAGAAAACCATCGAAGAACTTCTTCATGCTCTCGTCGACGGCCATGTTCTCGCCGATCGTGCCAGCCAGCTGGGCCAGCTCATCGTCGCTTGGAAGCTCACCATGCAGAAGAAGATGCACGACCTCGAGAAAGCTGCTCTTTTCGGCGAGCTCTTCAATCGGATACCCCCTGTATTCGAGAATACCCTTGTCACCATCGATGTAGGTGATCGTACTTCTGCAAGAAGCTGTATTTGAAAAAGCCGGGTCATAGGTCATGAGCCCGAAGTCGTCGTCTGGTGTCTTGATCTGCCTGAGCGCAATAGCTGGCAAAGCACCATCCACCAGGTCGATGTCGTAGGACTCGCCGGTGCGATGGTCGGTGATGGTTACTGCCTCTTTCGTCATTCTCGGTACCTGAAAGACCCTGTTGAAGTAAAATTGAAGATCCCAAAATACATGAATATGGAAAAAATATCTACGCCCAGAAAGCCTGAAAGCCTGAGCTCTTGGATTCCGGGCTCGGCTCGGTTAACCTTAGCCTCTTGCCTCAACCCCCTATGGAACAAATTACATGAGCACAGCCGAGAACCAGAAAGCGGAATCCACCGCCGACGCCGACCGATTCCAATCCCTGATCGAGACCCTAGATGAGTCCGGCGTACAGGCCACCATCGAGCTCCTGGCAAAAACACTCGAGAGCGAAAAGAAATTTCCCCAGCTCTTTGAAGCCCTCCTGATGAAGAAACGCCACGAACTGGGACTCGCGCTCGAAGGCAACGACTCCATCCGGGACATTCCCGAGGAGCACCGCCAGGAGGTCGAGGACTACTATGTCGAAGTCTGCAGAATCATCGGAGGGCACCTTCTCGCTGAGGGCAAGATCGGATCAGCCTGGCCCTACTTCAGGGCCATCGATGACCCGTCCGCGATCGCCGAGGCCATCTCATCCTGGGAACCACCGGAGGACTGGGGTGAATACAAGGAGGACGAAGAGGAAACCGACGAGGACGACCTGGATGGAATCATCGAGGTCGCCTTTAACCAGGGCGCCCATCCGGTGCGCGGCTACGAACTGATCCTCTCGCACTACGGAACCTGCAGGGCCATCACGACATTTGAGCACCAATTCCCCTACCAGGGGGAAACCAGGGAAGCCTGCGGCAAGCTGCTTATCGACCAGCTCTACGGAGAGCTCCTCGACAGCCTGCGAAACGACATCGAGACCACCGAGAACAAGAAGGCGTCGAAAGAAGATGATGTGGGCACGCTCATCTCAGAGAGAGAGTGGCTGTTCGAGAGCCTCGGCTACCACATCGACATCTCCCATCTCCAGTCCTGTGTCCGCGCCGCGGCCACCCTGGAAGACCCGGAGACGATCAGCAAGGCCATCCAGATGTGCGACTATGGCCGCCGCCTGGGACGGGACTACCAGGTCACCGAACGTCCACCCTTTGAAGATTTCTATAACGACTACCGGATCATGCTGCGGGCCCTCTCGGGAGAAGGCATAGATGGCGCCATCCGCTACTACACCTCCAAGATGGAAGGTGCCGGCCCGGATGAAGATGGCAACAACTTCCCCGCCGAGGTTCTCACCTTCCTGCTCGCGCAGGTCGGCAGACCAGAGGACGCCATCACGGTCTACATCGAGCACCTCAAGGATGCCCCCGGCCCCCTGTCCGTCTGCCCGAGCCTGCTCCAATTGAGCGCCCTGGCGGGAGACTACTCCCAGCTCCTGGAGACAGCCCGGGAAAAGGATGACCTCCTGCAGTTTGGCCTTGGACTGGTCAAAAGAGCCGCGTCCTCGGAGCCGAAGAGCTGACGGCTTGAGACCTGGGCATCGCCTGCCGGCGCCGGAAGCATTCATATTCGACCTGGATGGAACCCTGACCATTCCCCATCTCGACTTTGATAAGATCCGCCGGGACATGGGGATCTCCGAGGGTCCCATCCTCGAGCAGCTCGAGTGCCTCGATGCCGAGGCGGCCGCGCTCGCCCGCAAAGCTCTCGAGAGACACGAAGAAAAAGCGGCCGGCACGGCGGTTCTCCAGCCCGGAGCCCGGCGGGTTCTCTCTGAACTCAGACGCAGACACCGCCCCACAGCTATCCTGACCCGTAACAGCCGTCTCTCCCTGGACACTGTTCTCGAACTGCACCAATTAGAAGTCGACGCATCGCTCAGCCGGGAGGAAGCCGCCATAAAACCATCACCTGAGCCAGTCCTGCTGCTCTGCGAAAAAATGGGAGTAGATCCCGCAAAAACCTATGTCATCGGCGATTACATCTTCGATATCGAGTCTGCTCGGAATGCCGGAGCAGTTTCTGTGCTGCTGCTGAATTCAAAGAATTCAATGTTTTCGGAACAGGCAGACCTTAAAATTGCCAACCTTATGGAAATTCTCGACTTCCCGAATTGAAGCCGGGAAAAAACTGCTTGAAATTAGACCTCAAACACGGTCTTTTTGTTCGTTTAATGCGACGTTTCGTCGCCGCAAAATCACACAACCAGAGAAGCTTCTTCAATATGGGACATTACACAGGTCCAAAAGCCCGAATCAACAGAAGGCTGGGACTGGATATCTATGATTCCGCGGGCGCCCTGCGCGCCACCCACCGTCGCCCTCACCCCCCCGGTAAACAACCGACCAGGAGGAGACGGCCCACCGATTATGCCCGGGCTCTGATAGAGAAGCAGAAAATTCGTCACTACTACGGACTCAGCCAGACCCAGCTCGAGCGGTTCTTCAAGCTCGCCAAGAAGCAGGGTGGTAACAAGGGTCAGAACCTCCTGCTGCTTTGCGAACGCAGACTCGACAACGTAGTCAGCAGGTCAGGTCTCGCCACCACCAGGGCGCAGGCCCGCCAGGCGGTAGCCCACGGCCACTTCATGGTCAACGGCCGCAAGACCGACATCCCCAGCTACATCTGCAAAACCGGTGACACCATCCAGGTGCGCGCGAGGGAAAACCTCCAGAAGATCTATTCCAAGCGTCTCGAAGGAAACGATGCTCCGGAATGCACCTTCATCGCCGTTGAACCGGCTGAGATGATGGCCAAGATCGTAAGCGATCCGAGCCCCGAGGACATCGGAGTCCCGGTGAACATCAACCAGGTGGTTGAATTCCTGAGCCGCTAGGCTCTGCCTCCTTCTCTGGTACAGGCTTCCAGACGGAAGGGTCTATTGCGTACAATAGGCTCTTTGATTTCCATATCTGAAGGCTGCTACCAGAGGTAACCCATGAACCGACGCGTATTCTTTCTCTGCGCTGCCCTGCTCGCGAGCCCCGCGACAGCGCCGGCACAGAACGTCGACGTCAAAGTACACACATTAGAGAACGGCCTGAAGGTGCTCATGGTTCCCCGCCGGGGCGACCCCAATATCACGGCCGGCTGGATAGCCAAGGTCGGCTCTGTAAATGAGCGTCCCGGGATCACTGGTATCGCCCACCTCTTCGAACACATGATGTTCAAGGGAACCCGCACGATAGGCACCTCCGACATCGACAAGGATCTGCAGACTCTCGCCAGGCTCGATGCCATCAAGGGCGAGATGCAGAAGGAAGAGGAGGCGCTCGCTCGACGGCTGCGTGTCGGCGAGATCTCCGACACGCGCGACCCGAAGGTCCGCTCCGCCAACCACCAGGAGCTGCGAAAAAAATTCGAGACGCTCCTCAAGACCCAGAAGGCCAACATCGTCAAAGACGAGTTCGACAAGATCTACAAAGGTAACGGCGCCTCGGGAATGAACGCCGGAACCTCCTATGATTTCACGATCTACTTCGTGAACGTACCTGCCAACAAGCTCGAGCTGTGGTTCTGGATGGAGTCCGACCGGCTCTTGAACCCGGTCTTCCGCGAGTTCTACTCCGAACGGGACGTGGTCCGCGAGGAGCGCAGGCTGCGAGTGGAGAGCACCCCCACGGGTAAATTCGAGGAGCAGTTCGACGCTCTCTTCTGGGGTTCCTCCCCCTACAGCTGGCCGGTGATCGGCTGGCCAAGCGATGTGGAGGGAATCACCAGGGAGGAGGCGATGTCTTTCTACGGAGTCTATTACGCCCCGAACAACCTCACCGCCTGCCTGGTGGGCGATTTTGAACCGGAGCAGGCCAGAAAGCTGGCGGAAAAATATTTCGGCCGGCTTAAGAGAGGACCGAAACCTCCGCCGGCGGTGCGCACGATCGAGATCAAGCAACTGGCTGAAAAGAAAATGACCGGCTATGCCGAGACCAAGCCGCAGGTGCGGTTGCGCTATCACTCGGTGGCCGATGGGCATGTCGACGAGCCGGCGCTGGTCGTCCTGCAGGACATCCTGAACGGTCGGACGGGGCGGTTCTACAAGTCCCTGGTGCTCGACAGAAAGATCGCGACCTCAGCCGGAGGCGGACAGGAAGGACGCAAATACGAAGGCTACTTCGAGGTCTCCGCGACCGCCGCCGAGGGTCACACCCCGAAGGAGGTCCAGGGAGCTTTGGAGACAATTCTCGAGGAACTCAAGGAGAAGGACGTAGGCTCTCGCGAACTGCAGAAGGTGAAAAACCAGCGCGCCGCCAGCGAGTTCCGCAAGCTCAGAAGCAACTTCTCCCTCATGCTGCAATTGCTGCTCCGGGATTCCTACAGGGGATGGAAAACAATCAACACCGACCCTGCCCTGCTCCAGGCCGTCACCGCGGCTGACATCAAGCGCGTCGCCGCGAAATATTTCACCCGCGAGAACCGAGCCATCCTGGTCTTCCACACGAAGGAGAAACCCGCCCCTGAAAAGGGAGCGGCCCCGGCAAAGGTGGATCCCGACCTCGCGGGGCTCGCCCCGGAGGAACGGCAGAAGGCGACGCTGCTCAAAAACAACCTGCCCGCCATGGACCGTGCGACCACGGAGAAGCTGCGGGAAAACATCTCCACCGGCCTGCTGAACGCGCCGAAAGAGAGCCGGGCTTTCCTCAAGGCTCTTTTAAAGATCATCGACAGGCATCTCGAGGGGAAGGAATAACCAACATGAAGAATCTCACTGACAGAAACCAACGACAGAACAAGACCAGCGCGCTCCGCCGCGGGCTCTCGCTCCTCGCACTCGCCGGCATCCTGCCGACAACAGCCTGTGCCACGGCCCCCGGGGGACCGGATATCGCATCCCATCCGACCGAGCTGAAGTTCTCCGAGCTCAGCTTCACTCCGCCCGAGGCAGCCAAAGCCAGGAGCGTGCTTTCCAACGGCACACCGGTCTATGTGGTCGAAGATCCCAGCCTCCCACTCGTAGATCTGCAGGTAATGATCCGGGTTGGGGCCTACCTCGTACCGGCGGGAAAAGAGGGCATCGCCGGGGCGGTCGGCAGCCAGATCAGGGCCGCCGGCGTCGAGGGCAGGAGCCCCGAAGCCTTCGACGAAGAGGTCGCCTTCCTCGCGGCCGACATGAGCACCTCGATCGGAAACACCCAGGGAAGCGCGAGCTTCAACTGCCTGACCAAGGATCTCGAACAGGTCATGGAGCTGTTTTTCCACATGCTTAGAAAGCCCGCCTTCGACCAGAAACGGCTTGAGATCTACCGCAGCCAGGTACTCCAGAACCTCGCGCGCCGCAACGACTCGACGGACTCCATCGAGAGCAGAGAATGGCAACGGCTGCTTCGCGGCCCCGAGCACTTCACCAACGACAAGGTAACGAAGACCGTGGTCGAGGGAATCACCCGCGAAGACCTCACGGCCTTCCATCGAAAACATTTCCATCCCGGGAACTTCATCATCTCCGTCTCGGGCGATGTGAAGCGTGAGCGCGTACTGGCCCTGCTTGAAAAACACCTCGCCGACTGGAAAAGCCAGGGCGGCAAACCAGCGAAGATTCCCGCGCCCGGAACTCCCGCGAGTCCCGGTGTCTACATGATCGATAAACCCGACGTCAACCAGGGGAGGGTCGGCATCGGACACATCGGAGTCAAGAGAGACCATCCGGACTATTTCGCCCTGCGCGTCATGAACCATATCCTCGGCGGCGGAGGCTTCGTCTCCCGCATCATGTCGCGGGTCCGATCAGATGAAGGACTCGCCTATACGGCCCGGTCGAGCTACGACTTCGGTGTCTACTACCCTGGAATCTTCCGCGCCTACTTCCAGTCCAAGAGCGAATCGGTGGCGCATGCTGCCGCCCTGGTGCTCGAGGAGATTGAAAAGATCCGTACGACACCGGTCAAGCAGGCGGAGATCGACAACGCGAGAAATTACATGATCGAGGTCTTTCCACGCTTCTTCGCAAGCGCCAACCAGGTGGCCGGGACCTTCGCCAACGAAGAATTCACCGGTCGCTCGAGCGATTTCTTCGCCACCTACCGCGACCGGATCAGGGCGGTAACGCCGGCAGAGATCCTGCGCGTGGCGAAAAAGCACCTCGTTCCGGAGAAGCTCATCATCCTGATCGTGGGCAACTCAAAGGACATCCTTGCCGGGGATCCCGACAAGCCCCAGTTTTCGATCAGGAAGCTCGCAGGGGGAAGAACCATCGAGTCGATTCCACTCGCCGACCCCCTCTCGCTGAAACGCGAATAACCAAACCTGGCAACCCGGAGAAAAGTATCATGAAAAACGCTCTCTCAAGACGCCGATTCCTCGGCGCAGGCGCGGCAGCCGCCGCCGCTGCCGTACCGGCCGCCTCGAACCTCGAAGCCATCGAGCCCGCCCCGCCGGCGAAGCCGGTTTCCATTTCGAGCGCCAACGGACTTGCGACAACCAACAGGGCCGTGAAGCTGATGAACGCGAAGGAGGACACCCTCGAGGCCGTCATCAGCGGAGTGAACATTGTCGAGGCGGATCCGAAGGACATGTCCGTGGGATACGGAGGACTGCCGAACGAGGATGGAGTCGTCGAGCTCGATTCCTGCTGCATGCACGGCCCCAGCTGCAACGCGGGCTCGGTAGCCTCGATCAGGAACATCAAGCTGCCATCACGCGTCGCCCAGCTGGTGCTCAAGAGAACCGATCACGTGATGCTGGTGGGAGAAGGAGCGCGTCGATTCGCCCTGGCCCACGGCATGAAGGCCGAAAACCTTCTGACCGACGCCGCTCGTCGACAATGGCTGAAGTGGAAGGAAAACCTCTCCGACAAGGACGACTGGCTCTCGCCGAAGGAGGCGAAAACAGGACACGAGGCCCGGCCTACCGGGACCATCACCTGCCTCGGTCTCAACCCGGCCGGAGAGCTCTCCGGGGTTACGACAACCAGCGGGCTGGCCTACAAGATCCCGGGCCGGATTGGAGACTCGCCGATCATCGGCGCGGGCCTCTACGTCGACAACGACGTCGGCGCCTGCGGCGCGACCGGCCGCGGCGAAGCGGTCATCATCTCCTGCGGCTCCCGGATCGTGGTGGAAAACATGCGCCACGGCATGGACCCGGCCGCGGCGGTGAAGGACACCCTGAAGAGAATCGTCAAGCAGACTGTCGACCCGAGGCTGCTCGACAAGAAAGGCCGCCCGGACTTCGAGGTGGTGCTCTACGCCCTCCGGAAGGACGGCCGGCATGCCGCCGGCTCGATCTACAAGGGAAGGCAATACGCCGTCAACGAAGGCGGCGAAAGTAAGCTCCTTGACTGCGTCCACCTCTTTGATCGCTGAAACGACCCTGCCAGAGAGCTGGAGTTATTCAGCAGCCTGCCTCCAGGAAGCACCGCGTACCCTGTAATACAACAGGTGCTGGGTCTGGTTGTAGAAAACCACGGTGTCGATGAGGATCGCACGCGCCGCGGCTACGGCCCGGATGGCCTCGAGCACCTCCAGTTGAATCACGTCACCCGCCTCGAAGCGGGCCTCGACAAGCTTCAGGGTTTCTGCTGCAGCCGCGACTCCCTGCGTGGCAGCTTCGATTCTCCCAAGGAGACTTTTCGACCTCTCCCAGCCGACAACGACCTCGGCGCTCACCTGCTCACGCACGCTGGCCGCCTGCAGGCCCGCCTCAAGAGCCTCTGCGCTCGCCTTTCTCTTCCTGGCCCGGTCTCCAAGCCCCAGCCCCCTCAGGTTCCAGGACAGCCCCGCGGCGATATCCGTACGGTCCCCCAGCCCGCCGAAGAGGCCGCCGTTACCGGGGCCTCCGCCGTAGGCTCCATGGCCGGCTGAAGCGTAGATGTCGGGAGTCCAGGGTCCCCATGTCGCGGCGTTCTCCATCTCACGGGCCGCCCGGTTCAGGGCCCGCATCTCAGCCAGGTCCGGACTGGCCGCAAGCGCCGAATCAAGAAGGTCCGCCAGGCTGCGATCCGCACCCACCAGGCCCAGGGGCTGAATGTCCTTCGTCTCAGGAATGAGCGGAACCTGGGGCGGCAGCCGCAGCCAGGTCGCGAGCCTGATTCCAGCGCCTCTGAGCCCCTCCCTGGAGGCGAGAAGAGCCTCCTGGTCCCGGGCCAGCTCGGCACGAGCCCTGGCGAGTTCAACCCCGAGCACGGCCTCCAGTTCAGCGGCTCCCTCCTGCAGCTTGACCTGTTCCAGGGATCTTTCGACAGCCTCCTCGGAGACGGCCACCAGTCCGCTGGCACGTACCAGCTCAAGGTAGAGGATCGCCGAGTGAACAACGGCCTCCGCACTTGTCCGCCGCGCCTTCTGCTCTGCGGCTTCCTCCAGTTGAAGAGCCCGCAGATGCTGGAAACGGGCCTCGACGGGATCCAGTTGAAGAGAGAGCTCCGGGCCCGCCCCGAAAGACGACATCGGCTGTTCAGCGACCAGGCCGGAAGCGTCCTGGCGAAGGCCTTCATGACGCAGGTAGTTGAAGCCAAGCCGCAGATCGGGAAGGTACCTGGAAAAGGCCTCGTCGGTCTCGGCCCGTCTCGCCTCCAGGCGGGTTCGCATGACCGAGATATCGATGTTCTCGGCGCCCGCCAGGCGCATGGCACCCAGGAGATCAAGAGTCATCGGCTTGCCCGGATCGGGAGCCGCCCGCCGCGGAGCCGGCGACTTCGACTCGCCGGAATCTTCAAGCGGATAGAAGGTGTAGTCCTCCCGGGTCGTGCCGCTGCCTGAACAACCACAGATACCGAGAAGCGCGGCCAGGGCCAGATGTCTCATTTGCCCCCTCCTATGCGCACTTCCTCACCACCCCTCAGATCGGCACCGCCGCGCACCACGACCCAGAGTCCTTCCAGTTTTCCGTCGCCGAGGGGGCTCACCTCGATGTTCCGGCCATCGGTCGCTCCGGGGGTCACATCGAGACGCCTGACACGATCTTCGCCCGAGCTCCTGCTGACCACGAAAACATGGGGCCTTCCTTTGCGAGGCGCGCGAAGGGCGGTGTTCGGTACGACGAAGGGCCGGACGCTGTCATCCGTTGGCACGATCGAGAAGCTCGCCTTGCCGAAATAGCCCGGACGCAGATTGAGAGAGCTGTTGTCGAGCTCTATCTCCGCGAGCATATGGTGGCTCTGCGGATGAAGCGACAAGGCAAAATGAGCGCTTTCTCCAGCCAGGTCGGCCGGCGAAAGATTGATTTCTTCTCCAGAGACATCCAGGGTGATCTTCAACCCCAGGCCGCCCCTCCTCCTGGCTGTGAGGACGAGATTCGCATCCTGCTCGGGAATCTCGATCCTGCAGCGCAGCCTGTCGTCTCGCTCCAGGGTCAGCAGATCCGTAGCGCCGCCGTCAAGACCTCCGCGAACGAGAGCCCCTGGGTCAATCCTGCGTTCTGTCACGACGCCCGTGAAGGGCGCATTGATATTCCCGAACCCGACCAGCACGCGAAGCTTCTGTACCTTCGCCTCCGCCTCAGCCTTCTTCGCCTCGGCGGCCGCCACCGCGGCCTCCGCCAGCTTCAACTGCGCATCGGCCTCCTCCAGTTGGAAGCGTGTTCGGCTCTTCTTCTCAAAAAGGCTTTTGGTCAGGTTGTAGCGAATCTCCTCGAGTCTCACGTTCGCTCGGGCATGGCTCAGGTCCGCCTCAGCGCTGTTCACCCTCGCGTCGGCCGCCGCGAGCTCTGCCTCGATTTCCGGAACCGCGACCACCAGCAGGGGAGCCCCCTTGGTTACGCGATCGCCAATATCGACGTGAACCTCGCTGACAAATCCCGTAACCATGGACCTCACCATGACCCTGGCATACGGCAACAGGGTGGCGGCCTGCTCAATCGGCTTCCGCAGGCTCTTGCGCACAACCTGGGCGACGCTCACCCGGCTTACCTGCGCCGGCAGAGCGGAAGCCAGCACGAGCTGGATGGCCAGCAGCCCCCCCAGGCAGGAGCCGGTCCGTGTAAAGATCCTTTTCGACATCTTGATCAACCTTTCAATTAGCGGCCCCGGCCGGCCAGCGGCCCGGAGCCGGGGTGTTTCATAGCTCGAGTTCGACCTCCCTGCTGAGCTCACGTTTTGCCAGCAGGCAGTAGAGAGAGGGCATCACCAGCAGGGTCAGCACCGTGGCCGCAGCCACGCCTCCGAGAATGGTACGTGAAAGCGCCGCGTTGGCTCCTCCGCCCTGTCCTCCGAAGAAGGCCATGGGTATCAGGGCCAGCACTGTCGTCAGAGAGGTCATCAGAATTGGCCGCAGGCGGACCACGGCCGCCTCGATAATCGCCTCCTCGATCCCGGCGCCTTCCGCTCTCCTGCGGTTGGCAAAATCAACCAGGAGAATGCCGTATTCGACAACCAGCCCCGCCATCAGCAGGATCCCCATGAAGGACTGGATATTCAGGGTCGTCCCTGTCACCAGCAGCATCCAGCCGACACCGATCAACCCAAGCGGTACCGACAGCAGGATCACCAGCGGCTCCCGCAGCGACCTGAAGAGCACCACGAGGATCAGGTAGATAATGATCGCCGCGAGGGCGAAGCCGAAGGAGAAGCTGTCGAGGGATTCCTCGAAGGTGCCGTACTCACCCGCCTGGATCACGTCGAATTTTGACGGATCGAAATTCTCTTCGCCCTTGAGCTCGGGGTAGCCGCCCGCCTTCGCCAGGGCGATCACATCGTTCACGCCGGCGGCCACTGTACCCAGGTCGTAGCCCTCCTTGACGTTGACGAAGATGTCCACCTGGCGGGTGATGTTCAGATGGGTGATCTCAGCCGGCGCCGAGGTCTGGCGGAAGGTCGCGACATCCTTCAGAGAGATCGGCTCTTTGCGCTTCTCGCTGTTGATCGGCAGGTCACGCAGGGTCTCCATACCATCGATGGCCTCCTCGCGATACTGGACCCCGATGAAATAGTGGTTGCCGTTGTTCTCATCGATCCAGAAGTCCGGGTTGAAGTTGATGCTAGAATTGGTCGCGGTAACGAGGTTGCGAACGATCTCTTCCTGGGTCAGGCCGTAAAAGGCCGCCTTCTCGCGGTCGATGTCGATCGCGATCTGGGGATAGTCGATCTTCTGCTGAATCCTGACGTCCACCGCCCCATCCACCATGGCCATCCTTGCCCTGAGCTTCCTGGCTATCTCGTGGGCCTTGTCATAGCCCTTGGTTCCCTCTACCCGGACATTGATTGGAGATGGCAAACCAAAGTTAAGAGCCGTGGTGAGCATTCCCGCCGTGTCGAAAGAAAACTCGATTCCAGGAAATCGCTTCGGCAATTCCTCCCGCAGCCTGGTTACACAGGCCTGCGAACCGAGGTTTCGACCATCCTTGAGCTGCACCAGGACAAAGGCATCCATCGGGCCGGAGTTCCAGGTATAGGCCGCCGGCCAGTCCATCAAGACTCCGATATTACTGATGACCATCTCCACGTTGGGGTGGGACGAAAAGTCAAGGCCGGTACTGTCTCCCGCGGCGTGCGCTACAGCGCCGCCTTCTCCCTCTCCGAGGGTCTCCTCGATAGCCTTCTCCACTCCGCCCAACAGCTTCTCGGTAGTTTCGATCCGGGTACCCGACGGAGCGCGGACAAAGATGGTGAACTGTCCCTGGTCGAGCCTCGGAAAGAGCTCCCTTCCAAGAAAACTGAAGGGGACCAGGGTCACAAGGAAGAGAGCGAGAGCCCCTCCCACTGTAACCCATGGCCTACGGGTGTATTTGCGGACCAGGCCTTCGTACCTCGCCTGGAACCCCGTCGCAGCGGAGGCGGGCGGCTCTCGATACGGAACGGCCGCGGCTGGAGAAGAGCCTGCCTCCGGCTCGCCAGAACCGACAGGCGGCGGGGGCGTAGAAAGCGACGGCACGGCGGCCTTCTTCAGGAAGGTGGCGGAGAAGGCTGGAATGATCAGCATCGCCATGAAATACGAAAAGATCATCGCGAAGATCACCGTCACCGCCAGGGGGGCAAAAAGAAACTTCGCCATGCCCGAGAGGAAGACCACCGGAAAGAAAACCGCGATAAAGGTCAGGGTTGAGACCAGCACGGGGGTCGCGACCTCGCGCGCCCCATCCCAGGCCGCCGCGAGCGGCGTCTTGCCGGAGCGAAGATGCCTCAGGATGTTCTCCATGATGACCACCGCCTGGTCAACCATCACCCCCACAGCGAGGGCGATTCCGCCCAGGGTCATCACGTTGATGGTCTGCGAACTGAAGGACAACCCGATGAAGGTCCCCAGCACCGCCAGCGGGACCGTCACGAGAACGGCCACCGAAGGCAGGAAGGCCCGCAGGAAGGCGACGATGACCAGCGCGGCGAAAACCGCGCCGATAACGGCGGCCAGGCTCAGCTCGTTGATGGCGCTCTTGATGACTGTTGACTGGTCAAAGACCACCTTAAGATCCACCGGCTTGGTCAGCCTGGACTGGATCGGCTTGAGCAGTTCCTTGATGGACTGCACGATCGCGAGGCTGTTCTCTCCAGGCTGGCGGTAGATAGGAATATAGACCTGCCGACGGCCATTGATACGAACGACGTTGGTCTGGATCTGGCTCGAGTCCTCCACGTTCCCCACATCTCGAAGATAGATGGGACGACCATCCTTGAACTCGATCGGGACATCATCCAGCTCCGTCACATCGTGCACCATCCCGTTGGCGCTGAGCTGAAAATCAAGATCGCCAAGCTTGGCGTTTCCCGTGGGAATCAGCGTGTTCCACTTGCCGATAGCATCAACCACGTCAAGGGGATCCAGTCCGCGCGAGTGGAGCTTGTCGCGGTCGACGTAGGCCAGGATACGCCGTAGTTTTCCGCCGTAGACAGCGGGCGCGATGACGCCCTGGATCGACTGAAGGCGGTTTCGCAGCTGGTAGTAGGCTATGTCGTAGAGATCCTTCTCGGTCATCGCCTCGTCATTCGAAGAGACGCTGACGAGGCACAACGGCGTCATCGCCGTTGGATCAAAGGGCATGACCATCGGCGGAATCGTCCCGGGAGGAAGGTAGAACATATCGCTGACGGCGTAGGAGGTAACCTGGCTCATCGCCGTATCGAGGCTGATCCCCTCGCGAAAGAAATCCTTCACCACGCAGACGCCAAGCATCGCCTTGGCCTCCTGGTGCTCGATTCCCACCGATTGACCCGTCCACCGCTCCAGGCGGCTCATGATGTCACGTTCCATCACCTCCGCCGGCATTCCGGGGTAGAAGGTGACGATCTGGACCGCCGGGGTGTCAAATACGGGCAGGAGATCGCTCGGTATTCCGCTGAGTGCCACCACGCCGATCACGACCACCAGCAGAGCTACCACCAGAACGAGGTAGACATTGCGCAGAGCAACCCTGATAAAACCGTGAAGAGGATTCATAACTTCAAACTTCAAAATGAAATAAATCAATCCGGCCCGGCGGTACAAGCCTCGAAAAAGGGCAACCTACTAATCTCTCCAACCCTGAACTTCAAGTCAACCGCAACCGCTTCAAAGCAGCGTTATCGGTACTGCGAGAGCGTTTTAGAGCTCATTTCATGTCCTCCACAACACCCCAACAAAATTTCAAAGAGCGGCAGCACAGTGCTTTTTTGAAAGCTACCCCGCTGGCTATAATACGGGTTTCCTCCCAGCCGGACTGTACCGGCAGATGTCAGCAACCCCTGGTAGAGACCGCGGCTTGACCTTCCATAAAAGACTCCTGATTCTGTCCGTTCTCCTTGCCCCCCTCTGCGTCTCCTGCCGGCGGCAGCCGCAGGAAATCCAGCCGGACGGCCAGGCCGAAGAGAAGACCGCCGCCAGGCCTGACTACGCGGGCTCCCTCTCCTGCAAACGCTGCCACGAAAAGGAATACGTGAAATGGATGAATTCGCACCACGCGCTGGCAGAGGTTCCCTTCGACCCGAAGAAACACGGCCCGGCCTTTGAACCCGGCCAGACGGTCCGCCACGGAAAGCGTGAATCCGTCATCGGAAAGAAGGACGGAAAATACGCTGTCATCACCGAGGGAGCGGATGGAAAGATCACCCCCTTCACCCCGCTGCGGATCATCGGAAAGAGCCCCCTCTGGCAGGCGGTCGTACCCGGCGAACGCGGGCGCTACCAGGTCATGGCCCTGTCCTACGACCCCCATAAGCATGAATGGTTTGACGTCTACGGCGACGAGGACCGCCGGCCGCATGAATGGGGCTTCTGGGCAAACCGCGGCATGACCTGGAACTCCATGTGCGGCAGCTGCCACACCACCGACTACCATAAGAACTACGACCCGGAGACGGACACCTACGACACGAAGTTCTTCGAGCTCGGCGTCGGCTGCGAAGGCTGCCACGGCCCCTACAAGGATCACGTCACGCAAATGGAAGCCGAGGGCAAAACCGGGGCCGGCGACTCATCCGACGTCGCCGTCAGCTGGCCGCCGAAATCCTTCCTCGAAAAACGCCCCGAGGGGCAACCCGCCATCAGCGGCAAGGAGCGAACCCGCCTCGACGTCATCCTCGACACCTGCGGCTCCTGCCACGCTCGGCGAGTCGATCTGACCGGCAAGTTCCGCCCCGGAGACAAGTTCCTCGACCACTACCGCCCGGTGATCCCCGACGAGAGCGAGGTCTACTACGAGGACGGACAGGTCCACGAGGAGGACTACGAATACACATCCTTCATCTCCAGCCGAATGCACGACATGGGAGTGCGCTGCATTCACTGCCACGACCCGCACACATCCAAGCTGAGAGCCCGGGACAACGACCTCTGCCTTGGCTGCCACGAGGGCAAGATTGACCCCGCCACCCACTCGCATCACGACGTCGCCCAGGCCGGCGGAAAATGCGCCAACTGCCATATGCCGCTGACGACCTATATGCAGCGTCATCCGCGCCGCGACCATGGCTTCACGATCCCCGACCCCACACTGACACGGGATTACGACATCCCCAACGCCTGCAATCGCTGCCATACCGACAAAAAAACCGAATGGGCCGTCGAGTGGACCGAGAAGTGGTATGGGAAACGAATGAACCGCCACACCCAGCGGCGCGCGCGCGCGCTCGCCGAAGCAAGAAGGTCCAAGGACGGCGCTGATGAGGATCTCACGGCTCTCCTGGCCGTCGAAAACTCCAAGTTCTGGAGGAGCGCGGCCCTGGGGCTGAGCGGTCCCTGGCTGCAACGCAACCCCGACCTGCAGAAGGTTCTCTTTGAGTCCCTGGCAGACGAAGACCCCCTGCTTCGCACCACCGCCGCCAGGATGACCGAAACGCTGCTGGCCGACCAGGCTCTCCCGCCTCAGGTCAGGGGCAATATTGAGGCCCTGCTCTCCAGGCTCCTCAAGGATCCTGTCCGCTCGGTTCGAATCGATGCCGCGTGGACGCTCAGAAGGACACTCTCCCGCTACAGCGATGCCGGCCGCGAACTGAACGACTACCTGCTGTACAACAGCGACCAGCCCACCGGCGCCCTCCAGATAGGGGCCTACCACCTCGACGAGGGAGAAGAAGGCGCCGGAAATGTCGACGAGGCGATCAAGTGGATGCAAAAGGCCGTCAGCTGGGACAGGAACTCTCCCTTCCTGCACCAGTCCCTCGCCATCGCCTACAGCCGAAAAGGACAACAGAAAGAGGCGATCGAAAGCATGGAACGCGCCCACAAGCTCGAGCCTCAGCAGGTGATGTACGCCTACAATCTCGCCCTCGGACTCTCTGAGATGGAGCGCTTCGAGGAGGCCGAAAAATACCTCGAGCTCACTGTCCAGCTCGATGCGGAATTCACCCGCGCCTGGTACAACCTGGCGCTGGCCCGCAATCGCCTCGGCAAGAACCAGGAGGCCATCGATGCCCTGCTCAGAGTTGAAGAGATCGAGCCCCGGAACGTCGACTATATCTACACCCGCGCCACCATCCTGCGGGACATGAAGCGGTACCAGGACGCCCTCAACACGGTACGACAAGCCGAGAAGCTGGCTCCCGGAGCGCCCCTGCTGCTCCAGTTTCGCTCAAGCCTGCACAAGGCGCTTGGGCAGGAAGATGAGGCCAAGGCTGCCTGGCAACAATACCGCCAGGCCGAGGCGCTCCAGCGCCTGCAGAGCCAGGGAGGAATCCCCGGGCTGGAGCGTCCCTGAGCGACTGGGAGCCCTCAATTCACCGGAAACCGGGGTTCTTCGCCATTGAGAATACGAACGATGTCCTCGACGACCATGGAGCACCCGTAGACTCCCTCCCGGCTGAAACCCGCCCGGTGCGGCGTCACCACCACATTGGGCAACTCGAAGAGAGGATTGTCGGCGGTGGGCGGCTCCTCCTCGTAGACGTCCAGGCCTGCCCCGGCGATACCGCCGCTCCTGAGAGCCTCGACCAGGGCCGCTTCGTCGACCACAGAGCCCCTCGACACATTGATGAGATAGGCCCCGGTCTTCATCTTTGAAAGAGCTTCCGAATCGATCAGGTGCCGCGTGTTGTCGGACAGGTTTACGTGCAGGGTGACGATATCGCTCCGCCCGAGAAGCTCATCGAGCTCCACTCGTTCGGCTCCAAGCTCCGCCTCGGCGTCGGTGTTGGCAAGCTGGTCGTGGTAGAGGATCTTCATATCGAAACCAAGCCTGGCTGTGCGGGCCACCCGCAGACCGGTCCGCCCCAGACCGATGATTCCAAGCGTCTTGCCGAGCAGCTCGAAGTCAGGGTTGTTGGAGGGCTGTCGAAAGACCGCCTCGCGAGCCTCCCGGTCGCCTACCACCACCCGGCGAACCAGCGCCAGCATCATCATCATGGTGTGCTCGGCTACAGGCTGGATAATCGACAGCGGAGTGTTGACCACCCGGACCCCGCGGCGGCCCGCGGCCTCGAGATCGACATTGTCGTAGCCGACGCCCATTCGGCCAATGACCTTCACCTTCGGAGCCAGCTCGAAAAAAGCCTCATCGAAGGGCAGCGATGCGTTGGCGACGACGCCGACGCAGTCGCGAGCCGCCTCGAAGCTGCCCTCGACATCCGCCTCGGGAACGTACACCGGCTCCAGGCCGTTATCCGCCAGTATCTTCAGCGCGTCCGGATGCGCCTCCGCGTTGATCAGTACGCGATTCATCGTTGCCACCACCTCTCCTTGAACACCTTGCGCGGTCCGCAAACTATACTGCCGGAGACGGCTGCGGGAAAGACCGGATTGCTTCAGGAGCCGCGGCTGCCGCCGGGAAGAAGGCGGTAGAATCCGACGAAGGCGGCGATGAGAAGGATCGGAAGAAGGCCCATGTAGCGAGCGTAGGGGTTCTTCCCGACGGTCCCCATGATTTCCTCCGCCACCGTATCGAGGTCGTATTCCGGCCTCGAAGGCGCGCTGAAGGTGAAGAGGTGTCCGGCTGTTCCATCGACAATATACTGCAGTTGATCGAACATCCCATCCCCTGTCTGCAGGGTGCTGACCACGCGAAAAACCGGCAAGCCGCCGCGCTCGGCGACCTCAACCTGGTCGAGCCGATAGCCCAGGATGGCGGGATCGCGCTGCAGCTCGTTTTCAATTCCTTCCCGGATCTCCCAGAGCCCCTCTTCGGCCACCGTGATTCGTCCGGGCAGCCTGCTGGAGCGCAGGTGGATATCCGCCCCATCATCGCTATCGAGGTAGTATTCGAGCGATCCCCCATCAGCCGATGGTTGCCCCGTACGTTCCCACTCCGATGGCACATCGAAGGTCAACTCACCGAGCCACTGCGACTCTTTACGGAGAAAACCTCCGAAGATGCCGACCGCCACCACGACAATCAATCCCCATGCGAACATTTTGTCCAGGTTCATAGCTAACCCCTGTACCTGCAAAGTACCTGCTGCCCAACCCGGAAAAGAAAACTTAAAGCTCCCAGGTAAGTATCGCCTGCGGGGCGAAAAGGGGCAAACCAGGGGCTTCCGCGGGCGTTACCGGAACCCGAACGGACCGGATACGCTCAGCCCTCTCCAGGCTCCTCTCCAGCCGTTTCTTCATCCTCCGGCATGTAGCGCTCCTGGGTAAAGCCAAGCGCGTCCAGCACGCATTGCTGCAGCCATGTGAGTAAATGAAGCAAGGCCAGCTCTTCGCTTATTTCTTCGTCGGGATCCAGCCCGGCACTCCAATCGTTCTCCGTGATATCGAGCTCGACGCCAAGATAGAGGCGGGTATCGTTGAGAAAGCCCAGCCAGGTTTCGACTGACCGCTCCGGGATGGTAACCTCCACCCCCTCCTGCAGGATTTCCCAATCCTCGAAGGTCTTTCGAAAGACCTCCAGGCTCTCGAGCTTACTCTTGCGAAGGTCATCTCCGAGCAGCTTGCGATATTCGGCCTCCTTGCCCGCATCTTCGTAGGCCACCGGAAACAGGCGCTCGGCCACCCGGCGGTTGAAATCCTCACTTGAGAGGAGCTCCTCGATACGCTGCGGCAAGGTGTAGAGAACCAGCCCCTCTCCATGAGGAAGGTAGACCCTCAAGCTTCCATCTTCCTGTCGTTGAACGGGCTCCATCAAAACTCAACCTGTCTGTTTCTCGAGTGTCGCCTGCAATCCGTAACGGTGCAGGCGGCTGACGAACAGCTCAGCCTTCTCGCGTTCGCAGCTGGTAAGAATGGACTTGCCGGCCTTGTGCACCTCGATCATATGCCGGGTAGCCAGTTGCTCCGACATGCCGAAGACCTTCTGAAATACATACACCACGTAGGACATCAGGTTGATCGGATCATCCCAGACAATCACGTTCCATACCCGGTCAAGGCGTGTGGCGGTCTCGGTATCCGGCAGGCTCACCGTCCCGGGATCGTCAACCGCGCAGGCTGGGGAGACCTCTTCGAAAAGCGGTGGAAAAGTCGTGGCGAACATCATCTTCAGACCCTAGCAGAGAGACCCATCAGGAAAGCGCCTATTCTACACATGAAAAAGCCGGCGGGCGAAAGCCTGTCCTGATCATCAGAGAATCTGTTTCTCGCCCGGAGCCGCCTCGGAACCACTCTCGATAGCCCCTGCCAGCCCGGTTTCACCCTCGCTGCGTGACACAACCGCCGCGCAGGTGGTGTCGCTCCAGACATTGGTCGCGGTGCGCAGCATATCGAGTGGACGATCCACTGCCAGCAGCAGGATCACAGCCTCCGTTGGAAGGTTGAGAGCGTTCAGAATCGTCAGCATCATCACCAGGCCCGCCGATGGAATTCCCGCCGCCCCGACAGATGCGAGCAGGGCCGTTATCACCACGGTGAGCTGGATCAAAGGTGTGAGTTCAAATCCGGCCGCGACCGAATAATACTGGGCGAGAAAGATAACCCCCATGCACTCGTACAGCGCCGTACCGTCCATGTTGATGGTCGCCCCAAGCGGCAGGCAGAAAGAGGAGACCCTGTTGCTGGCGCCGCCGCCCTCCTTGACCGTTCGCATGGTTACCGGCAAGGTTGCCGAGGATGAGCTGGTAGAGAAAGCCGTGATAAGCGCCGGCCACATGGCTTTGGCCCAGGCCAGCGGGTTGACACGACCGAGCAGCCAGAGAATCAACGGCAAGGTAACACAGAAATGAACCGCGATCGCGAGCACCACGCAGCCCATGAACACCAGGAGATCGGCAAAGACATCCAGGCCGGTCTTTCCAACCACCCTGGCAATCAAGGCTACGACGGCAATCGGGATAAACTTGAGAATGAATTCGGCCATCTTCATCATCACCTCGAAGGCCGACTCGAAGAGTTGCTTGAGCAGGTCGCCGCCGGAGCCTTTCAGCTTGGTGATGAAATACCCGAAGAGCAGGCTGAAAAAGATCACCTGGAGGATGGTCGAATTGCTCGACAGCGAGCCGAAAACATTCTCCGGAACCATCCTCAAGAGTATCCCGAGGAGCCCGCCCTGGCCGAGATCCTTCTCCGTAATGGAAGACCTGAGGTCCAGCTCCGCGCCGATGCCCGGCTGGAAGATATTGACAATGGCAAGCCCCACGATGATCGCCAGCAGGCTTGTCAGGAGATAATAGCCCATGGTCTTGAGGCCAATTCGTCCCAGGGCCGAGGGGTCACCCACGCTCACCACCCCCGAGATGATCGAGGTAAGGATCAGCGGAACGATCAACATCTTCAGCAGCCGCAGAAAGAGGTCGGCTATGAAGTCCAGGGGAGCGATCCAGCGAGCGCGCGCAGAGCCCGGCGACATCGAGGCCTTGACCGGAACCGAGAAAGGCTCCCCCCCGCCCCTCTGGAGCGTCAGGCTGAGAACGCGCCCGGGTGACTGACGGCTGATGGCCACATCCCAGGCCTTTTCGGAAGACACATCCTCGCCATCGAGCTGCAGTATCCTGTCGCCGGGCAGCACGTCCTTGACACCACCCGCATCTTTGACCAGCGCCCCCCCGGCGGCCCACTCAACCTTGACTGGAACCGTGGAGTCGGCGCTCTTTTTCTGGATGAACAGGCCAAGTCCCGCACCAAGTACGAGAGCTATAAGAACCAGCCAGTGAGTGCTCAGCTTCAGGATATTCATTCGAAGGGTTCCTCCGTGGATAATAGCGAACGCCTGAATGTATACGCCCAAAGGTGCCCCCGTTTCAATCCCCAACTACTCCCCTTCCTTCCCCCGCGAGGCTTTTCAATTGAAACATTTCTCCATGAAGACCATCCTTACCCTCCCCGGACAGGATGCATCTCCGGGTAAGAACCAAAACGACTGAGACCCCGAGATGGAATCCCACTCATACGATGTCACGGTGATAGGCGCCGGCCCCGGAGGCTATGTCGCGGCCATCCGCGCGGCGCAGGAAGGCAAGAGCGTAGCGATTATCGAACGCGACGCTCTTGGCGGCGTCTGCCTCAACTGGGGCTGCATTCCGACCAAGGCTCTGCTCAAAAGCGCCGAGCACTATTCCTTCCTTGGCCATGCGGCTGAGTGGGGCTTCGAGATTGGAGAGGTTGCGGTCGACTGGAAGAAGGTGATCGCCAGGAGCCGAAAGACCGCGAAGAAGCTCTCCGGCGGTATCGGTTTCCTCATGAAGAAGAACAACATCACGGTCCACAAGGGCTCGGCCCGTTATCTCTCGGCGAACCGGATCGAGGTTACCAATGCGGAGGGAGAGACCATCGAGCTCCAGACCACCAACAGTATCATCGCCACAGGAGCCCGTCCGGGAAGTCTGCCGGGGGTGGAGATCGACAATGAACGAGTCATCACCAGCCGCGAGGCTATGGTGCTTCCCGAGCGCCCTGACTCGCTGATGATCATTGGAGCCGGCGCCATCGGCGTCGAGTTCGCCTATTTCTACGCGGCCTTTGGCTGTAAGGTCACCCTGGTCGAATACCTGGACGCCATCCTGCCCTCGAGCGACGAAGACATCAGCGCTGTTCTCGAGAAATCCTTCAACAGCCAGGGAATCGACATCCACACCGGAGCCCGCGTGCTCTCGGTCGAGCCGGATGGCGACTCGGTCACCACCACCTACGAAAAGGAGGGAGAGACCACCAGCGTAAAGACAGACGCCGTGCTCGTAGCCGTTGGCGTGAAGGGCAATACCGAGGGGCTGGAACTCGAGAAGATCGGCCTCGAGCTCGAAAACGGCTTTGTCCCGGTCGATGGGCACTGCGAAACCTCCGCCCGCGGCGTCTACGCCATCGGCGACGTGAACGGACCTCCCGCTCTCGCCCACGTAGCCTCCCATGAGGGAATCCACGCGCTGCGCCACATGACGAACCAGAACATCGCCCCGATCGACTACAGCCTCGTCCCCTCCTGCGTCTACTGCCAACCCCAGGTCGCCAGCATGGGGCTGAGCGAGGCGGAGGCGAAGGAGCAGGAGCTCGATTACGATTGCGGAAAATTCCCCTTTTCGGCCAGCGGCAAGGCGGTTGCCATCGGAGAAACCGACGGCTTCGTCAAGATCCTCTCCTGCAGGAAAAGCGGGGAGCTACTCGGAGCCCACATCATCGGAGCCGAGGCTACCGAGCTGATCACCGAGCTGGTGCTGGGGAAATCCGCCGAGCTGGCCGTGCGCGACATTCACATGGCGATGCATGCCCACCCCACGCTCTCGGAGGCGGTCATGGAAGCCGCCGCGGATGCTACGGGCGAAGCCACCCACATCTGAGTGTCCTGCTGAAAGAGCGCGACAAACCAGACGAGCCGGTCTCAGCGCATCTCGAGCGACTTGAGATCCTCCAGCGAGAGGCTCTTCAGAAATCGGCTGGTTGGAGTCTCGGGAACAGGCTCTGCCTGCTGACCCTCAGCGGCCGCGACCGACTCGATTCGCTTGAGGAACCGGGCTGAGAGCTTGCGGGTCGGCTCGTCCGAAGACGAGGTCGCCAGGGCACCGAAAACACCCTTCGCCTCATCGGGCTTGCCGTGCACAAAACGTTCATAGCCAAGCACCACCTGCAGATCCTCGTTCTCAGGATGAGCGAGAGCCTCATCCTCAAGCAACTTCAGCCGGACAGAAAAATCCTCATCCTTGCCGTAGAGCGCGGCGGGGCTCCACTGGTAACCGGGAAATTCTTCCCAATCACCCAGGGCCTCTCGCAGGTACCTGGCAGCGTAGCGGTACTCGCCGATTGCGAACAAGGACTCCGCCAGCAGCACCTTGATGACCTGGTTGTCGGGATCTTCCAGCAAAGCATTGTAAAAAGCCTCGGCTGAATCATTGTAGTCGCCCCCGCGGAAGCTCTCCAGGGCGCTCCAGCAGCGCAGCTGCGCGGGGCGCAACCCCTCAACCGCGGCACCTTCCCCTGCGGGAGGAGGCTCGACGGCCTCAGCTGGCGGCGGGACGGCAGCTCCGCCTCCATCGCCAACCGGCTCGATGGCCTCGGGCGGCACCTCGACCTCTTCGACGACCACCGGCCCGGAATCCACAACCCGTACATGGTCGCAACCGCAATAGTGAAGATTGAGATAATGGTGCGGGCAATAGTAGCCCGTACCCAGGCCCAGGTAGCTTCTGCGATAGCTTACGAACGGCGAGTAGAATCCACCGTAATAGTTCAGGTAGGGGTCGTAGTACCACGGGTCGTAGGCTCCGAACCAGATGCTCGATGATCCGATCCAGAAACTGCTGCGCCACGAGGAATAGCCATAGCCCCCGTAATAGCCCCACGGATAGCCAAAGCCGATACCGAAGGATATATGGCTCCTGTGGGAACGATGGCGGTAATAATCATTATAGTGGTGATGGTGATGGTCATGACCCCGGTTCCTGGACCAGCCGCTCTCTCTCCGGCCGGCGGAACGCCTGGAAGAATGGGTCGCGCCCGCGAGGTCGGGAACATTGGCCACGCTTCTTGGAGTGCGAACACTCGTCGCATCCGCGGAGGAACGGACGACCCGGACATCTCCTCCTCCAGCTCCGCCGCCCCTTCCACCGCCTCTTCCGCCTCGCGCCGCCGCCGCATCTGAGCTGCGTACGCCTCTCTCTGCGCCGCCCGCGCCGCCGCCCTTCTCGAAGGCTTTGAGCTTGGCGGAATCGGCCGACTTAATGCTTGCCGCGGAAGCGCTTGAACGAACGATCTTTCCGGACTTGGTTGCGGAAGATGAACCGGACTTCGAACGGAGTCCAAAACGGCTCAGGGTTCCGCTGTCGGATTTCTTGCTGATGGATGAAGGAGCCAGGACACCGCGCCGAATCAGGTTCCGGCTCGCCGAGGATCCGGAACGAGCACCCACGATTGCTTTTTCACTGGAGCCGAAGGATGACTTCCGGGCAACCGAATCGATCTTCGCTCCGCCCCCACCACCACCGCCGCCGCCGGCTCCGAGCAGAGAGTTGGGTTTACGCACGACCGCCGTCCCGGAAGACTTGACGGCTGTCTTGCTCGATCCCGTGGAAGAACCACGCGAGATCGTCCTGCTGCTCCCCCAGGGAGGAGACACCGCACGGCGAACCGTACGGCTGGACCCGGAGCCCGAGAGGCGGCTGCCAATGCTGGAGTTCGCACTCGAACGACTCTTGGTCGAGGGGAAGGAGAAGGTCCTCTTGCTGCTCGAAGCGCTCGGTGTCCTGACCACCGGTGTCTTTATCGTCGGAGTACGGGTCGTGCTCGACGAGTCTCCGAAACGGCTCGGAGCGCTATAGCTGCGAGTCGTGCTCGGCCTGCTATAGGTGGAAGACTTCCTGATCGTCGGTGTTTTCACCGAAGGAGTCCTCACCGAAGGAGTTCTCACCGTGCGCGACGACTTCAGGGAGGCCCCTGACCGACTCGGGATACTGTAGCTTCGTTTCGTGCCTGGCTTGCTCGAGCTTGAAGACTTGCTGGGCGTCCTGATGCTGGGAGTACGAATGGTCGGTGCCCTGACGCTCCGAGAACTGCTGGAGGGCCTCGACGGAGCCCGGTAGCTCCGAGAACTCCTTGAACTGCTGGAGCTTCGAACCCGCGAAGGAGAACTGGGCCGGCTGGAAGGCCGAGAACTGGATTTCGACGGACTCGAGCGTGAACTGCTGGCCCCCGAGCGGCCCTTGAGCTGAGCATGAGCCTGGTCGAGAACCGGAAGCTCAAAAGCGACCCCGGCGAGAAAAACCACCAAAAGACAGAAAACTCTATTTCCGCAGCTCATCACAAATGAACGGAGCATCTAAATTGTCCTCAATTCTCAGGCGTTAAACCCAGTCCCGAAAACCGGCAAACCCGTTCCAGGGGAGGCCGGAAACAACTCAGTACCTTGCCGGTAAATGACTTACGTTATTATAAGTCCCGAAGAAAGTACGAACTAACCTAATCCGTTTCGCTCTTATCGAATCGTCATTAACCTCTGACGAAATCAGGGCATGGGTTATTCAACAAAACCAGCCAAACGCACAGGGAAGAGCTCGGCAACGGCTTTTAACGCTCGACTACCGACTCCTGACCAGGCTCCAGCACCCGCCCTTCGCTGACCACCTGGCGTCCGCCCACGAAGGTATGAACCGTATTCCCGCGCATGGTGAGACCGCCGAAACAGGTGTTTCTGCCCTTCGACTCGAAAGTCTCCGGATCGATAATGCGATCCGTCTCGACATCAAAGACCGCCACATCGGCAATCTTGCCGGCGGAAATTCCCCCACGATCATCCGCAAGGCCCAGCAACCGGGCAGGATTGATCGTCAGCTTGGCGAGCACATCGGCCACGCCAAAACCATGCTTGCCAACCAGGGTTGTATAGCTGGCGCAAAAGAGAGTTTCGAGCCCGACGACCCCGAAAGGAGCGTAGACGAATTCGACCGCTTTCTCCTCTGCTGTATGCGGCGCGTGCGCGCTCACGATCACATCGATGGTTCCATCCCGGAGGCCTTCAAGAAGCGCGTCGACATCCGCCTGCGATCGCAGCGGAGGAAGGACCTTGTAGTTCGGATCGAAATACTCGCAGCATTCATCCGTGAGAGTAAAGTGATGGGGAGTCACCTCGGCCGTAACCTTGACACCCGATTCCTTTCCCTGCCTCACAAGAGCCACCGACCCTGCCGCGCTGAGCTGGCCGATGTGAAGACGCCCCTGGGTTATGTCGGCGATACCGATATCACGGGCGACAATAATGCTCTCCGAGACGGCTGGAATCCCGGGAAGACCATGCCTCAGGGCCACCTTGCCGTAATTCATGACGCCGCCGCGACGCAGGTCGGAATCTTCACAGAAGGCCACGACCGGGCGATCAAACATCTTCGCGTAGAGAAGCCCCCTGCGCATCATCTCCGCCGATCGCAGGCAGCGGTCGGCATCGCTGAAGGCGACCGCTCCGGCCTTCGTAAGACCTGCCATCTCCGAAAGCTCCTCGCCTTCCCGGCGAAGAGTCACCGTACCCACCGGGAAGATGTTGGCGTAGCCCGCCCGTCTTCCCTGGAGTACGACGAATTCCGCCGAGGCCTCGTTGTCAACGGCTGGCTCGGTATTGGGAAACGCCGCGACTGTCGTGATCCCTCCGGCTACAGCGGCCCGTGAGCCGCTCCAGATGGTCTCTTCCTCCTCATCTCCGGGTTCCCGGAGATGGGCGTGCATATCAATCAGGCCTGGAGTGACCAGGAGCCCTGTGACGTCGAGTATCTCGGCATTTTCTTCAGCGAGAAACTCAGCGGCTCCGCCCTCGGCGGCGGTGGCGAGGGCCAGCACCCGCCCATCCTCGATAACCAGGTCTCCCGTCTCGTCAAGGCCCGTCTCCGGATCAATCAGGCGTCCCCCCTGGAGTATGATCTTCGACATCAGCTCTCCTCCCCCGCCGTCGGCTGCGGCTCGACCTGCCGCCCACCCTGCGGACCGCAGGCTCCGACAAGATAGAGAGCCGCCATGCGCACCGCCAGCCCATTGCTGACCTGGTCAAGAATGACCGATCGAGAGCCGTCCGCAACCTCGGGAGTCAACTCGACACCCCGGTTGATCGGCCCGGGATGCAGCACAAGCGCGTCCTCCTTGACCCGCTTCATCCTCTCCCCATTGAGTCCGTAGAGCTTGGCATACTCTCGAATGGTGGGGAAGAGTCCCCTTTCCTGGCGTTCTTTCTGTATGCGAAGCATATTGAAAACATCTACCTCTTCGAGAACCTCGTCGAGATTATGGCTCACCTTGACGCCGAGCCTGGAGAGCCCGTTCGGCACCAGCGTTGACGGTCCGACAGCGTAAACCTCGGCGCCAAGCTTCTGCAGCCCCCAGATATTCGAGCGGGCTACACGGCTGTGGGACACGTCCCCTACAATCGCCACCTTCAGCCCCTCGAGGTCCGGCTTGTGCTGACGAATGGTGAAGATGTCGAGCAGCGCCTGGGTGGGATGCTCATGGGCGCCGTCACCGGCGTTGATCACACTGCACCCGAGCACCTGGGAAAGCTGGTAGGCGGCTCCGGAGCAGCTATGCCGAACCACCACGATATCGACTCCCATGGCCTCTATATTGAGAGCCGTGTCATTGAGAGTCTCCCCCTTGCTGGTAGAGCTCGATGACCCGGAAAAATTCAGCACATCCGCCGATAGCCGGGCGCCGGCCAGTTCGAACGAGGTGCGCGTCCTCGTGCTGGGCTCAAAGAAGAGGTTCACCACGACCCGTCCCCGCAGGGCGGGAACCTTCTTCACGCTCCGGGTGGAAACCTCGCGAAAACCCTCGGCCGTATCCAGCAACTCGATGATTTCCTCCCGGCTGAGGTCCTCGAGTCCAAGAAGATGTTTTCTGTCCCAATTCATCGTATCGCTCAGGCGCCTGTCTCCACGAAGCTCGTGAGATCTACCCCATCGTAATCATCACCCATCTCTTTCAGGCGCACCTGCACCCGATCGTTTCGTTCCGTTTCGAAAAATTCCCCGGTAAAATTCGCCTCGATCGGCAACTCGCGGTTACCCCTGTCAACCAGCACTGCAAGCCAGATTCTCCTCGGCCTGCCGAAATCGAGAATCAGGTCCAGCGCCGCCCGGATCGTTCGCCCGGTATAGAGGACGTCATCGATCAGAACGATGGACTTGCCCTCCACCTCGAAGGAGATCTCGGTACCGAGCACCGCCGGCGCGCCCGTCTGCAAATGGTAGTCGTCTCGATAGAGGGAGATGTCCAGTTCGCCGTAGGCAAGTCCCTGTCCCCCAGCCCCTGCGCTGCCCCCAAGATCCTCGAGGAGCCTGCGGGCAAGCACAGCGCCGCGGCGCTTGATGCCGACAAGAGCCCAGTCCTCCAGGGTATCGGTGGTCTGACGAATACCGGTCAGCCAACTCTGGTAGAGCCCGCCAAAGTCATCGGGAGTCACCAGCTGAGACCTCGAAGGTTCAGCCTCCCTTGGAACGGGATCCTGTGGAGAAGGTGACATTGAGTTTTATCCGACTTCCAGACGCAGCACGGGCTTTCTAACAAAAGAAAGCTCACTCCTGAGGCCAGGAATATTGGAGGCCTATTATGAGGCACCTTTTCACCTCGTCAAGTAAAGGTGTGCCAGGAGTTTTGACCAGGGCTGATAATGCCTGTTCCACGGCAGCGGCCTGGGAAGCGGTAAATGGGGCTGCCGGATCCTCGTAAATATCCGCAGGAAGCCCCGCATCGTACCCCAGCCACCGCTGCGCGATAACATCGAGCAGGGAGTCGAAGCCCTCTCCGGTAAGAGCCGAGAGAACAACATCAGCATCCTCGGGCGGTAAATCCGGCGCCCCATCCAGTTTATTTCCAACCACCACGGTCTTACGATCCCAGCGGCCAGCGAGAAAACTTCTGTCACGGTCGGTCAGCCGCCAGGGCGGAGCCAACAGGTAAAGACACCCATCAGCCTCTTTGCGGGCCAGCAGGCTGAGGGCTTCAGCCTCCACCGTATCCTCCGGTTCCAGGCGCAGACCAACACTGTCTGCCAACTCGACCGGCACATCAAAGACAGCAGCCGTCCCCCGAAGAAGATCTCGCGTCGTGCCGGCCTGGGATGAAACGGCCGCCCGCTCCTTCTCCATAAATCGATTGAAGAGCGTCGATTTACCAGTGTTGGCGCAACCGGCTATCAACAGTTGGAGAGGTTCGCCAAGACGCCGGGCACGAACGCTCCCCTCAACCAGCCCGCGCAGCAGTCTCTCGAGCTTCTCCAGCCCGGCCGTATCACCAGGCTCTTCTGCAAGCTCGACACATTGAGAAAGAATCTTCGAGAGCTCGCCGGAACGCTGCCGACTGAAAAACTTCGCTGACCTGTCAGTTCGAGCATCCAGGAGGAGTTCGCAGGCGGCAGCCTGGACAGCATCAACAGCTCCCAACTCCAGTGCATGCCGCAGCACTCCGGCTCGATCAAGTCCTACCCCCCCCAGGGAATCAAGCCGACTGGCTGTCCTTTCCTGCAGCCAGGAGCCGCCGTGTACCGAAAGCGTAAAGGCCTCGATGCCGCTCCACATGGATGAGGCCGGCTGGCTGCCAACAACCACCTCGTCAAGCGTCTCTCCCGCCTCGTCGAGGAGAGAATCGAGACGACTGCAGCCAGGCGCTGGAAGACGCCGCCCCGCCAGCCCGGCGGCCAGCGCCTCGGCCGCGCCCGGCCCAAAGAGCTCGAAAACAGCGATACCTCCCTCTCCGGGCGGGGAAGCAAGATGATAAAAAAACGCCTCGCTCACAGCCTGGAACCGGTCTCGGCCGCGATGGCGAGTCCCTCAAGGGTAAGTCCGGGCTCGATGCAGTCAAAGAGAGCGGATTCACCCGCGATCAGCTCAGCCTCACCGCCGGTTGCGACCACCCTGGCGTTTCCGCCAAGCTCGTCAAGGATTCCCTGGACCAGCCCCTGGACGCCAAGACGGGCCTGGCCGAGGATCCCCGACCGTAACGCCTGCGAGGTGCTCCTCGCTATCAACGGAACCGCCGGGCCCTCCTGCAGGCCGGGAAGATTCGGAGTCGATGTCTTGAGTCCCCTCAGGGCAGCCCCTACCCCGACGCCGATAGGGCCACCAAGAAACCCGCCGCTCGCAGAGACAACGCTGACGCTCAGGGCTGTACCGAAATCGACCACGATAAGCGTCTCCCCGGGCCAGCGAGTTTTCCCTGCCACGGCATTGAGTAACCGGTCAACTCCTGCTTCTGCGGGATCTTCATAGTGATTGTCTATGGGGATTTCAAAATCTCTCCCGGCAACGAGCAGCGCCGGCA
>CBFHWB010000023.1:0-33564 GCA_965659285.1 Planctomycetota bacterium | reverse complement strand
GATGAAGACCTGGCAGTCGGATTGCTCTACGCCGAGGGCGTAATCGACTCACGCGCGGATATCGGCGCTTTGTCGCTGCATGGAGAAGATGCGCTGGCTGAAGGCGAGACAGCAACAGACCTCCGGACGGACGACGCCCTGCTAAATACGGCCGACCTGCTGCATTCGGATCCGAGCAGAAACATCACCCCCCCTTCCCGCCAGGGTTCGTCCATGTCAAGCTGCGGCGTATGCGGGAAGCGAAGTATCAGTGAGGCCATGGCGCTCACGCCTCCGCCGGCGCGGGAGCCTGCCCCGGAACCATGGCTTTCACCCGAGCTCATCGGACTGCTCCCGGGGCGGATGGAACCGCTCCAGGAATTATTCCAGCGCACCGGAGCCCTGCACGCCGCTGGAATATTCGATCCGGCGGGAGAACTCCTCTTCCTTCGCGAGGACATCGGTCGTCACAACGCCGTAGACAAAACAATAGGGGCCGCCCTGTTCGAGGAACTCCTTCCGCTGAACAGATGTGCCCTGCAGGTGAGCGGGCGAGTGAGCTTCGAGATAGTCCAGAAAGCCTATCGCGCCGGAATCCCCGCCATCGTCTCGGTCTCGGGAGTTTCGAGCCTCTCGATCAATATGGCCCGCGCGATCGGCATCACACTGGCTGGCTTCGTCAGAGATGGAAAATACAGTCTCTACTCCAGGGGCAATTGCCTGCTGAATTCACCTCCACAGGGCTGATGGAATCCTAGTTGCAAATTGACTGTGGAATACCCACAATCACCACAGTCTGAGGAAATGAGAAGGCCATTACTATTTTTCCAGCCGTTTTTCTGGCTATCGAGGTCCATTGATGAACGAAGAGAACAATATCGCTGTTGAAGGCGAAAACAATTGGGAAGAAAAAGTCGGGCTGGCGAAAATGCTGGTTGGCGGAGTGATCATGGATGTGACCAACGCCGAACAGGCCCGGATCGCCGAGCAGGCCGGCGCGGCGGCGGTCATGGCGCTCGAGCGGGTTCCCTCCGACATTCGAAAAGATGGCGGAATAGCCAGGATGTCCCCCGTTTCCAAGATCCAGGAGATCCAGGAGTGCGCCTCGATCCCTGTGATGGCTAAATCGAGAATCGGTCACTTTATGGAGGCCGAGATCCTGGAAGCCCTGAGCGTTGACTTCATCGATGAGAGCGAGGTTCTCACCCCGGCGGACGAAGATGCCCATATCGACAAGAGCCCCTTCAAGGCGCCCTTCGTCTGTGGAGCCAGGAACCTCGGCGAGGCGCTGCGCCGAATCTCCGAGGGCGCCGCGCTGATCCGAACCAAGGGTGAGGCGGGAACCGGCGACATCATCCATGCCGTGCGGCACATGAAACTCATCAACTCCCAGATCGAAGAGCTGGCCGGACTGGGCGAATGGGATCTCGCGACCTGCGCGGAAAAGCTCAACGCCCCCAGGGATCTTGTAAAGCAGGTAGCGAAGGACGGGCGGCTTCCCGTTCCGAACTTCGCGGCAGGAGGAATCGCGACCCCCGCGGATGCGGCCATGATGATGCGCCTTGGCGCTGAGGCCGTCTTTGTCGGCTCGGGAATATTCAAGTCAAGCCCCGACCCGGAGAAGCAGAGTGCCGTCGCCAGGGCGATCGTCGAAGCGGTCACCCATTTTGACAATCCCGCCGAGCTCGTACGGATCTGCCAGAGTGTCGATGTCGCCATGAGAGGCGAAGACACCGCTGAAATCCCTGAAGAAAAACTTCTTCAGAGCCGCGGATGGTAAACGCCAGGCGCTTTCCTGATCTGCCTCGGGCCGGCAAGCCAACCATCGGCGTGCTCGCCCTGCAGGGGTCCTTCCCGCTTCACATCGCCAGCCTCCAACGCTGCGGAGTGGAAACCCGGAGAGTTCGGAAGCCGGAGGATCTCGAGGATATCCAGGGGTTGGTCATCCCCGGCGGCGAAAGCACAACGATGGAAAATCTCGCCAGCCGATGCGGGCTCTTCGATGCGCTCCGATCTGCCGGCCGAAACGGCCTGCCGATCTTCGGAACCTGCGCGGGAGCCATCCTGCTGGGAAAGGGAACTGAGCGGCCTGAGCGGCTGCAAGTCGTGGACATCGAGGTGCGCAGAAACGCCTATGGACGCCAGGTTGACAGCTTCAACGCCGAGCTTTTCCTCGCGTCTTTCGAAACACCCTTTCACGGAGTCTTTATCCGCGCCCCTATCATCGAAGCTGGGGCCGAAAATCTCGATTGTGAGATTCTCGGCCTCCACGAAGGCCACCCGGTGCTTATTCGAAACGGTCGAATACTGCTAGCGACGTTCCATCCCGAGTTGACCGACGATCTCCGTATCCATAAGCTCTTCCTGGAAATGTGCGAGCCCGAAAACGGAAAGGCAGGAAAAGAAATCCGTGAGGAATCCGGGGCCGGCCAGACCCGGGAAAACGCGTTCTGATATCATACAGGTCCGCCCGTTTTACGGCAGTCTTCACTCAAGAGACCAGCCTTGCTCAACGCCATCTTCAATACCATCAAAGGCGCAGTCCTCGGACTGGCCATGATCATCCCCGGGGTCAGCGGCGGGACAATGGCCGTCATATTCGGAATCTACGAGCGCCTGATCAAGGCGCTGCACAGCTTCTCCCCCTCCTCTCTGAGAGAAGCCGCAGGACTCCCCTGGGGTGCGGAACGAAAGACTCGCCTGGGAGCCTTGTGGAATAGACACGACCTGGGCTTCCTGGCCCAATTGTTTGGCGGCGCGGTCCTCTCCATCCTGGCCTGTAGCCACCTGATCGAACACCTCATCAAAAACCACCCGAATCCAACCAATGGGTTTTTCTTTGGCCTCGTAGGAGCCTCGATCATTTTCCCCCTGAGGCTGATGGAACGAAAGTCGATGGTTGAACTGACCTGTGGCATCGCCGCGACGGCCCTGACCATCTGCATCTCCATCTATGCCGCCGGGTTCGCGCAGGAGCAATCCCCCCAGGAGGCCGCGATACCTCACGACCTCTTTAACTACGCCAGGCTCGCTATCTGCGGCTGCGTCGCGAGTTCAGCTATGCTGCTGCCGGGCATCAGCGGTTCTTTCATCCTCCTGTTGCTGGGTGTCTACCATGACGTCCTCGGAATCATCAACCAGCGTGACTACCTTCTCCTGGTCGTCTTCGCGGCGAGTTGCACGATCGGACTCGTCCTCTTTGCCCGGCTGATCAACCTGCTCCTCAGGCGCTACCGGTCCCCCACCATGGCCTTCCTCGGCGGCCTGATGGCCGGCTCCCTGTGGAATCTCTGGCCCTTTCGAGAGACCGGACCAGGCGGCCCGGCCTGGCCCGCCGAAGGCGACAGTACAGCGGGAGTGACCATTCTGGCCTTCCTCGTCGGCGCCACCGTCGTAGGAGGTTTCGCCTTCTACGGCAGAAGACCAAAGGACAACAGCGGCGAAAAGCAAACCGCGGAGGGTTGACATCAGTCCATCGGAAGGTAGGTGCCCTCGTCCGATGGGCTCGGCCCATCATCCGGAGGATCCTCCGAGGCTACACTTTCCGAGAGGGGCTTGACGACGATGGCCTTCGGCTCGGTCGGGCAGTACATCTCGCAGACACCGCAGCCGGTACAGCCGGGGTCCAGGACCTCGACCGGTCCACCAAAATAGGAAATCGTGATCGCGCTTTCTCCCAGAGGACACTTATCGACGCAGATCTGGCAATCCTCTCCCTGGGTCCGAACGCAAAAGGCCTCGTCCACCTCGGCCAGCCCCATCCGAATATCTTCACGGGCTATCGGCACGAGCGCCGAGCTTGGACAAACCTTCATACAGGAGAGATCATCGCAGACAACGCAGGCCTGGCTCTGGGGGTCGATAAAGGGCCGGCCTTCCTTCATCGGGTCGGGATCCATGGTCACCTTGATCGCGGCCACCGGACAGGCGCTCACGCACTGCCCGCTCACCATGCAGGTCTGAAGAAATTGCTCTTCATCAAGGGCGCCCGGGGGACGCAACACCGGCCTGTCGGGCAGGGACGCGAACTGGGCCTCGTCGGGACTCGGCGAATGGTAGTCGCCCTTGCCGCGCTCGTACTCGTCAAAATCGGGCAGTCCCACCTTCTCCATACGGGACTCGACAACATCCGCCAGGGGCTTGAGCATATGCCGGAAACCCTCTGTAAAGAAGCTGCGGCGATTGACATCGCCTTCTTCATCCCCGCGGGTTTCTTCCTCGTCTTCTTTCTTTTCTTCGTCACTCATGCGTCGAACCGGCCTGGGCAGCCCCGTGGATAATCAAATGTCTCTCAGTCAAACGGAATGCTATCTTATTCTGCCAACCCAACGAAACTCAAGTTAAGGATTGTTCCATGGAGAACTCGAGGTTCTGCCTTGGCCTTGATTACGGCACCAATACTGCCCGCGCTCTCATTGTCGATGCCAGTTGCGGAGCTGAAATCGCAAGCGGTGTAACTCCCTACAGCAGCGGACAGGACGGTATCCTGGCGGATCCCGCCGACCCCCTGCTGGCCCGCCAGGCTCCTCTTGACTATGAAGAGGCTCTCATCTCTTCGACTCGCGAAGCTCTCGAGCTCCTGGCTGAGTCCAGGGGGCCGTCCGCAAAAGATGCCATCATCGGCATCGGCATCGGCGCCACCGCGAGCACGCCCATCCCCGTAGACGAAAACATGCGACCGATCGCGCAGCGGCCGGAATTCCAGGGTGACCTGGCAGCGATGGCCTGGCTCTGGAAAGACCACACTGCCCACGAAGAGGCGGACGAGATCACCCGGCTCGCGGCACAGCGGCTGCCCCAACATCTCGACCGCTGCGGCGGAACCTACTCCAGCGAATGGTCCCTCGCGAAGCTGCTGCGATTCCTCAGAACCGCTCCTGCCGCCGCCGCGGCCGCGGCCGACTGGGTCGAGTTGGGAGACTTCCTCTGCGGAACGCTGACGGGATGCGACACGCCCGAGCGGCTCACGAGAAACGTCTGCGCCGCCGGACACAAGGGTTTCTACCACGACAGCGAGGGGCCCCCGCCCGCCGAATTCCTGGAGGAGCTCGATCCGCTGCTCAGCGACTGGTTCGCGTCCCGTCCCCCCAGCCCGCCGCAAGCCGCTGGAAGCCGGGGCGGCGGACTCTGCGCCGCCTGGGCGGAAAAACTGGGACTCGCGGCGGGAATCCCGGTTTCGATCGCCGCCATCGATGCTCATGTGGGAGCCGTTGGCGCCGGAATCCGTAAGGGCAGACTGACCAAGATCATGGGTACGAGCGGCTGTGACATGGTCGTTCATCCAGCCGACTCCGGCCCGCCGCCATCCATCACCGGCCTCTGCGGAATCGTAAGGGACTCCATCATCCCCGGTTTCTGGGGACTCGAAGCCGGGCAGTCAGCTCTCGGCGACATCTTCGGCTGGTTCGTTCGTGAATTTACCGCTCCGGCTGGCGTTGGCCACGAGGAGCTCACGCGGCAGGCGGAAACGCTTCGCCCCGGTCAAACAGGGCTCCTGGCGCTCGACTGGAACAACGGGAACAGGAGCATCCTCGCAAATCCAAGGCTCACCGGCCTGCTGCTCGGCCAGACGCTCCAGACCCGCCCCTTCGAGGTCTACCGGGCGCTGCTGGAGGCTACGGCCTTCGGGGCCAGGATCATCGTTGAACAGATCCGCTCAAGCGGAGTCTCAGTCGATGAGATTGTTCTCTGCGGCGGCATCGCCGAGAAAAACCCTCTCCTGCTGCAAATCTACGCGGACGTGCTGGGTATACCCCTGAAACTCTCTGCTGCAGAACAGACCTGCGCCCTGGGAGCCGCCATCTTCGCGGCGGTCGCCGCCGGGCCCGAGTCCGGGGGCTACGATACGGTCGAGAAGGCCCAGGTTGCCATGACATCGATCAAGGAGGAAACCTTTGAGCCCATCAAGCCGAGCCGGGAGATCTACGACGAACTCTACCACCTCTATCGCCGACTCCACGATGCCTTCGGGACGCCGTCTGAGACCGATCTCAGCGATGTCATGAAGAGTCTCTCGGAGTTGAGGGAGAAGGCCGCCCTCCTTCCTTCCTGATGATCGAGTCCGGCGGAATTGCCGATCCCGGCTGGAAGTGGTAGTCTCATGGCGAGCCGGCGCCGCGCGCAGCCGGTGCCCAGTTGAACCAGAGGATCAGCGACTCCATGAATAGAGATCATTCGCACCGCGACCATTCCGCGGATCACTACTATCGACCCGATCCCGAGGTCGAAACAACTGAACAGACGAATGGGGCGTACCCCATACTGCGCGGCTTCTTTTTCGTATGCGCCGCCATGGCCATCCTGTCCATCACCTTTACAACGGCGATCTCCCTGACAGCTAAACAGGGACAGGCCATCGAGGAGGCCGATTTTCCGCTCCTGTTCAGGGCGATTGATCGCAGGCTCAAGGAAAGCTACATCGACCTGGGCCGCGTAGACCCCCAGCCCCTGCTGCGAAAGGCCTTCACTGCGATCGAATTCGCCGCCGACGAAATCTACATCGAAGACTCGGACCCCACCAACCCCTACATCCCCGTTCACATCGGAGACAAGACCTCCGTCTTCACCCTCAAGGACGGCATGACACGCGACGATGGAGTTGAGCTCATAGAGAAGGTCTTCACCTTTCTTTCCGCCTACTACAGCGGCAAAGATTCGCTCAACGACATACGTTACGCGGCCGCCAATGGCTACCTCGCGGGGATCGACCCTCACACCCTGGTTTTCACTCCTCGGCGCTTCGAAGATTTTGAGGTGCAGATCAAGGGCGAAATTTTCGGAGTAGGAATGCTCGTGGGGACCAATGACACCGGCAGGCTCCAGGTCAAGCAGGTGTTAAAGGGGACTCCTGCCCAGAAGGCCGGATTCAAAAAAGATGATATCCTCGCGAAGATCAACGAGGAGTCGACCGTTAACATGACCGTCCAGGAGGCTGTCGAGAAGATCCGCGGCAAGCGTAATACCGAAATCACCCTCACCGTCAAGCGCAAGGGCGGCAAGGACAACAAAGAGATCCTGACAATCCCCATCAAGGTCAAGAGAGACCGGGTCGAGATCAAGAGCGTAGAGTCCAAGCTGATCAAGGACTGGAACGTTGAGGGCGCGGGACCTTGGAGCGGAGGCGTCGGCTACGTCCATGCCACCAACTTTGACCGGAACACCTACAAGAGCCTGCGCCGCAACCTCAACCAACTGAGAGAATCCAACAACGACAAACCGCTGGCTGGCCTGATCCTCGACCTGAGGAACAACTCCGGAGGTCTGCTGAGCCAGGCGATCTCCATGGCCGACACCTTCCTCAAGAAAGGAGAGATCGTCGGCACCGCCTACAAGAAGCAGGAGCCCGACTATCGGAGCGCGAAGGCCTCGGGAACAGAGACGCGCTATCCGCTGATCCTGCTCGCGGACGAGGCCTCGGCCTCGGCGGCCGAGATCGTCATCGGCGCCCTGCAGAAGAACAACCGCGCCATCGTCATCGGGACCAGGACCTTCGGAAAAGGCTCGGTCCAGCAATTGCAGGCTCTGCCTAACGGAGCCCAGCTCAAAATCACCGTCAGCGAATACCTGCTCCCGGGAAAGATCTCTATCCAGGAGACCGGGGTCGTTCCGGACGTGCTGGCCCAGCCGGCAACTCTCCGCAAGGATCTCCTGGATCTCTTCCCCAACGACAGCATCGTGACGGAGAGAGACTACGATGCTCATCTCGTATCAAAATACAAGATAGAGGAAGAGCCCAGTTTCTCGCTCAAATACCTGGCCCGGGATCCGGACGAAGACGAAAACGCCACCGAGAAGGAGCGCTTTATCTCCGGCGAGCTCCATCCGGAAAAAGACCCCCTGGTTAAAATGGCCCTCAAGATCCTCGAATCTTCAAACAAGCCCTTCGATCCGGCGGCCGTCCTCAAAGAAAAGAAAGCCTCGTTCGAAAATCTCTCCGCCGTGTTTTACGGAGAAATCGTCGAAAAGCTCTCTCGGCTGGATATCGACTGGAGCGTGCCCCCCCCCGGCAGCCCCGCCCCGGACAAGAAGAGCCTTGGGCTGGAAATCAGCCACGAGTTCACCAGTGAAGAATCCTCGGACAAAGAAGACCCCGTAGCCGTCAACATGCTCGTGGTAACAGCCACAGCCGCGAACCGGGGAAAATCACCTGTGTACAGGCTGAAGGGCGTCAGCCGCTCTGATTCAGGCATGTTCAGGGAGAAAGAGTTTCTCTTTGGCAAGATCGAACCGGGAAAGAAGGTCTCGCGACAGGTCAAGATCAGGCTTCCCTATTTCCCCCGCAGCCAGGACAGTCTCATCTCACTCGACCTCTCTACCAGCGAGGATAAGGTTCTCGCCACCTCCTCCGACAGGATCATTATAAAAGGCCGTGCAAAGCCCTCCTTCTCTTTCACAACATCCCTGGAGGACAGTTCCGGGAAGAGCCTGGAACGCCTGGAGGAGAGTACCGAGGCCCGCCTCAGGATCAAAATCAGCAACAAGGGAGAAGGACGCGTCCACAAGGGAATCGCGATCCTGCGAAACAAATCAGGCGCGCGAATCTTCCTGAAAAAAGGCCGCGTCGAATTCCTTGAGCTCGACCCGGGGAAGTCTACCGAGGTTCTTTTCGAGTTTGACACGAAGCCCGCCGAAGATGCCAAGAACAAGGGGGAAGACTACACCTTCGAGCTGACCGTCTTTGATTCCTATTCTTCCGAGGCCCTTCGAAAGACCGTTTCGATCTCCGAACCCGGCGAAAACGGAAAAGATTTTGCCAATGAACTGGTGATCGCCGCGCCGGAAATCGAGCTGGCCGTGATGGACGGCAAAACGAAAAAGGCCTCGCTGGTCACCGGCAACCGGGAGGCCGAGCTCCATGCGACGGTGCGTTCCTCTTCCAATGAATTCAGCGCCTGGGCCACCAATCTTTCCCTCGCCGACCGTACCCAGAGCGCCGACAAGATCTTCTTCGACCGCTCCAGGGGAAAGAAGGAGCTGGCCTTCAAGACCCGGATTCAGCTCCGCGAAGGCCTCAATTTCATCCGAGTCTACGCCAAGTCTTCGGATGGAATTGAATCCAGCCGCAGCGTACTGGTTCGCAGGGAGAACTGAGGCTCCAACCGGAGGACAGTTGCTACTTGCAGGTCTCCTTGACCCTGGCCAAGAGCTTGTCGAGGTCGGCCTTCGCCTTGTCGGCTGTCGCCTCCAGGGATTTCCTGTCCTTGCGCAGACCGGCGAGCTTCACGGCAGCCGCCTTCTCCTTCTCCGTTACCCCGTCTTCCCCATCGTCAGAATCCCCCTCTTCCCAGCGAATGTTCTCGTCGATGGAGATCAACCGTGTGGCCAGGGTGGAGTGATAGAGGGTCTCAAAGGCAAGGTCCCGCCTCAGCTGGACACAAACGGAAGCCTCCGGCCAGGTTCCATCCCTGCGCGACCTGATTTCCTCCAGGAAGCCCTTGCCCAGCTCAACCCGGGCCGCGAGGACAGTGAAGGTCGTGGTAACACGCCTCAGCTCTTCGCCCAGCAATTTCAACAGGTAGGCATCCTCTGAGGGATCGAAGCCGGCCTTCCTGCGCTCCATATCGTTCAGCTGGTAACCGACCAGGCGCTGAGACCGGTCCAATTCGAGTAGGCTGGACTCCTGCGCGATCGCCGCGCCGGCAAGCCGGCTCGCCGCCAGCCGGGCCTCCTGTTCGGCAATATCGACCTCGTAGCGAAGACCGCTCTCCACCCTCAACTCGGCAAGCTTGAGAATCCCGGCGTAGGCTCCATCCTTGTCCTCCGCGGGTTTCTGTCCGCGAAGCCAGCCGAGCCTGTACTTCTCCTGCGCCAGGTAGAGCCGAAAATACTCATGCTGGATCCGCGAACAGTACCAGCCTCCCAGGGCCCGGAGCATGCCGCCCCTGGCCGACAGCTCCTGACGGCTCTCTTCGGGCAGCTGGGTGATATCGAGGGAAATCAGGCCGGCGATCCCGACCAGGATCTCTTCGTAAGATTTCTTGAGCGAATCGATCGTGAGGGCGATGGGCTCGAGATCTTTGTAGAGCTCAGCCCGGGCGGCAAGGCCCCTTCCGGAAGCGATCGAGCCCGTATACCGAAGAAGCTCGGACTCCGATTTCACCCGCCGAAAAATAATTTCCGCTGCTACCCGGGACTCTACGAGCTCCGGAAGATCAACCACCTGGTCGGTATTTACCAGCGGGGCGAAGCTCCAGGGCTGCAGAGCTCGACAGGGAGCAAGCCCCTCCGCCCCTTTCTGCCCATTCAAGGTTGTTGGATGGGACAGCAGGCTGAAAACTGCGCGCTCCCTCTGCGTCGCCCCCAGGGTGATCTCGGCGATCCGTGAGACACCCATCCCGCGAGCGCCCTCTACAGGGCCCGCGCTGAAAGAAAAACCGCGGATAAAGGAGGGGAAACCCGTATCCCCATCGGTCAGCATGGCCTCTGCCGGCAACTCAAATTTCTTCCCCTTGTGACTCCAGCGCACCAGCACAAGCAACCGGTCTCCCTGGTTGCGAAGAAAGTCTCCCGGCATTGTCCCGTTCCAATAGGCCGTCGACCGACAGCCGATATCCTGGAGAGCCTGGAGGATCCTGCCTCCGGTCGCATCAAACTCAACCACCGTCTCATGGGTAGGACCGAGATTGTGGCAGGCAAAGACCTCGATCTGGCGCGTCGGGTTTACAAACCGGCAAGGTATTCGCACCTCGGCGTTTTTCTTGTCGATGACCACGGCGGCGTTCGCTTTTTCATCCGCCGCCCGGGCCTCGAGGTCTGCAGCGCTCGGCTTCTCCTGAGGAGCCACTGGCTCTTCCCGGGCCGCTTCCTGCCCGGACGCGAGCGGCCTCTCAAGCGCAGGTTCTTTTGTCGGCGGAGCATCTTCAACAACCGGCACCACAGCCTCCTGCGCAACATCGAGTTGCCCCCCCGCGGCAAGCGCCGGAGGATCCGCAGGGCGGCTCTCTTCCGGGCCGGCGGCGGCTGGGAGGTCTTCCCTGGCAACCTCGCCCGGAGCCTCCGGCGCGCAGGCCAGGGCAGCCAGGAGGGCAACCGACAGCAACAAAGCTCCGAATAAATGCCCAGAATGCATATGAAATCTTCCTGTTTGAACCAACCTTATCCCGCTCGCATTGTACGAAAGAGACCCGCATCTTGCACGACCGGGCAGATTAGCTTGATAAAGTTTTTGACTTTTACCCCCCCCAGCGATTATTCACTAGCCTCTCGAAAGTAATTTTAAATGAATGTCGCGGGGTAGAGCAGTCTGGTAGCTCGTCGGGCTCATAACCCGGAGGTCGCAGGTTCGAATCCTGTCCCCGCTACCAAAACAACAAGCCGGCCCGGAAGAATCTCTTCCGGGCCGGCTTTTCTTTGGCCCTTCGGCGGTACCCAGCACCTGGTATTTCGCCTATGATGACTCTCTCATGCTCACCTACCCGCAAAAGGAGGCTGTCACGATGCGTGTTTCTCCATCCCGTCTGAGCGCAATCCTTCTCCTGCTGTCGATCACAGCCGGAACCATCCATGCCGAGGAAAAAACCGAGGAGCCGGGGAAGGAGGCTCCAGTCAAGGTCCGCTACCGTCCGCCGGAGATCATGCTTGTCACATCTGTCGACTGGCCGGCTGCCGAGGAACATCGGGAGACCATGGCAAAGTTCCTTGTCGAAAAGGGGATCAACTGCGTCGAGGCGGCCACCGATGTGCTCGATGTCTGCCGCAGGAACGGACTCTACGTACGTGTTGGGGCACGCAATGGAGACCTGGGAAGCCTGCTGAAAGAGATCGAGGATCTCAACCTCAAGGATGACCCGGCTGTCTTCGGCTATTTCATATCCGACCGCCGCAGAAGCAGCGCCTTCCAGACCTGGGCACGCTGGGTGCAGCTCTTTGAAGAGAGAGACCCGAACCACCCGGCCATCTTCATCAACCGCGCGCTGTGGAATGAATACGCACTGTTCGCCGATGTGGTGAAACCCATGATCCTCGATTTCTATCACTACCATTGGGACGGCAAGAGAAAACCCGACCGCTACCACTTCTACCTGCACCTGTTCCGCGATGTGGCGAAGAAGCACGGCATCCCGGTTATGCGCTGCGTCGGGACGGGAGTCTCGCCGCCCCAGCTACTCCAGACCATGTATGTCAGCCTCGCCTACGGCGTGCAGGCCTTCCACTTCTGGGTTCCCTGGCATGTCGGTCATGAGAAGAATGACAAGGGTCCTGTTCTGAAGGACGGGAAGATCGTGCCGACCATAACGCCCTGGGGTGAAACCATTGGCCAGTTTGGTAAAGACATGCGGGCCATGGGTCCCACTCTGCTGAAATCGACCTCGGTCGCCACCTACTACACCGAGCCATTCCCCCAATACATCGGCAAAAAAATCCCCGATGAACTCTGGTTCTCTGCGGCCGGCGGCTACCTGGTCATCGGACACTTCCAGGACGAGCAAAAAGAGGACTACCTCCTCGTAGTGAACAGCCATGTCGGAGAGGAAAAGAAGGCCGAGTTGACCTTCAAGGCTCCGGTCGCAGGGGTCCAGTGGATGGACAAGAAAACCGGAAAATGGAAGCCGGCCCCGGGGAAGCCGCTGGTCACGAACCTCTCGATCAAGGCAAGCGACGGTGAGCTGCTGTGGATCCAGAAGAAAAAAAATCCCTGAGACAGGCGACAGGCGCGGTCAACCCGGGAAGTAATCCTGGATCGCGCGCACCCCGTATTCGGAGGTCTTGAGAGCCCGAATCCCATCCACCGCGGCCCGCGCGGCGGCGATGGTGGTAATGCAGGGAACGTTCATGGAGATGGTGTTCTCCCTGATGATCGCCTCGTCAAGCTTCCCTCCCCGCCCGGTGGGAGTATTGATCACCAGCTTGACCTTCTCTTCGTTCATGTAATCGAGAACATTCGGGTGCTCTCCCGTCTGGATCTTGGGAAGCTCGATGACATCTTCAAGACCCGCCACATCGAGAGCTTTCTTGGTCCCCGGGGTTGCCAGGAGCTCAAAACCGAGCTCCTGGAGCTCGCGGGCGATCGTGGCGATATATTTCTTGTCCCGGTCAATAACGCTGAGGAAGACCATTCCCTCGAGAGGAAGATCCTGGTTAGCGGACATGTGGGCCTTGGCGAAGCTCATCCCGAAGCTGTCATCAATACCCATGGCCTCTCCGGTAGATTTCATCTCGGGACCGAGAATGATGTCTGAACCCGGAAAGCGGTCAAAGGGAAAGACCGACTTCTTGACCGCGATATGACGGATCTGGACCTCGTGTTCAAAGCCGAGGTCTGAAAGCTTCTGGCCGACCATCACCTTGGCGGCCAGCTTGGCCAGGGGAACCCCGATCGTCTTCGATACGAAGGGAATGGTTCGTGAGGCCCGGGGGTTGACCTCGATGATATAGACCTTGTCACCCTTGACCGCGTACTGGCAATTCATCAGACCCCGAACCTTGAGAGCCTTGCCGAGCTTCCTGGTTATCTTGCGGATCTCCTGGAGAACCTGTTCGCTGAGCGAATAGGGAGGAAGGGTGCAGCTCGAATCGCCGGAGTGAACGCCGCATTCCTCGATATGCTCGAGGATTCCGCCGATGACAACCTGCTCTCCATCGCAGATGGAATCGACATCGACCTCGATCGCCTCGTCGAGAAATTTATCCACAAGGATGGGGAATCCGGGATTCACTTCGAGGGCGTAGCTCATGTACTTCTCGAGCTGCTGATCATCCCATACGATCTCCATCGCCCGTCCTCCCAGGACAAAAGAAGGCCTGACAAGGACTGGATAGCCGATCCTGTTGGCGCACTCGCGAGCCTCCTCGTAAGAGAGAGAGATGCCGTTAGCCGGCTGGCGCAGATCGAGCTCCGTGAGGAGATTCTGAAAGAGATCTCGATCCTCGGCTAACGCGATGGCCTCCGGCGAGGTTCCGAAGATCGGAACGCCGGCCTCCTGCAACCCCTCGGCCAGGTTGAGCGGAGTCTGACCGCCAAGCTGGAGAATAACTCCATCCGGGCGCTCCTTATCGTAGATATTCAGGACATTCTCGAGGGTGAGGGGTTCAAAGTAGAGCTTGTCGGAGGTGTCGTAATCAGTTGAAACCGTCTCCGGGTTGGAGTTGACCATGATGGTCTCCCACCCGTCTTCCTTCAGCGAGAAGGCCGCGTGAACACAGCAATAATCAAATTCAATCCCCTGTCCAATCCTGTTCGGTCCGCCTCCCAGGATCATGGCCTTCCGCTTATCACTCACCCGGCACTCATCCTCGGATTCGTAGGTCGAATAATAATAAGGCGTCGAGGCCTCGAATTCTGCCGCGCAGGTATCGACCAGCTTGAAGGTGGCCTCAACCCCGACCGCCTTGCGAGCCTCGCGAACGGACATCTCATCGGTCTTCCAACAGGTGGCCAGCTGAACATCGGAATATCCCAGCTGCTTGGCTTCGAGGAGAGTCTCCGCATTTGCCACATCCAGGCTCTCGCAGGCGGCCAGGCGGTCCTCGCTCTCAGATAATTGCAGGAGGTTGTCGAGGAACCACGGGTCGATGCCGGTGAGTTCATGGATCTCGTCCACGGTGAGCCCCCGCCTGAGCCCCTCGTAGACATTCAGCATCCGTCTTCCATGTGGGGTCCTGATATTTTTCTTCAGCTCGTCAAGCGAGAGACCCTCGAGTTTCGTCACCCCCATCCCGATTCCCGACAGCTTCTCTTCCATCGACCGGAGGGCTTTCTGCAGAGACTCCTTGAAAGTTCGGCCAATGGCCATCACCTCCCCCACCGACTTCATCCTGGTCGTCAAGGTCGGGTCGGTGTCGGGAAACTTGACGAAATCGAAGCGCGGAATTTTGACCACGCAATAATCGATCGACGGCTCAAAGCAGGCCGGCGTTTTTTCCGTAATATCGTTCGAGATCTCATCCAGGGTATAGCCCATGGCGAGCTTGGTAGCGATCTTGGCGATGGGAAAGCCCGTCGCCTTGGAGGCCAGGGCCGAGCTCCGGGAGACCCGGGGGTTCATCTCAATAACCACCATCCTCCCCGTTTCGGGATGGGTCGCAAACTGGATGTTCGAGCCTCCGGTCTCCACGCCGATCTCGCGAATGACGGCGATCGCCGCGTTGCGCATCACCTGGTATTCCTTGTCGGTGAGAGTCTGGGCCGGGGCTACCGTGATGCTGTCGCCGGTATGCACGCCCATCGCATCGAAGTTCTCTATCGAACAGATAATGACAACATTGTCATTATTGTCCCTCATCAGCTCGAGCTCGAACTCCTTCCAGCCCTCGATGGATTCCTCCAGGAGCACCGTGCCGATAGGGCTGGCGCGCAGGCCGCCCGCAACCATCTCAGTAAATTGTTCCTCGTCGTAGGCGATTCCGCCTCCCTTGCCTCCGAGCGTGTAGCTTGGGCGGATAACGATAGGCAGCCCGAGCTCTTCACGAGCGGCGGCAGCCTCGTCCATGTTGCTGACGACATGGCTGCAGGGCACCTCGAGGTCGCATTTTTCCATCGCGACCTTGAAAGACTCACGATCCTCCGCCTTCTGGATGACCTCGTAGGTCGCCCCAAGAAGCTTCACTCCGTGCTTCTGCAACACGCCGGCCTCCCAGAGATCACTGGCCAGGTTCAACCCCGTCTGGCCTCCCAGGGTAGGGAGAATTGCATCGGGCTTCTCCTTCTCAATGATCCGCTCAACTGTTTCAACATTCAGCGGCTCAATATAGGTTCGGTCACTGAACTCGGGATCCGTCATGATGGTGGCGGGATTCGAGTTCACCAGGATCACTCGATAACCATCATCCCTGAGGGCCTTACAGGCCTGGGTTCCGGAGTAATCAAACTCGCAGGCCTGGCCAATCACGATGGGCCCGGATCCTATGAGCAATACGCTCTCAAGATCGTTGCGGCGTGGCATGGACTCTCAGATATATAGCTGAAGGGGAATTTTCAGTCGCGAACAGGTTCACCTGCTCTTCAAAATTTCCGGACCCTAACATTTTGTAAGAAGGTCTGCAACACCTTGAAGGAGCTTTGCTTCCAATGTAAGCTCCCTTCTTCAAAGAAAAGACCCATCGCGCGCCTGGATGGATGAAAGAGAATTCATGAGTATTGAATACAGCGAGTTGATCAGCCGGCTGGAAGAATTCCAGGAACGCCTTGAAACCCTCTGCGCCGCGGTCGAGGTCGAGAAAGGCCTGCAGGAGATCACTGAACTCGAGGGGCGCATGGCGAGCCCGGACTTCTGGAACAACAACGATAAAGCCCAGAAGGTCATCCGTCAGCTCAAGGCGCTTCGTAGCGTCGTCGTGCCATTGCAGGAGCTTTCTGAAAACGCGACAGACCTCCTCGAACTCTCCAGGATGGCCCAGGAGGAAGACGACAACGCGTCAATTGGGGATCTGGAGCGCGAATACAAGGCTATTGCGAGCCAGATCGATGAGGTGGAACTCAGGACGACCCTCAATGGAAAACACGATTCCTGCGATGCCTTTCTCTCTATCCATGCCGGTGCCGGCGGCACGGAAAGCTGCGATTGGGCCTCCATACTCTCCAGGATGCTGGAACGGTATTGTGAAAAACAGGGCTTCAAGGTCAGCCTCGTGGACCGGCTCGACGGGGAGGAGGCGGGAGTCAAAAGCATTACCTACAACATCAAGGGTGACACGGCCTACGGGTATCTCCGCTCGGAAAATGGTGTCCATCGACTGGTGAGAAAATCCCCTTTTGATGCCAGCAACCGCCGACACACGTCTTTTGCTGCGGTAAATGTCATTCCCGAAATGCCGGATGCGGAAATCGAAATTAATGAAGCTGACCTGCGAATCGACACTTACAGGGCGGGAGGAGCGGGTGGTCAACATGTGAACGTTACCGATTCGGCCGTGCGCATTACCCACGTGCCCAGCGGGATTGTCGTTCAATGCCAGAATGAGCGTTCCCAGCATGCGAACAGGGCCACCGCCATGAAGGTTCTCAAATCGCGCATGATTCTCCTCGAGGAGAGCAAGCGAGAAGAGGAACTGCAGGAAATGTACGGTGAAAAAGGAGACATCGCCTTCGGTAGCCAGATCAGGAGCTATGTCCTTGAACCCTACACCCTTGCCAAGGATCGACGCACCGGCCATGAGACCGGGAACGTACAGGCTGTTCTCGATGGTGAACTGCTTCCCTTTGTCGAAGCCTTCCTGCACTGGAAGCTCAAGGGCCACAAACCCGAAGAATCAACCGGCAAGCACTGAGAGACCGGGAAACGAGCCGGACGCGGACAAGACCGGATCAGACCCTCGAGGAGCGAACGGCTTCAAGATCTTCTCTTGCCCTGGAGGCTGCCTCACCTACAGCCGCGCGCCAGTCTCCTTCCTGGCCGTCAAAAGCATAGAGAACCGATCGTGAAGAATTAACCACAACCCCCTTGCCCCCTTCGATGAAAAAGGGCGCCAGTTCCTCCGCCCCGCCACCCTGAGCCCCATATCCCGGCACGAGAAAGAACGCCTCGGGAAGCTCTTTTCGAACGGCGGCGGCCTGGCCGGGAGCGGTCGCGCCAACAACGACACCTACCGGATTCAGTCCTCCCTCTCCCCTGAAATCTTCTCCCCACTTACCGACGAGTCTTGCAACCTTGAGATAGAGAGGCTCTCCATCCACCTGGAGTTCCTGGATATCAGAGCCTGAAGGATTCGAGGTCCGAACCAGGATAAAGAGCCCTTTGCCGGTGGAACATTTATCGAGAAAAGGGCGAAGAGAGTCCTCTCCAAGGTAAGGATTGAGCGTCACGGCGTCCGTTACCGGCCCCAGGGTGTCTGGAGTCTCACCCAGGATGGATTCGGCGTAAGCTGCTGCCGTATGCCCGATATCTCCTCTCTTAGCGTCACAGATCACCAGCAACCCCTGCTTGGCGGCATGCTCACTTACCTCGCGCAGGCAATCCATACCAACAGCCCCAAAACGCTCGAAAAAACCGGCGTTGGGCTTCACCGCCACCGCGTGGGGAGCAACTGAATCGATAACCCCTCTCAAAAAGAGCCCTGTAGCGGAAGCGGCGCGCGCTGTCCATCCCGGCTCCCCCTGCGCCGGCACCCCTACCTCGGCAAGCACCTCCCCCGGAAGGCGCTCAAGGACAGGATCAAGGCCCACTACAAGACAACTGCTCTTCTTCTCGATGGCCTGGTCAAGCCGGTCTGCGAAATTCTGCACAATTCATCTCTCAAAACAGGACTTTAACTGTAAAACCTTGTTACTTCCCCGCCCCGAAACGTTTCAAAGACATAGAAGTTTTTCGCTTCCGAGCCCGCCTCTTCTGAATTCGACCGATCTTTGCCCGGATGGAGCGAATAGTCCAGCGCGGCTCCCTTGGCAATCCCTCCTCATCAGAAGAACCGCCTGCTTCCTTCTCGGACTTCAGCAACTCCTTGTAAAGTCCTGACGCCGCCTGGTACTCGTTTTCCGCCAGGCGAAAAGCCTTGAGAGCCTCGCGGAAGAAACTTGAGTGGTAAAAACTCTGAGCTACCTGGTAATAGCCCTCAAAAGCTCCCAAGGGGTACATATGGGAATAGAAAGCCTTCAGCCCCTTAGGATAGGCGTTACGAATAAAGTCCTCGTTCCGATGAAGATACAGGGATCTGACGACAATCGGCATGGAACGAACCGTTGGAAGGATCTTTTCCATGCGCTCACGCGCCTTGCCGAAAAGATAGCGAATCTGTGTCAACTTCTTGGGAAATACCGTATGAGCGTCGTCGAGAATAAACTTCAACTCCACCTCATCGGAATCGCGCTCATATTGGGGAGCGTAGGTCTTAACCGTATAGTGCTCCTCCTTGAGAATTGAGACCTCATGGAAGATATCTGAAACATAACGGTCGAGTGGATCCGTCCGATCCGCTGTCCTGAATACATCATGGCAGAGATCCTTGAGTTCCTGGATGTAGTCATCACGAAGAGACTCAAGGCTCTTGAACTCAAGCAAACCAGCCAACTCCTCCGTATTCAGACGCAGGAACTCTCGATCGATACCGCTGGCCCGCGAATAGCTCATGACCTTCTTGTCATAGCGCTCGTATTCGCTGCGGAAATGAACGTGAGCGAGATAGAAGTAGCGAATGATCGACCAGGTTCTATGGGCCTGGATCTGTAGATTATTTTGTGCCGTCATGCTGCAAAAACCGGGCTAACTGCCTCCTCAAGGCCCACAGGCAACTTTACGAGACCCTTGAGTTAACTAACTCAACTTCTTCATTTTCAGGGTCTTAGGGGCCGATTGAACGGCCTATGGTAAGAATCTGGCCCACCCTAGTCAACCTAAAGGCTCATAACACTAAAGAGCCAATGAATAGTGCAGAAAAAGCCAGATCGATCCGATTGTAGTTATTCAGCCGGATGTTCTGGGTCTTCACCGGCTATCTGACTTTTGAGGTCTGATAACCCGTTTGCTATCAATTGTTTACCGCAGGAATGCTGGTGTGTTTGCCCCTGCGGATATGTTTCAAAAATCATGTCAATTGACATGAATGTGTATCAACAGGTTAGAAATCGAACCCTACAGGTTGATAAATATGAATACTTTTACGTCACGTAAGTTGAGTCTCTCTCTCTGCGCAATAATCCTGGGCCTGTCTATGGTTTCCTGCAGCGAAACCCTCAGCCCTCGAATCACGGTCGTTGACCACTCGCCTCCCGACGGCGCCGAAAACGTTTCACCGGATTCGGCCATCGAGGTGATCTTCTCTTACAAGATCAACCGCAACACTGTCCACGCGGACAGCTTCGTCGTAACGGGCGAGCAAAGCGGTAGCATCGCTGGTTCCTTCAGCTTCCATAACGAAGGAAGGAATCCTGATCGCAGGGTCGCCTTCCAGCCTGAAAAAATGGAAATGGAGCCCAACGAGCTTGTAACGGTGGAGCTCTCATCGAGTATCCGTTCGTCCGCTGGAACCTCGCTTGAGGCTTTCTCTTTCAGCTTCAGGGTCGACCCCAGCAATGTGGAGCCTGAGCCGGTAGATCCCGAACCCGAACCCGAACCGCCTGTCGAAGCCACGCCGCTCACTATCACCAGCATCACCCCGGCGCCCTTCGCCACGGGTATCCATCCCCTGCAGGTAATTGAGGTCGGTTTCTCAGACTTCCTGACCCCGTTCACTACCGACAGTGGACTCGTCCTGGTCCATGGCGCCGTCAGCGGCCAGGTAGATGTCGCCTTGCAGATCCTTACCGGCGACGACGGACAGAGCCTGAGGATCATCCCTCAGCGTCCCTACGCCCCCGGCGAAAAGATTTCCATCAGTCTTCTTGATGGTATCCGCAGCGCCTCGCGAGACTCCTTTGCCGGTTGCAGCTTTACCTTTCATGCGGCCGCCTTTGAGCCCGCCGAGGAAGGACGGAGAGCCGTCAACTACCAGACCAATGGAAGTGTCCTCCAGATGCTGACCATCGACCTCGACGGTGACAAACAGCCTGAGACGGTACATATAAATGAAAATAGCCGCTCCCTCGAGATTATCACCTATCTCGGAAACGGCACCTTCTCCAGCGCCATGACCTGGAGCCTGCCGCCAGAGGTGAGCAGTGAGAAGATCCTCTCCATCGCCGCTTCAGACGTCGATATGGACGGCGATTACGATCTCCTGCTTGGCCTTGATAACTGTCTTCTGACCATCACGAACGAGACCTGGATCTGGGGACAATTCAATCTCGCCCAGAGAGGAACTGATACCTTCACCGGAGCGGCGGTACGCTCGATTACCGTCACCGACCTCGATCACAGAGCTCCGGCTGACATTCTCATGAATACCGATTCGGGCCTCAGGGTCACCATCCAGGGTCCCGGCAGTTCGAGAACAGTCTATATCGGCGATACCCTTCGCGCCAGGACTCCGATCGTTGCGGCTGACCTTGACGGCAATGGACATGTCGACCTCGTTTACGGCGACAACGACGGCGGCCTCACCTACCATCTCGTCGAGGCCGGCGGCGGCATTGGTCCCGAGACCGTCCTCTACGAGGAAGTTGAAGCCAGCCAGGTGGCTGTCGACGACTTCAACCGTGACGGCGTGCCGGACATTCTTGTCCTGCTCCAGCAGAACGAAAACTCAGAAATCTCACCTTTCATTCTCCTCGCCCAGGATGCTGAGACCGGTGAGTTCTGGACCGTGAATACCAATCCGATCTCCATCGGAAACGTCGGAAACAGCTTTGTAACCGGTGATCTGAGCGGACAGGGCGCCCTTGATCTCGTGCTCGCCCAGAGAATCCCCGGCCGGATCTCCTATTACGCGGAGGACCGCGCGGGTAACGGATTTGGCCAGGGCTCCGGCGAAGAGCTCCTGAATACGCCTGAGGCCTCCAATGTTTCCGTGGCCGATTTTGATGGTGACGGAGTCCTTGACCTTGTCGTCAGTTCCACCAACGAACTCCACTACCTGCTGAGCGACTGGAGTTGGGCGGATCCGGTCGACCCTGTCGATCCGGTCGACCCTGTCGATCCGGTTGATCCTGTCGATCCGGTTGATCCTCAGGATCTCCTGCAGTTCAGTGCCGGCAACATCGAAGTAAGCCAGGGAGACGACAGGGTCGGAATCCTGTTCTGTCTCACCAACACTGAGCCTGTCGATGCTCTCAGTATGATCGTAGGTTTCGATCCCGCTGTCGTCCAGACCCCCTCGGCTAATACCACAGGCCTCTTCCTTCGCTCCGCCGACTTCACCAACTGGCAGATTCACGAAGAAGAGAAGGTCATCGGTGGAATCCCCGGACATCACGCCATGGGCTTCCATACGATAGTCGACTTCCTCGAGCCCTACGATGGAAATACGATTCCCGTAGGCCAGAACACCGAGATCGTTCGCATGATCTTCGATGTTCCTGACAACGCCCCCCCGGGAGTTTCGGTAATTGATTTCCCCCAGGCGGCCGGTGTTCCCCCGATTGAGAATACCGTCGTTGTCCTCGCCCAGAGCTTCGATCCAGAGGTCGTCCCCGGCAGCATCACGGTCGCCGAGGTCATAACCGCGGAACCCGCACTCCACCACTTCATGATCGACTCGGTCACTGGATCTCCTGACGCTGAGATCCTTATCCCGATCCGTGCCGTGAGTGAGACCGAAGAGATCGAGGGCTTTACGGTCGCAGGAATCTACGATCCCGAGGTCATCGAGATCATCGAGCTTACGCTGGTCGGCAGCGACACCAGGGAGATCGGGCCTGACTGGGCCCAGCCGAGAATCACGCCCGAGATCGGTTGCTTCACGATGACCGCCCTCTTTGACGTCTTCCCTCCCTTTGAAAGCGGAGGTCTCACGGCCGGAGAGACGCATATCCTGTTCGTGGTCAGGGCGAAAATACTGGCCGACGCGCCTGACGGACAGTCGCTGCTGGTGCTTGCCGACGGCTTTCCTGCTGTGCCGGGCGGCCCCCCGCTGGAGAACAACTTCACCCGCGAAGGAATCTCCTACACGCCCGCTCTGCACCCGGGAGCCGTCACCGTGGTCTCCGGACCCGTCGGAGCTCAGCCCAACGGCCAGAACCAGTCCAGCAACCCGGTATTCCTCCGTGGGGACGTCAACGGCGACGGCATCCTCTCCGAGGCCGACTCCACCCTCCTGCTGGAATGGGTCTTAGGTCTTGGTGCGACTCTGGAATGTATGGATGCAGCCGACCTGAACGATGACGGCTACATCAACATCACGGATTCGACGCAGCTCCTGAACTACATCAGCACTCCCGGATCGCCTCCGCCCAGCGCGCCTTTCCCGGTCGCTGGCGTAGACACGTCTCCGGACACCCTCAGTTGCAACAGTGCCTCCGGCAACTGAGAAGCTGAGCAGAAGAAGAAAAGACCAGGTGACTTTTTAACCGTCTGAAGGGTTCGACTGTCCACCGTCTTCCGCACCGGCGCCTGGGAGCTGGCCACCAGCATCGCTCCCGGCGCCCGCGGAAGAGTCTTTTTTTCCCTCCACAGGAGGAACACCGGCCGCGGGCTTCTTGCCCGGCGCAGGAGGCCCTGGAATAACTGGAGCGGCCCCCTTGGCCTCCCCTCCAGCTCCTTCCTCAGGCTTCTTCTCTTTGGGCTCGGGAAGGAAGTCCTCGAATTTCTTGTCCCAGCCTTCGTAGGTCCACTTGCTGACGGTATAGATGCGCCCCTCATTCCCCTCCCCCGTCAGGGTGAGGAAATATTCCTTGTCCTCGCCCTTCTCATCCTTGACCGCGTTGCCGAAGAGAACGGAGAGCTCCTTGACTGGGGCATCCTCCTTGCCCTTTACCCTGTACCGATAGCTCGCCTTGAGCTGGGGCTTGTCAAGCCCATAGGCCGCAAGGTCCTTCGGCTCCGAGACATCTTCGATCCGCAGGCTGCGTCCCTTATCGACCAGGCTCTTTGCCGACCATTCCTTCTCAGTGTCCACTCGCTGGGTCTTGCTCCCGGAGGTCGCGACGAAATACTCCACCGTGGTTGTCTCGGGAGCTTTCTTTTCGTCTCCCTCCTTCTTCTCCGTCTTCTCAGCGTCTTCGGAAGCCTCCTTCTCTACAGGAACCTCCTCGCTCTTTCGCTCGACGAGGAGATCGTCCTGTCCCGGACGCGAGAGCCGCAGCTCGAAGACCTCCTCCTCGCTTTCCAGCTTGAAGATCTCCTTCTCCAGGTAGTTCTTGTTTTCTATCTTGCCCCAGAGCTTGGCATCGCTTCGCACCTTGCTGGCGATCCTGTAGGTCTCGTCATCGGAGCCGAACCGGGAAAAAACAAGCGTCTTGTTCAGGTCGCGCGACTGCGCGGTCTTCCCTACCACCAGCGTGCCCAGTTCCTTCCCATCGCCTGAAAAAAAACTGATCCTGCTGCCGCGCACGTCGTCCACCTCAAAGTTTTTGTGGCTTTCCTTCAGCTCGGCAACCTCTTCTCCATTGCTAATACCGCTTACGCTCTTGATGATGTCCTCAGCCACCTTCGGATCGGCCTTGTAGCCGTAAGCGGAAGCCACCACCCACTGGCCATCCTTTTTCTCGAGCTTAACCCGGTCGCCCTTGCCCTTGCCGATTTCAATGCGCTTTGCCGCGGAAAAATCGGTGTCGCGGAATTTCTTGAACCCGGCGGTCTTTTCCTCCTCGATCTTACCCCAGGGACCTTTGCTGGCAAAATAGACGCCGCCAAGCACTAAAACCAGGCCGAGGCAGACGGTGATGGTCTTATTCATCGCTAAAGCTTCTCCTAAGTCGAATAACTGGCTTTTAATTCCTGTGACACCCTACCGCCCCAGAAGGAAATCACGCTCGTAAGCCACGCTGCGGCTACTTCTGCGCCAGTAACGGAGCAGACCGTAAATTCCCACCAGGAGAGGAAGCCCGACAAGGTTCAGGAAGATGATCGTGAAGGCCTTGTCATCACTGCCTTCCTCGAACTTTCTTTCGGTCAGGTTTTTACGTCGGATCTTCATGAGCCGATCATCCAGCGCGAAATTCTCAATACAGTTGCGAAAAAATTCGGCGTTGTGCATGTAAGCGGGCAGCTGCTGAGCATTGGTCACAAAATCATTCTTCAGCATATCGACGCTCGAGAGAAAGAGAACCCTGCCATCCTTCACATCGACATGCGCCTTGGGGGCCGGAGCCTTTGGCGGAGCTGCCTTCTCAGCGGGAGCTTCCTCTCCCTCTTTCGTCGCCGCGGGTGCGGCAACAGGCGCCTTCTCAACGGCTGCAGGAGCCGGCTGGGCCTTGGCGGGGTCTTCCTGGGCTGCTACGGGAGCCGGCTTCGGAGCTTCCTCCTGGAGAGCCTCGTCGGCGAGAGGGTCAGCGGGATTCGGCAGGAGGTCTCCATCGCCCGGAGGAACCCCCGGCGTCAGGCCCGGCGGAAGACCGGGCGGAAGGCCGGGCGGAAGGCCGGGAATTCCCGAATGCGGGTTGGCACCGCCAGCGGGAGGCTTCTTCCATTCAGGTACGCTCTCTCCCTCGAACCTGAAGGCGAATTTACCTTTCAGAAACGCGGCCAGGGCCATCGGCTTGATAAAATCGTTAAATTCCTCGGGGTTCTTATTCCCCATCAGCTTCTGCTGGTAAGCCGAGATCGTGGGACCGCTGGGACGGCCCCGGTTGAAGGGGTTGTTCATTCCTTCCAGTGGATCGATCTTGACCGACCAGGACTGTTCGCCGCAATTCGCCAGCTCTTCGGACTCGAGCCCCTCCACCTTGCTGATCTTCAGACCGGCCGTCGCGGGAAGAGCCAGCCCGGGGATCCTGTTTGTGAGACTTGACTCTGAGTTAATGCTCTCGCCACTGGGAGACACCACGAATGAAACGGGCGTCGGCATCATCGCCGTCAGGTTGCCAAGCACCCTGCGCGGGAGCATGATCGCTCCCGAATTGTTAGACGCCAGCATCTCATCTCCAAGGCTCACACCCCAGGATTTGAAGAGATCTTCCAGGCCGCTGTTGAGAAGTGTAATAGGAATTCCCCGCGGCAAGCCGGTCTGCTGGGAGATGTCGATGGTGTATGGAGAGACGAGAAATACCGTGGGAATACACATCGATACAGCCCTGTTGATCTCGTAGACCTGACGGTCCTCAAGCGCGTCAGGCTGGGCTACCACGAGGCATTTGATAGAGCTGGCATAATCACTTTCCTCCAGGGTGACCTCCCCGGAAGGCTCTTCTCCCAGCTCTTCCTTCCGCTTCCGCTCGGCCTCACCCTTGATGCTCTTGACGAGGTCATCTATAGAATCTCCCTCCTTGAGAGAGAGCTGCCTTACGTCAACCAGTTCCTGGAGAAAATTAGTCACCGCAGCGTAGTCAGAAGGCGGCGGCTGAGCCGGCTGGGCAGGGTTTACCGGCGGAGCAGGCGGTTTACGGGCATCGAAGAACGCGACAACAGGCTTCTGGGGCTGTGTCACCTTGACGATCCGATAGGCCAACTCGTATTCGAGACTCTCCAGCGAACTGTGAAACGGAATCACCTCCGCCGGGCGGTCGAGATAGGCGATCTTGATCGAGCTGTAGACTCTCAATTGCTTCACCGAGTTGGCCGTGCGGTCGGGAACGATGTAGGGATTGACGCCCACCTCGGCCAGGGAACGAAGCTCCCTCTGCTTGAACTCCGCCAGGAGGATCTCCCGGTACGCTTCATCCTCGCTCTTCTTTGTGGCGCTGGCTCTCTCCTTGGCCCTCGCCTGGCGCCTCTTCCTGATATTCTCAGGACTCTCGCGCTGGCGGCCTGCCATCATCGCCTGGATATCCATGGGCGGCTCCGGCTCCTCCAGCGCTCCGTAGTTCTCCGGCCCTTTATCGTAATCGGCCATGTACGCGTCGGTAGCCGCCGCGGCCGCTTCATCCGCGAGGTCATCGGGGTTGACAATCTCAAACCGCAGCTTTCCGTCCGAGATCTTCCTCAGCTCCTCGAATTGGTCCTCGGTATCCCTGACGATGGTGGCAAGAAAACTCGGCAGCTCTTCACTGCAGTAATAGGTGATCTTCACCTTGTCTTCGAGCTGCCCGAAGATGTCCTTTGTAGCGTCGGAGATCGTGTAGAGACCATCCTTGGTAAAATCCATCTTGAGGCCGCTGGTCTCGTCTGCGGTGATGCTCAACATGGAGAGAACCGCGAGCAGGAGGACGAGACTGATGCCGCTGTTGATATAGTATTTTTTTCGATATTGTCTGCTGTCAGCCATATTAACTCCTCCTTAAAACTTCCTGCCTTCAACGAACAGGTTGTTCAGCACCAGGAAGAAAACCGTAAGACTGAAGCCGTAAATCAGTCCGACGGGATTGATAAGTCCTTTTGAAAACTCGCGGAAATGAGAGTCCGTCCCGAACCAGCCAATGAAGTTCCCGAGCCCAGGAAGGGCGTTGAGGAATTTCACCACCGGCGGATAACCGATTCCGACCATCACGAGTGAAAAAGCGATGGCGATCAGCAGAGAAACAATCTGGTTGTTCGTCAGCGTGGAGGCCCAGGATCCCAGGGCGATATAGACGCTCGAAATCAGCAGCGCCCCCAGGTAAGAGGTAAAGACGACCCCCCACTCTAACGAGCTCACCGACGAGCTGAGGCTGATAGGCACAACGAGAGTCAGGATGAGGCTGATCGCGATAACGAACAGGCCGGCCAGGTATTTACCGACAACAACCTCCCAGGCCTGCAGCGGCCAGGTCAGCAACAACTCAATCGTTCCCGAACGTCTCTCTTCACTCCACAGGCGCATGGTGACAGCGGGAATGAAGATCGACAGCACCCAGGGGAACCAGAAGAAGAAGTTCCTGAGATCCGGATTGGTCTGGGAAAAGAAGGGAAAGAAAACGAAGAAGAGGAACGAGAGAATGAAGATAAACAGGATCATGAAAATGTAGGCGATCGGCGAGTTGAAGTAGGCCGCCACCTCACGACGAGAGATTGTCAGGATATTTCGCATGGTTCTCAGGCTCCCTCTTGCTCTTGCTCTTGAGCCGGGTCGTCGTCTCCAGACTCTTCCGAAATCGTGTCTTGTACCACGGCAGCAGCCTCTGGTTCTCCGGCTGGAGACTCTGGCAACTGGGCCGCCGCTCCATTACCGGCAGGGTCTGTGGAGGCGGCATCCTTGGTCAACTCGAGATAGACGTCCTCAAGGCTGTGTTCATCCGGCGACAAGGAGGAGAGCTCCCAGCCTTTTCCGGCGACGGCCTTGAAAACCCTGGAGCCGATATCCTCCCCCGCGCTCGTGAGCAGCCGAAACTCTGTATCAGCTCCGCCGCCGGCGGTGATCTCAACCGAATTAACTCCATCGAGCCCTTTCAGAGCGGCAGCGACTTCTTCCGCGGGTCCCTGGACCCTGGCCCGGAAACCAGTTTTGTCGCCGAGCGATCGCTGCATGTTCTGCGGGGTGTCATCCGCCACGATCCGTCCATCCTTGATAATCATGATGCGGGTTCCAATGGCCGAGATCTCCTGGAGAATGTGACTGGAGAGAATGATCATCTTCTCTTTTCCAAGGGTCCTGATCAGCTCTCGGATCTCGATAATCTGGTGCGGATCGAGGCCGCTGGTCGGCTCGTCCATGATCAGGATTCCGGGGTCATGCAAAAGCGCCTGGGCTATGCCTACCCGCTGCTTGTAGCCCTTCGAGAGGTGCCCGATGTTCTTGCGCAGCATGCGGCGCAAGCCGACCATCTCAACAACCCGGTCGATCGCTGACGCGGCCTCGGCTCCCGACATTTGCCGGACCCGGGCGACAAACTCAAGATACTCAATCACCTGCATATCCATATAGAGCGGGGTGCTCTCAGGCAGGTAGCCAATGGCCTTCCTCACCTCCATGGGGTTATCAAGAGCCTCTATGTCATTCACATAGACGCTGCCGGAATCTGCCACCACATAGGATGTTATAATCTTCAGGGTCGTCGACTTCCCGGCTCCATTCGGCCCAAGGAAGCCGAGGATCTCACCCGGACCGACCTCAAAGCTGACGTCGTCTACGGCGACCGTCGCTCCGTAGGTTTTGGTAATATTCTCTACCTTAATCATGAGCTGATCTCCACTGCCCCCCTCTGCCTCGAAGGGCCTCGCCTACTGCTTCGATGGTTTTTCAAAGTCGGTTATTTAAACAAAACTCATCATAAAATTCGAGTCTCTTGTCTCAAAAAACCTACCTCTGCCCCCCGAATCAACCACCCAAGCATTTTTTCTACAATGCCTTAGGGCAAACGACCGGATCAGCGGGCGCTCCCGGCAGGTCGAATCTTCGCGCTCAGAAAGAGATCTGCTCCAAGCGCCTCGTGCCGCAGGTCAGAAAGAGAAAGGGACTCCGCCAGTTTCCTGAAGCCCTCACCGCCAACAGGCGAGAGGGCATCTTCGCCGCCGATAATTTTCGGAGCGACGAAGGCGGCAATCTCCTGGACCAGGGCGTCCCGAAGGAAGGCTCCGGCAAGCCTGGCGCCTCCCTCTACGAGCAATTGGGAGATCTCCAGCTTCGACAACTCGGCCAGCAGCAAGCCGAGGTCCAGGCCGGCGGCGGCCGAAGGCAGCAGGAGAGTCTCCACCCCCCGGCGTTCGAGCTCACCAAGGCGCCTGGCGCTATTCGCCCCGGAAACGCTGACGTAGAGACGCCGCCCCCTGCCCGCTACCCGGGGATGGGACAAGAGCTTGAGCTTCATTGGCAGACGCCCCCTGCGGTCAAGGATCACCCTGAGCGGAGCCCGGCCGCCGGCCGGCCTTGGAGTCAGGAGAGGGTCATCCGCCAGGACCGTCTCGGTGCCGACCAGCACCGCGTCTACCCGCCTGCGCAGAGAGTGCCCCCTGGCCCGGGCCTTCGCGCCGGTGATCCACTGAGATTCACCCCCGGCCGTAGCTATCTTCCCATCGAGGCTCATGGCCCATTTCAGCACCACCCATGGCCTGCCGCTGTCTCTCCAGAAAAAATAGGGCGCGTTCTGAGACAGAACCTCCTTTCGAAGAAGCCCCCCGTGGACCTCCACTCCCGCCTTCCGCAGAAGCCGCGGACCCTTGCCGCGAGTCTCGGGATTCGGATCGGAAGCTGAAAAGAAGACCCTCTTGATTCCCGCCTCCAGGACAGCTTCGCAACAGGGCGGAGTCTTTCCATGATGAGCGCACGGCTCAAGGGTGACATAGAGATCCGCCCCCCTGGCATTGCCCGCCGCCTCCAGGGCTTCCCTTTCAGCATGAGGACGACCAAACCCACGATGAAATCCGCGGCCGATGACCCTTCCTCCGCGCACAACGACAGCCCCGACGAGAGGGTTGGGAGAGACGCTCTCCAGCCCCCCCAGGGCAAGCTCAAGCGCCTCAGCCATGAATTCTGGTTTAGGACGGGAGACGGCCACTCAGCTCTCCTCCCCGGGGCGCTCCCCTACCAGCACGACCGATGTCACATCCCTGACCTTTACGTTGACGAGCTGGCCGACAAGGTTCTCGTCTCCCTGGATCGGAAAGACGACAATCTGGTGCCTGCGGTTGCGGCCGCTCCAACGCGTCTTGTCCTTCTTGCTCACCCCCTCAACCAGAACCTCGGTTTCCTGGCCGATTGATTCGCTGTTGAGCTCAAGGCTGATACGTCTCTGGATTTCAAGCAGAACCTGGTTTCGCTCACGCTTGACCTCGTCAGGAACATCATCCGCGAACTCGGCGGCGGGAGTTCCGGGGCGTTCGGAGTACTTGAAAATATAGGCGCCGTTGAAACGCACCTCCTCAAGCAGCTTGACGGTCTCGGCAAACTCCGCCTCTGTCTCTCCACAGAAGCCGACGATGACATCCGTAGCAAGCGCGATGCCGGGGACCAACTGCCGGCAATCATCGATGACCTTCCGGTAGTGCTTCATGGTATAGGACCGCAGCATACGCCGCAGAACATCGTCCGCGCCCGACTGTACCGGCAGGTGCAGATATTCGCACACCTTGTCAAGTTCCCCCATAGCCTCAACCAGTTCCCGGTTCATGAACCTCGGATGGGATGTGATGAAATGGATCCGCTCCAGTCCATCCAGTTGATTCAAACCGCAGAGCACATGCTGCAGCCCGATCCTTCGGCCGGGAGCCAGGCGCTTACCGTAGGAGTTCACTGTCTGCCCGAGAAGCGTGATCTCCTTCACGCCGGAGGCTACAAGGGCGTCCGCCTCCTCGATGATTTCGCTGACCGAACGACTGACCTCGCCACCCCGAGTAGAGGGCACAACGCAATAGGTGCAGGCCATGTCACAACCCCGCATCACCGACACAAAAGCATGATGAGGCCGCGGGCCAAGATTTTTCGTACGAGCGAACCGCACCGGCTTGTCGAGATCGAGAGCTGCTACCTGGCCCTCCTCCCGGGCCTGGTCAATCAATTGGGGCAAACGCAGAAATTCACCCGGCCCGCAGACGATACCCACATGGGGATAGCGGCGAAAGATGTCGTGCTGATGGTTCTGGGCTCCGCAACCGAGCATCCCGATCACGAGGTCGGGACGGGCCTCCTTCAACCCCTTCAAATTCCCCAGCTTCGAAAAAACCCTGTTCTCGGCCTGCTCCCGGATCGCGCAGGTATTGTAGAGAATGACGCCCGCATCCCGGGGGTCATCGGTAAGCTCGTAGCCATCTTCGTTGAGAACTCCGAGCATCAGCTCTGCATCGAGCTTATTCATCTGACAACCGAAGACCTCGAAATAAACCCTCCGGTCGAGGGGCGCCCCGCCAATCATTTCGCTTCCCGGACTGGCCGCGAGTTCATCACAGGAACCCTCCGTGAGCAAACCCTCGCCGCTGCGGGATCCTTCCGCGGAGCGCTCCTGGATGGAGCTCTCACCGTTTTCCGTCTTTACTACCGGTAGCCAACGCATGTCTTTACTGTGACTCCACTTAATGATTTCATCTGGCGATAGTAGTCCGTCTACGACGCAAGTCAAGCCTGCCGAACCCCCTACATCCCAAGAGGGGTTCTTGCGGTGATTCTCAGTGGTGGTAGAATGTTTCAGGAGGACGTAAGTGCTTGTGAGATGCCATGGTCGCTTTTGCGGACATCGGAACACCGGGCGCTTCCTCAACAGACTTATCAGAAGAGCTCGAGCCCCTCAGAAGGCAAAAGAATAAGATCCGATGCACACACCCCAATCGTCCTGGAACCAATGGTCCTGGAAAGAGATTGACCTGCCCGAGGAAGCGGATGAGATCCTTGGTCTCGATGCGATCGGCCTCGAATTCGAGATGTCTCTACTGGAAATCGCCCTCGAAAAGGTCAACTGGGAAGCCCTGGACACTCCGGGCTACACCAAGAAGGAACTCGGACTGCTGGTCTCGTTGGGACACATCTACTCGCGCCTGAAAAAGCACCGCAAGGGACTCGAAACCGACCAGATCCTGGTCAACCTCTATCCGGAAGATCCCTGCTTCTACTACAACCTCGCCTGCAGCCACAGCCTTCTTGGCGAAATAGACGACGCTATCATAGCACTGGACTGCGCTTTCGAGCTCGGCTATGACAACTTCGACCACATGAAGACAGACCCGGACCTGGCTAACCTCAGGGAAGATCCACGCTACAGGCTCTACCAGGATCGCTTCCAGGTTCTCGCAAAAGATCTTGAGAACCTGGAAGACTCTGAAGATCTCGAAGACCTCGAGGAGTTTGAGTCCACTTTCTGAGAGTTGCCAGGCCTGATTTTCAGCCCTGGCCTCAGGTTCCCGCTCCCAGGCTCCTGCGGTGACTACGTGTCGAGCTGTGTGCTCAAAACGTCCTTGAGAGTATCGAGTATCTCCTGCGCGGTTCCCGTGGCGCTGTAGCCCGCGGCCTTGGCGTGTCCCCCACCGCCCAACTCACGTGCGACACGCTCGACATCTAAACTTTCCACAGATCTCAAGCTGACCTTGAAAGACCCATCGTCCAGTTGCGACAGCAGGGCGGCGGCATGGGCGCCCTTGACACCCTTGAGGAGGTCGATAGCTCCATCCAGGTCTTCCCGAACAGCACCCGCCTCAGCCAGGGTCTCCCGTGAAATAACGCTCCAGACCAGGCGGCCATCAAGGGAGAGCTGGTGCTCCAGGAGTACTCTTCCCCAAAGGCGGGTCTTCTGCCCGCTGCGGGATCCGTAGATGAGACCGTACAATTCTTCGGGATCGAGTCCGCCCTCAAGAAGTCTTTCGGCGCATTGAAAGGCAAGCCGGCCGGCGTTAGAAAAACGAAACCAGCCGGTATCCGTCGCCAGCGCCAGCCACAGAGCTCGCGCAATATCATCCTCGACGGCAACCTCAAGCTCATCAAGCAGCCAGAGAACCAGGCACGCTGTAGCTGGCGAACTCTCTACCGCCAGGTGCGAATCGAAAGAATACTCCCCGGAGAGAAGGTGATGGTCGATACAGATTCTCTTCTGCCCCGGCGCAAAGATGACCCCCTCTAAAACACCGGCTCGAGCAGGCTCGCTTGTATCCAGGAGCACGCAGAGGTCAAATTGCCCGGCAAGACGGGACGCGCCCTCCTCATCCACCGTCTCAACGGAGCCATCGGCAATGATGCCCTCAAAGCGGCCATCTACCGAACTTCCGCTGAAGATGCGGGCTTCCTTGCCGAGGCTCTTGAGGCCAAGTGCCAGGCCGACCGAACTGCCGATCGCATCCCCATCCGGCCCTACATGAGTAGCAATCAGCACCGACTGGGCCTGACGAAGGATCTCGGCCATCTCGACGAGAACCTCGGAAACCGGGCGCCCGGAAACATCATCAGGCAGGTTGTCGGCAAAATCATTCTCTATCGAATCAAAGGACACCAGCTATCCCCCATTGGTACGCGTATAAGTAATGTGGAGAGCATGTTATTCGATCTTCCCGGGGCTGTCATCGATGTTCAAAGCGCCAACAGACCCTGAAAGCAGGCCAGCCAGGAGACCTGTAGCGAGAAAAATTCGCCTGGATTCAGGAGCGAAAGCCCAACAGGGGGATCCGGGAATATGACTGATAGAAATAAATATCTTTTGTTCAAACTCATGACCAATAGAATAATCCCGGTACCGCCCCTGGAGTTGGGCGGACAGGTTCGGTGGACAAAGCCTGGAGGATACTATGCAGACTGGGCGCAAGATCATGAATCTTCGGCGCGACCGCTCCATCTCCCAGCAGGACCTTGCGAGGTTCTGCGATATAACCCCGAGCGCGCTTTCCAAGATTGAATCCGGGCAGAACTCTCCGCGCG
>CBFHWB010000022.1:0-33867 GCA_965659285.1 Planctomycetota bacterium | reverse complement strand
GGGGCTCGAACGCGCCCTGATCTATAAGAGCCTCGCCCTCACGGGCCTCCGCAGAGGAGAGCTCGCCTCCCTCCGTGTCGGCCTGCTCAACCTCGATATTCCCAACCCCTGTGCAATCCTGAGAGCGGCAGACGAGAAGAACCGCCAGGGCTCCCACATTCCCCTGAGAGATGATCTTGTCACTGACTTCAAGGAATGGCTCATCATCAAGCTCAGGGCTCTGCAGGATGCAGCCAGGCTCAAGGGAGACCCGATCCCAGCTGCCTTACTGCCCACAGAACCTCTCTTCAATGTATCCAAGGGTCTCATCAAGATCCTCAACAGGGACCTGGAGTTCGCAGGGATTGCCAAAAAGGATGAAATGGGACGGACCCTCGATGTTCATTCCTTCCGCTACACCTTCGGAACTCATCTCTCAGCTGGTGGTGTTCCATTGCGTATAGCACAGTCAGCCATGAGGCACAGCGACCCCAAGCTGACAGCAAATGTCTACACCGACCCGACCCTGCTGGACATCGGCGGAGCCCTGGATGCTCTCCCCAAACTGCCTCTTGATGGGGATCCGGAGCCTCTTCGGGAAGCGGCCACCGGCACTGCCGGCCACCCCCAAGGGCTTGCACCAATGCTTGCACCAACTCTCGGCGATTCCTGTCCATCTGTGGCAGATCCCGACACTTCTGCGGGACCTGGGGGACGAGAGGATTCCGGGAAAAAGAGCTCGGGTGAGATCTCTAAGCTGGCGGGGGATAAAGAGAAAGCTCCTGTCGAGCGGGTTAACGCGCAGGAGCTTTCTGGTGACTCCGGTAGGACTCTAACCTACGGCCTGCTGTTCCGGAGACAGCCGCTCTATACAACTGAGCTACGGAGCCAGAATGTCGTTCTGATTTTCAGGAGAGGCATCCTATTCGCCGCCCGCCCGCAAGTCAACTGTACCCGCCCGGTCTCTGAACACCTATAATCTCTGCCGAGAAGCGAGCCCCGACACACCGGCCCGCGACGCCAGAACGTGCCCGCCAACCCAGAAGAGAAGATCACCGACATGACCCGAGTTGATTCGACCCAGGTGCTCAAGGACTGCCGGACCCTCGCCGTCGTCGGCCTCTCGGCCAATCCCGGCCGGGTCTCCCACAGCGTCTGCGCCTACATGGTTGACCACGGCTACCGCATCATCGGGGTCAACCCGAACTACCCGGAGGTCTTCGGCGAGACCTGCCATCCCTCGCTCACCGATATGCCCGAAGAGGTCCGCGGCGAGGTCGAACTGGTCGTCGTCTTTCGCCGGCCTGAGGAGGTTCCGGAGCTCCTGGGTGAATGCGCCGACCTGGGACTGAAGAAGGTCTGGCTCCAGCTCGGGGTCGCCTCCGCCGAGGCGCTCGAGATCGCCGAAAAAAGAGAGCTCGAAATCGTCGAGGAACAATGCCTCATGGTCGTTCATTCGCTATACTCTCGTCAGTAACCCAGGGAGAAAAACTCTTGGCCGCGCGCTCAAAGACCAGCCTCAACAGCACCCAATTCCTTGCCCGGAAGACCTGGGACAAGCCGCCCGCGATCACGATCCTCGCCGGCGGGGCTGACTTCTTCAAGAAGCAGGTCATCGAGCGGTTCATCCGTGAGCTCTCAGCCGATGGCGCGCCGGACGTCAACCGGCTGCAGGGGCCGCCGAACGACAAGCGCGTCAGCGAGCTGCCGCTCGCCCCGGTGCTCGACAGCCTCCGCTCCATGAGCTTCCTCGCCTCGACCCAGGTCGTCATCATCGATGGAGCCGACGCCTTCCTGCGCGCGTACCGCGACGAGCTCGGAGCCTGCCTCGATACCGGCTTTCCCGGGGGACACCTCGTTCTCTGTCTCCGAGGCAAGCTCGATGGCCGGACAAAATTCGCCAAGGCCGCCGCAAAGGCCGGCTGGGTCATCGAATGTGAACAGCCCTTCGACCGGCCGCCGCCGTGGGAGGACCGCGCGCCCGTGTGGGACAGCCCGCTGTCGCACTGGCTGAGCCGGCATGCCGCCTCGAAGGGACTCGAGCTCAACCCGCAGACCGCCTACGCGCTCCACAGCCGCGCCGGCTGCGACCTCGAACTGCTGGACGAAGAGCTCGAGAAGCTCAAGACCTACCTGGCCGAATCCAACAGTACCCTCATCGACGAGAAGGCCATCTCCGCGGTCACCGGCGAGTTGCGCGAGGACAGCATCTTCTCAGTGGTCGACCTCTTTCTCGAGGGACGCAGACGCGACACCATCACCGCCCTCGAGAACCTCTTCGAGCGCGGCTACCACGCCCAGAACGGCAGCCTGGTGATCGACGGACCCGGAATCGCCCTGCCGCTGCTGGCAACCCTGCTCAAGAAGCTTCGATCGCTGCGCCGCGGACACGCCCTGAAGCGGGCCGGAGCCTCGAGCATGAACCTCGTCCAGGAGGGAATCGTCGGAAAACCCTTCCTGTCGAGCTTCGAACGCCAACTCGAGAGGAACCCTCCCGGGCGCCTCGCCCAGCTCTTTGACCGGCTCTACAATACCGACCGGGGCATCAAGACCGGCCGCGACCCCCACCGCCTGCTCCTCTTGCTCGTGGCGGAATAAGACAGCCGCTCCGTATAGCGCGACTAGTCCCTGGCGTTCCGGGGCAGGATCAGGGTATGGAAGGTCTCCGAGCGCGTGCTGGCCTTCTGTTTCCAGCGGATGATGACGCGGACAAAGAGCTCCTGGTCAAGCCAGCCCACGTCTCCCTCGGCATCCTCCTCCTCAGCCCTGGCGCCGAGCTTCCTTCTTCCGCCGCCCCTGGCGGGGTGAAAGCAGAAGACCTCAGCGCTGTAGCCGTCCCACAATTCAGGCAGCTCCTTGTCGAGCTCATCCATCAGCTCGTCCGCGTTCATGTCCGGCAGATAGCGTCCCCGCACCTCGCTGAAGACCCGCTCGGCGATGAGCGCCGCGTGGGTGCGGTCGACCGAGCGCTTGTGGGTGCTCGCCGCCGCGGCAAAGAACGACAGCACGCTGGCGGCGCCGATGGAGAGAATGAACATCGCGATCAGAACCTCGATGAGAGAAAAACCAGAGCTGCGGGCGGCCGCGGAAGGATTCATGGCTCCTTCCTCTTCGCCGGAGCAGGAACTCTCTCCGACGCGCTGCGGCTCTTGCGGCTGCCGGGCATCTCCACCACCCTGCGAAAGGCGACCCCGAGATCGACCCGTGAGCCGACCAGGTGATTTCCCGGCTCAGTGCCGCGCCAGCCCCGGCCATCCCTGCCCACCGTGATCCTGGTTCCATTGACATTCTTCATGTACATCCACTCATCTCCGACCAGGATATAGCGGTCGTTTTCGTCATCCGGAAGAGAGAGAGGCTTGGAGACCTTGAAGGTCTCCGCCGACTTGGTGATGCGCTCAACAAGGTAGAGCGATTCCGAGTTGTCGTCGCGCAGGACGAGGGTGACCTCCACCCTCTCCGGAAAGATGTCATCACTTGAATCCGTCAGGGATCCGTCTCTCGACCTGAAGGTGAACTCGCCGCTCTCACCCGACCAGTCGAGAATCGCCCGGGTCGAATCCCAGTGGAATAGCGGCCCGCTTTCGCGCTTGCCGCCCGGTGTCGACAGAGCCTTGACCTCCTCCCAGGTATTGGTGGTCGGACCCCAGAAGCTGAAGCCAAGGTAGAGAACTCCATCGGTCAGGGGACGCGCAAATCGAGTCATGATCCACTCGATCTCCTCGCGCGCCTCCTCGCCGCTCTCGAGCAGCTCATCCTGCTCCTCCACCTCCAGCCTTCCGGAGAGCAGGCGCCGGTCGATCTCCCGGGCCACATCATCGATCTTGCCCGAGAAGTCCTCGAGCTCCTTGTCCTTCAGGGTGCTCTCGTTGAACAGCGAGCCCATCCCGCCCACCGGAGAGCGGTAGCCGCGCCAGAGATAGGTCTCGGAGGCGCGCGGATCCCTGAGATAGATAACCTCCATCAGGCCACCCGGCGCTCCAAGATCGCCGCCGACGGCCTCCCATTTGTCATTTCGGCCATCGTAGACCGCCGGTGTTGTGATCGTCAGGTATTGTCCCCCCTGGCGAAGGATCGCGTTGCTGGTCTCTGCCGAGATGGTCCGCACGAAGCGCAGCCGCTGCCGGCCAAGATAGTCCTCATCGCAGATGAAACGGACCCAGGCGCCGCCGCCCGCGCCGGAACCTGAAAGCACCACCGCCGAGCGCAGGTCCTCCGACATCCTCTCAAGCAGGATGCGAGCCTGGTCGTAGACGCGTCCGCGGTTCTCCGCCCGGCGCCAGATGGAGATCCCCTGGGTGAGCAGGGTCGCCAGGCCGCTGCCGAGCATGACGAGAATGCCCACCGCGATCACGACCTCCAGCAGGGTGTAGCCGCCGGTCCGGTGTCCGGCTATGTGAGAAAACCGCGGCGAAGGCATCAACGCGGCAACTCCTCGTGCCGCACCACAGCCCCATCCTTCTCGTATTCGATGACCAGCGACTCGAGCACCGGCGACTCCTTCCAGTCATCGCGGTAGATGTCATCCCGGACATGCATGTAGCTGCCGGACTTGTAGCGGAAGTAGACGCGGATCTCCAGTTCGTCTCCTCCGCGGTCAAGATCGTAGCGGACAACATCCTTGCGGGTCTTCCGGCGGGTCTCCTCGAAGAGATAGAGCCCATTCGAGCCCGTCTCGTCACCCTCGGCATCCCAGTCCGCCGCGCGGTCAAAGCGGGCCATCACGATGATGTCGCAGAGACGATCGCGCTTGATGTTCGTCCCCTCGCGCTCCTTCCACTCGATGCTTCGCCAATAGGCGCCCGGCACACGGAAGCTCTTCTGCAGGTAGGCCATGGCCTCGCTCTCGACCCCCGCCTCGTAGCGATCAAAGTACCGGAAGGGCATCTGGTAGGCGAACATGTCGGTGCCGATCGGGCGCGGCTGGGTTCCGAAGCGAGCCCGCATGCAGAGCTCCCCGCGCTGGTCACGCGGCAGCCGCAGCTGCGCGGCGCTGTCTCCGGCAAGACCCATGTGGGAGATGATCTCCCTGGGCTGGCCGTAGCGGCCCGGGTCAATCATCACGTAGCCGCCATTGGGCGCGAAGAACTGGGCCCGCTTGACCGGGATCCCCGAGCTGGTCATCGCCCCGGTGATCGGAGACATGGTCAGGTAGGGGACCAGGCTGCAGGCGTCGCCCACCCCGTGCGCCATCGGCGCGGTGCCGATCAGGGCGCGGCCGATCAGGCGCAGCCGCCGGGTGGCGTTGCTGATCATCGAGGCTCCCCGGCTGGAGTTTTTCAGGTAGGGCGTACTGAACTGCCCCCGCAGGACGTTCTTGAAGCCGCCCCCGGTGGAGCCGTAATAAAAGAGCTCGTAGAAATCGGCGCGCTCGGGGCTGCCGTCGCGCATGAGGGCGAAGCCCTCGGGCTCGAAGTGGCCGGTCATCTGGCTGACCTGGATCTGCTCGTAGCGAAGGCGGCCATCGGCCTGGCGCTCCTTGTAGGGAGCCAGCAGCTCGTTGGCCTCGCCGGCAAGCGATGGGTCGTAGCCGGCTGACTGGGGACTCGCGCGGGTTGCCTGTCCGGCCTGCCCGCCCTTGGCTCCCTCTGCATCCTCGAAGTAGAAGAGCTCCCGGCCGATCCGGATGACGCCCTCCTCCATACCCATGGCGAAGATGCTCGGCTGGCCGCGCTCGATGCTCACCGAAACGACCAGCACATCGAGAGGGTTGGAGCGAGTGACGGACTGGTTCTTGGCGATGGCTCCGCCAATGACCGTCTGCGCCCCGCCCCGGCTGACCTCCACGCGTCCGCCCTTGAGCGGGACGAGGACGTGCTTCACCCTGGGGCCATAGGTCGGGTCGTAGGCCACGCGCCGATTCTCGAACCTGCGGACCTCGTCGATGGTGATACCGTTGGATTCGTCTCCACCCACCCGCTGGCTCTCCGACCGGCTCTGGTTTCGCTGGCCCTGCCGGCCACGGCCTCCGCGGACCTCCATGGCCTTCGCATCCCCGAAGAGGGTCAGGCTGCCGGTGGCGATCTCCGGAAGCCCCCAGGATGGGAACTTCACCAGGCGGGGATTCATGCCGCGGAAGTAGGCGTGGCGATAGACGCCTGTCGAGGGCATCAGCTCCTGGCCATTCTTGCCCACATCGATCAGCGACAGGAAGAAGCGCCCGTCCTCGTGTTCGAAAGCCCTGTAGACCCGCCTCATCATGGGCTCGTAGACCTGCGGATCGCTGGTGGTGATGGAGACGAAGTCTCCCCACCCGGCCCCGCCCTGGCCAAGCTCCATCACCAGCCGGATCGGCTGGCCGACGGGAATATCCATCTGCTTCTTCAGGTAGTTGTGCTCCTCGCGAACCGGGTAGCCCCGGAAGTTCGAGTTCGACCCGAGCCGGCCGACGAACATGTTCTGGAAGACCTCCCTGTAGCGGAGCCACTCAACCGCGTCATCAGGGTGGACCTGCATCAGCGGCTGCCCGAGCACGTTCGGACGGCCCGCCTGCATCTCCCAGGGGCTCGGGATGCCGCGGATCTCGAGAACTCCCGTGGAGGGATAGCGCGTCTGGGGAAGACCGTTGGCCAGGAGCGACAGCTGGATAACCGGGCGCTGCTCGCGCCCGTCGTTCTGCACAGGACCCTGGCCATCCTGGCCGCCGGCGCCGGTGAGCCCCTCGACAGCGCCTCCGGCCTCCGGAGGATAGGCGCCCTTCAGCTCCAGGCCCATCGCCGGAGGATTCTGGACCTTGGGATCCTTGTTCAGGGCCATGAGGTACTCAGGCGGCAGCGGGATGCGCTGGTACTGGTAATTACGGCCGTTGAAATGACAGATCCCCTTGGACTGGAAATAATCCGAGCTGGTGCGGCCGAAGCCCATCAGCATGCCGGTGTACTCAGGCTGCTGCCCCTCCTGCTGCGCGCCCCCGGGAACGCCGGGGATGCCGCCTGGTATATTGACCCCGCCGGGCAGGTCGGGCTGATCGGTGGCGGTGGGAAGCTTGAACAGCGGCACCACGATGGTGCCCGTGGTGGCGAGCGCCGAACCTCCCTGCTCCTCATCTTCGCCCTGTCCCGCCGGGGGATTGTTTCCCCCCACGCCGCCGGGCAGGTTATTGCGCCCTGGCTGGTTCGGATCCTGGGGCGGAGGCTCCCCCGCGAACCGGTCAAAATAATGGTAGATTCCCGCGCGCACGACCTGTGGGAAGTTCCAGGCGTTCAGAGGCTCAGCTGTCGCCATGCCGCCGGTACCCCAGATCATCTCGGTGGAGTCTCCATCCGCCACCTGGTGTTCCACGCCTCCCGCGGCGGCTCCGCCTGCGAAGGGGTTGGCCGCGGCTCCCGCGGCGCCCTGGTTAGCGGTCGGAGCCACCTTGCGGCGAATTTCCAGCGAGTAGCCGTGCAGGCTGACGAGAGAGCCCGCGGGGTGGGGCGAAGGAATGGACCCGCGTCCGTTCCACAACCTCGAGTCTGTCTTCGCCGGCAAGGCGGTGCCGGCCCCGGCAGCCGCGGGATCGGCAGCGCCCGCGTCGGCCCCCGGCGGCAGAAAGCCGCTTGCGCCGCCGGTGTTGCTCAGGCCGGTGATCGGCAGAGGCTTCCAGTGACTTGGAGGCAGGGGGCGCACACGCAGAGAATTGCCGCTCCTGCCGATATACTCGAAAATCTCGGCGCCGATCCGCACCGACCCCTGGGTCGGAAAACGGCTGGCGTCGCGAACGCCGATGCTGGCTATGTTGCCGCTGCCGGCGATGCTCGTGGTCAACTCGGTGGACAGGTTGTCCTTGCCGGCCGGAACGCCATCGATGTAGAGCTGCGCCCCGCCTCCGAAGGTCCCATCCCAGACCAGCTTGATGTGGTACCAGGTCTCGAGCTCGAGCCCGCGGATCGCCTCGATCTGCAGGAAGGATCCGTTGTCCTTGTCCTTCTTCATGAGCGGATCGGGGAAGGAACTGTCGTAGATCCTGAAGAGCACCCGCCCCCGGCTGTCATCGTAGAGCAGGGCCATGCGGTTGCGCTCGGGGTCGACGCCTCCCTCGACCAGCTTATAGTAGCCATCGCGGGATCGGGCCTGCGGGTAGGTCTTCATCCGGAACCAGAAGTCCACCCCGGCAGGTTTTGTTGTCAGGTCTCCTCCCGCGCCGCCTGCCTGGCCTCCCCGGCCGCCTGCCGCCGCCGGCACACCGGCATTGTTGGCTCCGCCCTCTCCCCCGCCGCCGATCGAGAGCTCGTAGGGCTCTCCCCGGTCAAGCTCCAGGCCCTCGTAGGTGTCCTCGAAGCTCAGAACCTCCTCGTAGAGAACCTCCTTCAGGCTGTTCTTGGGGGTCTGGGTCGTCAGCAGGCGCAGGGTCGAGACATCCGCCCCCGGAAAGATCAGCTCTCCCCGGTTCAACATCACCGGGCGGGATTCCACCAGGTGCGAGAGGGTTCCCGGGAACCGGATTCGGAAGCGATGGTTGTTCTCGGGGAAACGCGGGGTCATCTTCGGATCCTGGAGGAAGATGCCGTCGGAATAATCCACCTGGCTGACCAGCCCGCTCAGGCGAATGCCCGCGGGGCTCACATCGACAATCTCCCGGAACCGCGAAGCCGCCAGCTCCGACCCTGCGGGTGAACGAAGCAGCGCCCGCGCCTCGATGGTGTAGACATCAGCGGTTGAATAGCACAGACCGGTGGTCGACTGGCGCAGAAGGTAGTTGGTCGGCTGGACCGCGTTGACAAAGAGCGGCTTCACGTCCTCCTCATCGATAATCCCGCTCGAGGAGGCCGCCTGCAGCGCCGCGTAGAACTCTTCGTGTCCCTTCAGGGGCACCTTTCCGCGGATGTCGATGGCAAGCCTGGCGGCCTCGTAGGGAGTGACGACATGGGTCTTGTCCTTTCCCCTGATTCCTGTGAACACCGCCCGCAGAACCCTCTCACTGGCCGTGTTCACGTTCACAGGGTGACGCTGGAGAGCCTCGATGACCGCCTTGTAGGAGCGGTAGGAGGCGCGCGGGGGATAGGCCAGGCTGATTCCGCCGGTCTGGGAGCCGGCTGATTTGCTGATGACGTTGAACTCGGAGCGCCCGCTCCCGTCCAGGCCGCGCAGTCGAACCACGGTGCCGGGGTTGAACTCCGGCGCGCGGGGAATCACGATCTTGTATTCCGGCCCGGCCGTGGAGAGATCGCTGCCGAGAGACTGGGCCTCGCTCCAACTCGCGGGCAGGCGAGAGCTGACGGTGAGGGCGTCGCGATGATACTCGAGATCTTCCGGAAGGATCGTCTCGATACCGGAGGTCTGGTAGACCTCGGCCATGTGTTCCAGGGCTCCATCCAGATAGCGGGCATCGATCTTGAGAGCCTTGCGAGACTTCTTCTCCTCGGCCAGCATCACCTCGATTTCCTCACGAACCTTCCGGGCCTCGTTTTTCTTGGCTCCGCGCAGCCTCGCGGCCAGGTCGAGGAGCATATAGGGTCCGCGCCGATCCTCGATCTCCTGCAGGAAGCGGTTCTTGAAGCCTAGCTTGCTGAGCGACTGGCGGGCCCGCTGCAGAGCCTTGATCTCCCGGACCTCCATCTTGTAGCCCTCGTCGGCAAACATCGACGGATCGAGGCCGAGGTTCCTGGTATCCACCTTGCTCTTCTTGAGCAGGTCCATATCGAGCCCCTGGCCCCGGAAACGACCGACAAAGAGCGAGGCGATCTGCCAGTGGGCGATCTCGCGAATCGACTCCACCGCCCGGAATCGGGTCAGTTCCTCGGGGTGGAAGCCGCCATAGCGCTCCGACCAGAAGCGATGGAATCCGATCTTCCAGCCCTTGAGGTCGTAGACGAAGCTCCCGGCCGGGAAATCAACCTCCTGGTTGCCGGAAAGGAAGCTGCCGTGGAAGAGCCCTGCGAGCTCTCCCGTTCTCTTCCGGTTCACCGTGTAGGTAAGCGCCTGGGTGTTGCCCTCGGGATGCACCAGCACCACGGCGCCATCGAGGGTCTTCTCATCCGTGTCGCCGCGGAACATGCCGCTGTCTTCGAGCTTCAACTCCTTGTGCTTGGGGCTGAACTCACTCCTCAGGCGGCTGACTCCGAAGAGATTGGCAATGAGGTTCGGCGGCGCTGTGTTGATGTTGATCTTGCCCTGCTCGTCGACCACCTCTGCCGAGGCGATGATCCCGCGCGGGTTCCTGAAGCTGACCTCGCCCTGGTCCTCGGCATTCGGATCCTCGGGAGCATCGCGAGGCAGGCTGATTGTCTCGGGGAAGCTGACTGCGATCTCATCCGCGGTGTCAAAATCCTTCTTCGCCGGGCCGCGGGATGAAAAGCTCGACGGGGAGTTGCCGCCGCGCGCCGCGGCCTCAGCCCCTGCCGCACCGCCGCGCACGCCGGAGAGCTGCCTGCGAGAGCTTCCCTGCGCGGTTCGTCCGCCGGCGGCTGACCGTCTGCCAACCATGCTGGTGCGGCGGCCGGCCCGCTGCAATTCGCGCTCTTCCTCCAGCTCTTCGTATTCTCTCTCCCACTCGACAGCCGACTGGGTCGCCTCCAGCCTCGCCACGGCCCTGTTACGAAAACTCTCGGCCGCCTGGCGCGCCTTGATGGTTCCGGAGAAGCTCTGGCTCGCGCGGTCATGAAGCATCATCGAGACCACGAAGGGCGCGCCAACGATGGCCAGGGCTCCCAGCACAGCCAGCACCATCACCAGGGCTACGCCTGAATTTCCGTCTCTATTCATGGATATTGCATCTCTTCTCATTGGACACTCACAACCCCCAGGGTATCGATTTTGATGACCTTTTTCCGCGCTTGAGAATAGACTCTCTCCTCGATATCACGCTCTTCTTCTTCCTCGACCAGGTCCGGCATCTCATCCGGAGACCATTCGTCTTCGAGCCACTCCTGGAAGGTCTGCACGAAACGATCAACCTGCGCCCGGGAGGATTTCTTCTTCGCAGCGAGCGTCTCCTGGCGCGCGAAATGGTCATCGCTGACTTCGACAAGTACGATCCTTATGTTCTTCTCATGAAACACCGGATCGAGATGCCCGTAGCGGTCAAAATGGATGACCTTCTTCCAGCCGATGAGCTTCTCGAATGGAGGATGGCTGTAGACCGCCTTCTCGCTGCGGCCTCGAAGCCGGACCTCGTCGATATCCCCGGGAAAGGAGTTGTCCTTCGCGGAGATCATCACGGGGTTCTCATTACGCGGAATCGAGGCCGGGACAACCGGCGCCGCCCGGTCACCGAGCTTCCGTCCCAGGCCCTGGAGCACATCACTCCTGCGCTCGACCCCATCGGATGCGAGAACCAGCGAGACCCCATCGTAGCGCAGGGAAACGAACACCCAGCGCCCCGAGGGTACAACGTCATCTTCCGTGATCACCTGGAAATCCCCGATGTGCCCCTCCAATGCGCCCTCTGGAGTCATCCCGAGGAACCAGGAGCCTTTTTTCTCCACGATGGAGTAGGCGGGCGCCAACCCCCCGCCGCCCGCTGACTTCCCCCCCAGGCTCCTGCGCCCGGAAGTTGTCTCGCTCTTGAAGGCCTGGCGCAGGGCCGGCCTCCTGTCGTGGCGAACCCAGGCCTCGAGCACAACCCCCGTGCTCAGGTCAAAGGACGCCTGGTAGCCGCAATCCATATAGCCCCCGGCTCCGCGGAAGCTCACTCCCTGCCCCAGGCGACCGTCGATATATTCGCCGCCCACCAGCCGCGGTCCGCCGTAGCCGGCGATGCCCTCATCCTCGGCCCCGCCGTCCTCGAAGCTCCACTCGCCCATGGTCTCAAAACTCTGAGCCCAGATTGAGCTGTTCATCGGATCGACGACGACAAACGAGCCCGTCCCGTTGGCGATCGACTGGTTGCGGGCGCGGCGAAAGATCGACTGGATCTCACCAGCCGAGGCCGCGAGCCCGTAGTTGCGGCGCGCCTCGCGAAAGGCGCCGATGCTGAGGCCGGCCATGAGCGAGATGATGGCAAGAACGACAAGCAGCTCAATAAGGGTGAAGCCGCCCTTGCGGCGGCCGCCCCGACTTCGCTCCGAAATGTATCCTGCTTCCCGCATGCCTTGCTCCAGGGAATTCCCTGTACCGCTCCTACCTTTGCCAGTGACAGATATCGTCGCCATCTCCGTATTCGTCATTCACCTCATCCACGCCCAGCGACCAGATCTGGTACTCCGTCGGCTTGAAGTAACCGCCGGTCTCGGAGTCCCTCTTCGCGCCGACAAGGATGATGCCTTCTCCCGCCTGGACCTTGAACTGCTTGCCGTAATCGCGCGAGTGAATATAGACGAGAGGGTTTCCCCATCGATCGCAGTACTCGAAGAGAATGTCGTTGAGACGGCTCCAGTCGACACGCTTCTTAACCTGGCTGGACTGGAGCTTGGAGAGGACATCTCCATCGACGTTGCTGCGCTGGTCGGGGTCGAGGTCGCCGAGAAAAGGCCCGTTGTGCTTGCGGGTCTGCAGGCAGGCCAGCAGGCACTCGATACCATCGTTGACTCCGTTGCCGCGGATCCCGTAGGCCGCCAGCGAACTCGGGGGGTAATCGCCCGTCTCGGTGGCATAGGCCTCTACCGCGCTGACGAGCGCGGTAATGTTGTACTTCACCGCGCCCTCCTCGCCAGAGGTTCTGCCGCTCATGACTCCCGAGAGAGCCAGGCCGGCCAGGATGGAGATGATCGACATGACCACGAGGATTTCAACAAGTGTAAACCCGCCGGCACGCCTTGAACTCGTCTTCTTCAAAGTCATTTCTTCTTCTTTGCCTTGGCCCTGTAGACCTTGAAATTGTCGACGGTGACCGAGTACTCGTTACCGAGGGCGTCGGTACGAGCCATCACAGACAACTGGTAGCTGGTGGACAGCCCCGGGACCTGGACCGCCCTGGCCACAGGCTCCCCATCGAAGTAAAGATCAAACATATTGCTCCTGGTTGCCCCCCTGGAGGTCCGCGCCTTGCGAATCTCGAGGGTGTGAAAATTCGTATCCGCCGCCCAGGTGACGTTGCCGACATAGACGGCTCCCTTGACAGTTCCCTCGCCGGCAGCCGCCGGCTCTTCGGGCTCAATCCATTCCCCCTTATTCGAACGCAGCCGAACCCTGACCCGGCCATCAAAGTCCCGGTAGAGGCTCAGGGAGGACAGGGCGCTGCGGGTTCCATCCGGACCGGTCAGGTTCAGCGAGGGAACCACATTGCCCGAATCGATCCGAAGGCGAACAGCCACTCTCTCGAGATCCCGGCTGCGATAGACACGCAGCAGGCGAATCCCGCTCTCGCCATCGGGAGATTTCTGCTGTCTTCCCTTGAAGACGACGTTTGATTCAGCCGGAGCGACATCGATCCCGTAGAGCTCGATTTCGTTCCAGCCATCGATCAGTCCCTCGGCGGAGCTCTCAAACTCATCAACCCAGACCTGCAGAACCTCGAGGTCACGGACCAGGTTGCGGGCATGGGTGGCATAGGTCTTCGCATCCCTGGCAAAGGCCGTCTCCTTGCCTTTCTTCCCGGGCGAGCTCTTTTTCAGCGCGGCGAGCGCCTGGTCAAAAAAGACCGCGGCCTCGGCGTGGTGTCCCTGGATGTAGTTGTAGTAGCCCAGCCCGTTGAGCGTCGCGGGACGACCCTCCTCGAGCTTGTTAGCCCGGGCGAGGTAGCTGAGACCCTGCTCGAGCTTACCCTGGCGCAGAAAGGCCAGGCCCGCGGCCTCGAGAACAGCGGGATCCTCGGGGCTGACATCAACAGCGAACTCCAGGTTGGCGCTCGACCTGGCGGCCTCTCCCTTGCGGGCGTCAATGAGCGCCTGCAGACGGGAGCAGGCTCCGAAGACCGCCTGGCTGGCCACGTGCGCCGAGCGAATAGAGCTTACCAGTTCCGCGGCTTCATCTGTTCTGTCCTGGCGGACAAGGATGGTCGCGAGCATCAGCCCCGGCAATGGGTTGCTGGTGGACAGGTTGATCGCCGAGCGGTAGTGAGCCTCCGCCTCCGGCAGCTTCCCGCGCAGCTCCTGGATGGAGCCAAGCCCCAACCGGGCGCGCATGGAGACCTCCGGATTCCCCGTGTCATCGAGAGCTTTGCGAAGGCTGTTTTCCGCCTTCGTAAATCGCCCCTCGGTAATATCGAGGATCGCCAGGTCCACCCGGGCCGGCAGATCATCAGGAACCTTACCCAGGTAGGCCTTGATTCTCTTGTCGGCATCCTTCGACTTGCCGCCGGCGTAGTCGAGCGCAGCGAGACGCAATTCCACATCCAGGAAGTCAGGCTGAAGCTTCTGGGCCTCCGCGAACCGATCGCGGGCCAGCGCCGTCTTCTCGGCCCCACCCATCCGGGTGAGGATGACGGCGCTGTTGTAGAGACCCTCGAAGTTCAGATCGCCGGTCAACTCAGGCTGCAGAAGAGCCTCGTAGAGGCCTAAGGCCTTGGCGGACTCTCCCCGCCGCATGTAGACCGCGGACAGGAGCTGTCGCGCCCTGCGCCGCTGGGATCTGTTGGACGCAGAGGTCTCCTCGCCAGCGGCGAGAACACGCTCGAAAAACCTGACGGCTCCCTCCGCCATCCCCAGCCTTCGCGACAGGATCATCCCGATGCGGAAATCCAGGTCGGGGCTTGAGAAACCGGCCTCCTGCGCCCGCAGGTAGAGCTCAAGCTCCTCGTTCAGAGGTCCCAGGTCGGCCTGGTCGAGAGCGTTTGCCTTGATATAGCTGGCCAGCAGATAGGGATAAACCGCGGCGAAGGAAGCATCCGCCCGCGCGGCCATGACCAGGTGCCTGTGGGCCATCTGCGGCATGGGACGCTTCCCTGCGAGCTTGACATGGGGAGTCCTGCACCACATCGCCAGCGCCATCTCAGCAGAGGCCCGCGCATCGCCGGCCTCGAGAGAAGCTCCCGGGCGCCCCTCCTTACGCAGCCACTTGGCCCAATTCTCGTAGGCCTCGGACTCGGAGCGGCGCGGGATGATCTGCTTCACCTTGGCGGCCTCCAGCAAGGTGGTGACCGTTCGAATCTTGACCTTCAGATCCTTCCCGAGAACGGGGTTGGCATCGAGAATTTTGCACTCGATGGTCTCGCCCCCGGCGATCACGACCCGGTCAAGAGGCCTGATGCTGATGATGTCGGACGGCGGCCCGGGAGCCTGCGCGTCCACTGACGCGAAGGGCAGGAGACTGAAAAGCGCCGCGACCAGCACGGTCGGTAGTCTCTTCATCGTTCCCCGCCTTTCTTGTCGCCCGCGCCCTGGACAGGAAGCAGCCCGCCCCTGGGTACCGGTACCACTCCCGTGGTATCCACCGGAGCGCCGGCCGCGCCTGTGCCTGTGCCTGTACCTGTGCCCGTCCCGGCCCCCTTGCCCGTTCCGGCATCCACCTCCCTGGGACTCTCCTCCGAGAAATAAATTCCCCCGTCGACGGGAGAGATCCCGCCGCTGAGACCGGGAAGAATGCGCGAACGTTCAGGAATTGATGGCGGCAGGAGCGGCACGGCGTCGAGATCTTTCCAGCCCTCGGAGAAGCTGAAGGGGTTGCGCCCCGCATCCTCCCCTCCGGCGTAGCCCCTCGGCTCCGCCATGAAGACCTCACGCTCAATCCGCGCGATCGTGGTATTCGGCGGCTTACGGACCTGGGTCGGCTTGATAAAGCTGAGTACGACGGTATACATTCCGCCAAGGAAGATCAGCAGCGCCACGCAGCAGGCTATTTTTTCTCTGTTCAAGCTCATGGCCTCCTCCTTCGCCTGTTGCGCCCCGTTGAGCGTCTGCCGGAACCGGCGCCCTCCTCGACGGCCGTCCCTTCCTCGAGGCGGAAACCGATAAATTCAATCTCACCCTCAAGCGAACGATCCTCTTCATTCGTAGATCCCCTGGCCCCCAGGCCGCGCAACCTGACCTGCAGGAAAGGCTCACCGGACTGGACCTGCTCGAACACCTTCTGCAGGCTCTCGAAGGAGGTCGTAACGCCAATCGATACGGCCCGGTAGAGGCATTGAACCGAATCATTGTCTTTCACCGGAAGGCGATCAGGCTCGTAAGGCTCCGGGGTCTCGATCTCGCTGACGCCGGACTTCACGAGCACCTCCAGCGCCCTCTCGACAATCGCGAGATCCGAGTAGTGCTCCTGGTACTGGGCCACGGTGTCATCCTGCTCAACATTGAAGTCCCTCGCCGTAAGCGGCGCGGGCAGCCGGATGCCGGCGCGGTTAGCTTCCTGGCGAACACCCTCCCAGGTCTCCGAGATGGCCTTGTCAAACTTGATCTGAAGCTGGCTGTTCTCTCCTTCGAGCGCCGCGGGTTCCGGCAGGCAGAGCTTGTCCTTCAGGCCGGCCTCGTGATCCTTACAGGCCTGGACCTTGCGCTTCTCCTCGTACCAGCCGTTCTTGAGCCCCTTGTGCAGAAGAACCACATCCTGCCGACGCTTCTGGCTCTTCTTACGAATGTTCTCGGTCCCGCCGATATAGTTGCCGATATAGTGATCGGCTATGAGGAAAACAAGCAACCCTCCTCCAACCAGCAGAAGGAAGCGTTTGTTTTCTTCCCAGAAGTCTTTAAGCATTTTTTCTCTCGCTATCTCGCCCGGCCTGGCCGGGTCTCAAATGGATACGTACTGTGGTTCGATGATCATTTCAAAGCTATACCAGGCCGCAGTGTCCGCCCTCGGCTGCTTACCGAAGAACACGTCCCGGACCCGTTCCTGCTTTTTCAACTCACTCTGAAGATCCAGAACCCAGTCATGGCCTTTGCGTTTCTCATTGTTAGCCCGGCCTCGAATGATAAGCCGGTAGGTATTGTCGATGCTGCCATCCTCTGCCTCCTCCGGGGTCACCTCGAGATCGACAAGCTCCAGTTGGACCTCGGACCGGAGATTGACCGCCAGGTAATCCAGCACAAAAGCCTGGAACGCGGTCGGCTCGGCCTCGCGCAGCAACCTGTTGATGCGTCCGCGCGCCTGGGTACTCTCGGCCACCGCGGCCGCTTTTTCCCCGGAAAGTTTCTGCAGGGTCTGGAACTGTTTGTCGAGGCCATCAAGCGTCTTGTTGGCGTTGGAACCCCGTATGTAACCATCGGCCAGCTTCCCGCAAAGCAGAAGCACCAGCAGGGTTGCCGCCACGATCAGGAAACGGGTCCTGTCGCGAAAGGTCTGCCGATCGCTGTATTTCTGCGGGAGGATATTCAGAAGCACATCGCGATCGCCGGAACGATCTCTCTGGAGACCAAGAGTGCTCAGACCGAGCCCCGTGGTATAGCTGCCGCTGTCTTCCTCATCAGAGGCTCCGACAGGGTCAAAGACCTCGAATGGGATCTTGCCGAGTCCTGTGCTCAGATAACGCGGCAAACCCTTCAGCCTCATACCGCCGCCTGAAAACCACAGCCGCGTGACACCCGGGAGCTTGACCCCGGCCTGGCTTCCGCCGACCCGGATAGAGGACTCCAGCATACCCAGCAGTTGCCCGGCAGCCGTGCGCAGCGGACGAATCGTACGCTCATCGACGCCCTAGGCGCCCTCGGTGATTCCTCCGCGTTGTTTCTTCACCACCTCGGCCTGGCCCAGTTCCGCTCCAAGATCCTGGGCGAGCGCCTCGGTAAACTGGTCTCCTCCGAAGGTCGTACTCCTGGCGAAAACGAGCCGGTTGTTCAACACCAGGGCGACATCGAGACTGCTGCGGCCGAGGTCGGCGATCAGCACCAGGTCGTCATCGGGAGAATCAAGATCGGCCTTGGTGGAGACGAGTTCCCATGCTCCGTAAACCGCCAGCGGCGCGGGAATGGCGTTTGCGACAAGGATGCCTTCAGCCTCGAAAGCTTCAAGAATGGCTGAGAGACCCTCCTCCCGGGCGAGGCCGAGGAGAACAGTCCTCTCCCCATCGTCGCGAACAGCGGGGAGTTGCTTGAAGTCATGGGCAAGAACCTCTCCCATGCGGTCTGCTACCGACTCGATCTCGTACTTCATGATCAGCCCCAGCCGGGATGGAGGCATCGGCGGAACGTGATTGTATCGCAGGATCGCCTCTTCGCCGCCAAGCCCGAGCGTCACGCCATTGAAAGAGATACCCGCATCAGCCATCCCCTCAGCCAGGGCGGCCGCGACACTCTCGGGATCCTGCCCTTCCAGGCGAACCCGCGGAATCGAGACGCTGCGAACGATCTGCGCAGCCGCCCCGTCGATCTCAACCTCTACGGCCTTGATCGAATCACGTCCAAGATCAACTCCAGTAACTGTCCTTCTCATCGCTTTCTCTCTGTTCTTTCATTCATCACTGGCCAAGCTTGATCTTATTCACGGCTTCCCTGCGAGTATCGAGCCTCGCCTTGAGATTCACCGCATCCTTGTAGAGCTGGCTCTCCTTGTCAGCCATTCCAAGCAATAACTTCAGGCAGGCTCCGGCTATACCGAGCTGCTGGTTTTCCATCGCTTCCCTGGCCCTGGCGATCAGCTCCTCCTGCTGCTGCTTGACCTTTCCAACCGATGCCGAGCTGCGTATGCTGTCGAGTTCAGCCAGGAAGCCGCCCACAGAGTCCCCGGCCCGGGTATTGGCGTAGCGTCTCTCCAGCAGCTTCCCGCGTGAATACAGCGACCGATAGATCACCTCCGAGGGGTTGCTCCTGTAGGCATCCCGGCCAACGTCGAGGTCACTCACCACCTTCGCGGCGTCGCCGTTCCACTGCGCTATCCTCTTCTTTGACCGCTCGACCTCGGTGGCCTGCAGGGGATAGCGAGTCTCGAGGCCATCGAGAAGATCCAGCGCTTCGCTGGCGATCCCATCGCCGAACAGCCGTTCGGCCTCGGCCAGGACCATCTTCGCCGCCTGCGCTTCCCGCCGGGAACCGTGGCTGAAGGTCACTCCAAGATCACTGGCTCCATCAGCCGGAATAACCACCAGCAGCCAGCGGTCAGCGACAACCGGATGCTTCATCGAGGAGACCTTCACCGTATGGGTGAACTCCATCGAGGTTCGAAAGACTCCATCTCCTGCGACCAGTTCATCAAATGGCCCCCCGGAAGCCTCCGAGAGGATAAATTCGGCCCCGGTGCGAGGACCGTGCGCGACAAGCTTCAGCCCGGGGTCATGGGAGCTGAAATAGAGCACCAGCGCTCTCTTCGCATCAGCCTTGCCTCCCTGCGTCTCGAGCTGCCATCTCAGGGAAACACTCGAGGAATCGGAGCTGATGATGTTTTCAACCGCGATCCACTTGCGCTCCTGCAGATCGGGAACCTCGGTAGGCGCGATCTGCGTCCCATCCTCCCCCGAGCGAAGCTCGGGATCGGTCAGCCTGGGCCCGATAGTATTCGGGTCGCGGCTGGTACCGAGTCCTGCCCAGAAGGACGAGAATATGATTCGCTTGTCCCGGCGGAGGCTGAAAATACCGGGGCTGTCCATGCCGACCACCAGGGCCTCGGCCTGGCCGCCAGCCTTTCGTTCCAGGCTCGCGGCGCCTCCGGCGACCGTTTCGTCCCCTTCGAGCTCCGCCTTGGCGAAGTAGACCTGGTCAAAGCCGGCCTTCCCGAAACCAACGAGGAAGCATGAAATTCGCGCCGAGCCGGCTCCGGCGGGCACCTTGATCAACTGGCTGACATCCAGTTCGACCTCGCCGCCGCCCGTCCCCCTGACGGGCGCGGAGAAACTCCGCCCGACCAGCTTTCCCTCATCGCCTGCGCGCAGCCACTCGACCATTATTCCGGCAAGAAAGGTTCCCCTGTTGGTCACGAAACCCTCGAGAAGGAATTGATCACCCGGGACCACCCTGACGAGCTCTGTCTGGGCCGCGGAATAGATCTTCGAATCATCCGCGTCCGCTCCGCCAACGAGTTCCAGGGCGTAGTTGCCGCCGCGAATTCCCCGATCCTTGACCCGGCGCAGGAGGGAACCAGCGCCACCCTCCCAGCCGACCACGAGATCCTCCCTTGCTCCCTCGGGAACCGGATCTTCAAACGACCAGTTGATAATCTTATTCGCATCCGCCACGGGGTCGACAATTTCTACCGCGAGGAGCCGCTGAGCCACATCGACACAGAAGTAGGCGCTGACGGTCACGATGAGCACGAGCGCCACGATCGAGCCGATCTGCTGTAGCGCGCCGCCCTGCCCCAGGGAATCGACATCGACGTTGAGCTTCATGGCCTCCGCCGGCTCACCTTTGGCGACCAGTGCATCTCGCTTCGCGGTCTGCCTCTCGGCCTTCCGGGAAGAAGCCGAGCGCAGGCGGGCATCTTCAATACGCACATCGAAAATATGCGAGCCGACGGTAAACCTGCTGCCGTCTCCAATCACTCCCGCGTTCTTGACCTTCCTCTCATCGACGAGAACGCCGTTCTTGCTACCCAGGTCCTTCACCGCGAGAACGCCATCTTTTTCCACCAGTTCGGCATGACGCCCCGAGGCTCTCTGGTCGCTCAAGGTCAGGTCGCAGTTGGAGCTTCGCCCGATAGAGAAGGGAAGACCCTTGACCTTGACGTCCTCATCTTCCAACTCGCCGACCACCTGCCGCAGCGAGAGAAGAACTCCTCCATCTCCCCCACCTGGTTCATCGGCGGCGAAATCCGGGATGTCGGATTCCGCATCATCAACCGCGTCATCAACCTCGTCATCAACCGTCTCGATCTCTTCGAGCTGCTCCCCTGCCTCAGCCGCTTCGACCTCGAGGAGAAGGTCATCTGCGCTGGGCAAATTTTCGCCCGCGTCCGTCCGCGAACCCGGCTGCTCAGCAACTGGCTCGGGGGGGCTTGAAACGGGGCACTTGTCATAATAGAAGCTGGTGGAACCAATCGCGAACTTGTCGCCGGACTCGAGGAGGGTTCTCTTGACAGGCTCTCCGTTGTAGCTGGTCCCGTTTGAGCTTCCTAGGTCTTCGAGAACGGCTCCCTGGGGTGTCTCTGAAACACTGCAGTGCTTACGCGAGGACCGCACATCATCGACCACCAGGTCGTTGGTTTCTCCACGTCCAATGAGAACGACAGGACCTTCGAAATCCAGTTCCCTGGGTTCCTCGTCGCCCTTCTGTACAAACAATTTGATAGCCATTCAACTCACTCCCCGCGAAGGGTGTTTTTCATTTCCCGTTATTCAACCCGGAATCGCCTCCGGATTCCCGTCTCAAAGCATACTTGAGTATTTTCGCATCCAGGGTAGGACGCGAGATTCCCAGCATCTCAGCGGTTTTGCTCTTCTTCCAGTCCGTATCGAGCAGGGCCGAACGAATCACCTGGCTCTCGACATCCTCCACGGTCCTGGCCACGATATCCTTCAGAGGCTTACCGTTCACAACCCGGCCGGCTGTCCTGCCATTGGCCTGGATGTTCGAACTCAGCAGTTGGGATTCAACGACCTCTCCGCCAAGAGCCGAGAGACGCTCGATCTCATTCTCGAGCTCCCGCACATTCCCAGGCCAGTCGTATTGGTACAGCGCATGGAAGGTCTCCTGGTCGAGCGATTTCTTCTTTTCGCCGGAACGTTCAGCAATCTTTCCGAGAAAGAAATCAATCAGCAGGGGAATATCCTCCCTGCGCTCTCGAAGCGGCGGCAGATTGATCGTAATCACATTTATCCGGTAGAGAAGATCCTCGCGAAAATCCTGGTTTCGCACCATGTCGAAGATGTCCTTATTGGTTGCCGAGATAATACGGACATCGACATTCATGACATCCTTTCCGCCCACTCGGCGAATCTCTCCCTCCTGCAGAACCCTGAGCATCTTCGTCTGCATATCGGCGGGCATATCGGCAATCTCATCGAGAAAGAGGGTGCCCTTGTCAGCGACCTCGAAGAGTCCTCTCTTGTCGCTCGATGCGCCGGTGAAGGCTCCCTTCACATGACCAAAGAACTCACTCTCCATCAGGTTCATTGGAATCGCAGCGCAATTCTCGCTGACAAACTCCTTCTCCGAACGCGGCCCGTTAGAGTGAATGGCGCCTGCGATCAATTCCTTGCCGGTGCCGCTCTCGCCAAGAATCAACACCGGCACCGCTGAATCCGACACCTTGTCGAGAACCCTGAAGATCTCGAACATCTTCGGACTGCCGGTGATGATGTTGCTGTAGTCGTACTTGAAGGCTGCGGGCTTATCCTCCGGGATCAGCTTGATCGCCTCCTCGAGCTGCAGCGTCTTCTTCATGACATTCTCCTCGAGCTGCGTGTTTGCCCGCTCAAGGCGAAGCTGGGTCTGCTCGAGCACCTCGGCCCGCGAGGTGTTCTCGTCAAAGAGTTGAGCGTTGCGGATCGCGACCGTCGCCTGGTGAGCGACCATCTCGAGCCACCTGAGGTGATTGCTGGTGAAGGCTCCTTCGTCAAAGCGATTGTCTACATAGATGGCGCCAAGCACAGAATCTTCACCGACCAGCGGCACGCAAAGGACCGACTTGAGGTTGAGTTCCTTGACCGTCTCGAGATCGCGAAAACGCCTGTCGTCCATCGCGTTGTCGGAACACAGCGGTTTCCTGGACTCGATAACGTCTCCGGCAATCCCGCCGCAGAACTTGAGCTGCGGCTCCTTGACCGTTTCACCATCCATGTTCCGGGCGGCTCGCACCTCGAGGACGTCGCCCCCGGCAAGCAGGAAGAAACCTCTCTCGGCGCTTGTTACCTCGACAACCGTATCCACGATCAGCCCGAGCAGATCATCCAGTACAACCCTGGAGTTGAGGTTGCGATTGATCTCCATGAGCTTGAGAAAGATCTCGCGCTCAGTCTTCAGAACACTGAGCTGATTTTCCTCATCCAACCCTTCCAGAGGTTCCAGGAAATAGTCCGTCGTCAGGTCGATGGTCTCATCCGCGTACTCCTGGGAGACATGCTCGAAAAAGACCTGTGTCTTGCCAATCTCAATGCAATCTCCAGGCCGCAACTCCTTGCGAAGAACCAGGACACCGTTGACCACCGTACCGTTGCGGCTCTTGAGATCGACAATCTCAAAACCGCCTTCCTTCCTCTCGATCTGGCAATGCTGCCGCGAACTGCTGATATCGGCAATCTCGACCGTATTCTCGTGAGATCGCCCGATCGTAGTTACTCGCTGGTTGATCTCAAGAACGGTTTGATTACCGTTTTCGGCTACGATCAACTTCGGCAGCTTACGCGTACCATCGGCACTCTTTTGATGTGGCTTGCCACTCATATCGAAGAGGATCTACCAAAGAATTAAGAAAAGTCGGAAATAACAGCACTCTCCCGACTCGGAAACCCTACCCAATGAGAGAAGATCTTCCTGACTGGTAGGTTAATTTGTTGTGCTGACAAGAGATAAGTCATCTTTGACAGCATCGCCTGAGATGTAAAATCATTTTAACGCTGCGAAAGATCCGACCCAAAGAAAAAGGTTTTTCTTTACTGTTTTTATAGCCGAAAAACAGCTCAGGGGGACTGAAACTGCCTTCCTCAGGGCATCGAAGAATAGAGGATATTGACAATATCCTCCTGCAATTTCTTGGCTCTGCTCAGGCTCTTCGCGGGAAAGGAGTTGCAGAGAATGGAGAAACTCCAGACTGTTTTGCCCTTCTGAACATAGCCTGAAAGCGCTGAAACTCCGCTGATATAACCCGTTTTAGCGAAAACCTTTCCAACCAGGGTCTTGCGCGATGCAAACCGCTTCTTCAGCGTTCCATCGATTCCTGCCACCGGCAGGGACTCTTTGAACACTTTATAGTAGTCCTTCGACCGAACTCCGTGCAGAAGCGAGACGATCTGCCGGGCCGTCACCCGGTTGTCATGGGAGAGACCTGACCCATCGGCAACCACCAGACCCTTGGTTTTCACCCCGAAACCGGCAAAGGCCTTGCTGACCGCCCGGCCACCGCCTGCAACACTGCCCTCCCCGGCGATCTTTCTGCCGGTCGCCTTCAGCAACAGCTCGGCGTGAAGGTTCTGGCTTCTCTTGTTGATCACCGGGATGTCATCCTTGAGACGTGAATTGTGCTCAACCAGGATCCTCTCGCCGGTGGAAACTGTCCTGGCCGCATCCGAGCCGCCGCCAGGCACATCGGCCGCGCCCATCCGGACAATATCTCCCCCCAGCTTGATTCCCTCCTTCTTCAAAACAGCGGCCAGCGTATGAACGAAGAAAAGAGCCGGATCATCGATCGCAAGACTTCCCGCCCACGCCCCGGCAGAAGACCCGATCCTGCCCTTCATGACGATCTTATTGCCCTCGATGGATCGACTGGCAATCACCGTCACCTTCTTCCCCGAGACCGTGCTGGGAGCCCCGGATGACGTGACAAAGGAGCTTGCGGGAGAGAGCTCGACCCTGGCCGATTTTCCGACCGACCCGGGAACGACCCGGATCTCGATGCAATTATCATTCAGGCTGAGCGGACTCACCTGGGCGCTGTACCATTTCGCACGATCCTTCGGATTCCATCCCGGGAGGAACCTGACCTGATCGAAATAAGAATCATCCGCGACCAGGTTGCCCGAGATCTCATTGAGTCCGGCCTGCTTTAACTTCTTCGCCCACTGACGGAAAAGAAACAGGGGGTCGCCATCGTGAAACCGCCCGGAAATGTTGGGATCGCCGGTGCCGCGAACAATCACGTCCCCGGAGATTTTCCCCTTCGCCAAATCTCCCCTGGCGATGATCCGGGTCGAGTATTGATGATCAGCGCCAAGCAGTTCCAGCCCCGTCACCGTGGTGAGGATCTTCATATTGGATGCGGGCTTCAGGGGTCTGTCCGCATTGAGCAACGCCAGAGCCCTGCCCGTGTTTCCAAGCACTGCAACTCCAACGAGGGATTGCCGCGCGCCGGACCTCTGCACCTGCTCTTTGAGCAGTTCCTCCAGAGTCTTGGCGGGCGTGGCGGGAACCGGGACAATTGAACAGCTCAAGACCGCGAAGAAGCTGAGGATAACCACCATCCGTCTCATGGATGGGGAGTCTAAAGGGATGGGCTTTCAGACGCAAGTCGTAAGGAAAGAGAGACACATTTACTTACCCTGTCCGGGAAAGTAAAGTAGGGGAAATGAGTCTCCCCCTTGGCCAGGGCATAGAGAAGAGCGAATGTCCCAGAATGATTCTTCACCAGCCGCCTCCGGCGGCCCTCACTCCACCGGCCCCGATGAGCTCAGGAAACGCCTGATCGAGATCGAGGAGGAACTGGCGCAGATCTTCTATGAGCTCGTCCACAAGCGAAGAAACAGCACCGGAGTAGATGGAAAGACCCCGGACAACTCGGCCGTGAACCTGAACCTGCATCTCGGTAATCCCGAGGAAAAGAGCTCCGCCGCGGCCGCCAGCTTCATCGAAGCCCAGTTGAAAAGACAGGCGGAGGAGGTGGCTGACCGCTCAGCTGTCTTCCCTACCGGTAAGGTCTATTGCCATTGGTGCCGGAACTTCGAATGCCCCCACTCCGAGCCCTCGACTCCCCGGCAAGCCTTCGCAGGCTACAGCCCGACCGGTCAGCCAGAGTGGATAGAGCTCACCGGCATTCTCCTGCAACGTAAAGATCCCCGCGTCGGTCTTCTCCACCGCCGCAACCCGGCAACCCTCACCCTGGTCCAGAGTGGCCGCGAGCTTGCGAACGAACAGCTTCCCACCTACGGCAAGCGCTCAGGGGTGTACCGCATCCTGGGGCAAATGACCATCGGCTACCTCAGCGCGGGGCTCGATTCCAGGCGCGCTGAGAATCACTACGCCCTCAGCCTCCAGGCAGTACAGGCCGGCAGCGGAAGAGGGCCGATTTCCCTGAACATCATCGGGCGCCTGCCGGATGGAAGAAGCGGCCTGCGCTCAGTAGAGGAGGCCGAGAGCCCCCGCCTGCTGGACTCCATCCGCAAAGCGGGACGGCATCTCAGCGACATCGAGGTCAGTTCCATTCCCAAGCGACGAAGAAGCAGGGAAAAACAGCGGCGGGTTCTCGACACCCTCAGGCGGCTCTCCCGCAATATTGAAAGAATCTACCGCCAGCAGACCCGCAGGACGCACCACGCCGAGACTCGCCACCGAAACAAGGCAAGGCCTTCCTCGAAGGCTCTGTCCGATGCTATCGAGGCGAAGGACAGCTCCGTCCACAGGGATGTCGAAGAAAACACCTGGGTCGTACTCGGTCCGAAAAACAGGGTTCACATCTTCAACGACTCGGGACTCCATATCACCAGCGTGGTCTACCCCCCTGAAACCGTCCGCCACAGGACAACGAAGGGAAAATGGCTGCGGCCGGAACCGGAAGCCCTCCAGAGCTTCAGGAAGGCTCTGCGCAGAACCGACCGTGGCTAGCGCCGCAGGACAGGTCTGAGGAAGGGGTCGAGGTCGGCGCGGGAATAGAAGGCCTTGCGGCCAACCGCCTCGATCTTCATCGCGTAAATAACCGGCAGGTCATCGCTGCGGGATGAGTAGGTCGAGATGATACCGTAGCCCCGAATAGGCTGGCCTTCCTTGTCGCGGGTCTTGGAGTTGTAGCTGTAGCATACGTAGCGCAGTCTCGATTCCCCGAGCGTTTCCTTCTCATCGATTCCAACCTGGAAATCATCGCGCAGACCCTCGATCAGGGAGAGGTGCGAGTAAACGTCCTCGAGAGCCACGGGATCCTGCTCCCCCGCCTTAGGAGAAAAACGCAGCACCCACGCATCCTCGCGCGGGTCCGCTGCGCCGGAATAATAGAAGGTCGCCGTATCCCACTCGATCTCCACCCGCTGCAGGGTATAGAGCTCCTCATCGATGGTATAGCCTGCCGCCTTGGCCGCGTAGCCGATGACCTCCTGGTTGTTCACGAAGGCCCGGTCAGGCTGGGTGAGAACATTGCAGCCGCAAGCCAGCAGCAACGCCACCGAAACAGGAATGAGTCTGGCAGACTGGAACATCACTCAGGCACCGCTCCCTCCTGCCGCGTATCGGGATCTTCCGCCGGTGCAGGCTCCTCCTTCTCGGAGCCCTCATCATCTTTTTTCTCCCCGCCATCTCCCTTGGGAGCCTTCAGCCGGGCGAGCATCTTTGCCCGGGAGGCCTCGAGCCGCGCCATCGCGGAGGCCCGGTCATCACCCGTCTTCGCCTCACGCCCCTGCAACTCCGCGTTCTGAATAATATTCCGCATATAGCCGACCTCCTGGATTCCCAGGAAGAGATCCTTGATGCTGGCGGCGATCGAGGGATCGTGAAGCAACTGTCCTACCGAGCCCTCCCCCCGCTCGAGCATTCCGAGCACCAGCGAAAGCGAATCGGAGCCCGTCTCCAGCTTCACCAGCACATTGTCAAGCCGCTCACCAAGCCTCTCGTCAAAGAAAAGACGGGTCACCACGGAGCTCTTGTCGTCCGAAGCGCTCAGCGCGCCCTCGAGCTTGACGACAATCTCCGCCGTGCCGGCAATCGCCCGGGCCAGGTCTCTCTCGTACTCTTCGGAGAAAAGCAGCTTGCCGAGCACTCCCTTCTCTTGCGTCACAGCATCCGAGAAGGTGCCCAGGTCGGTAGCCACCTGGTTAAGCTTGACCGACAGGGTCGCAAGAGATTTCAGGAAGGCGTTGAGATTATCGTAGAGCTCGGGCTCGCGCAGGAGCTTGCCGATGGTACCCTCTCCGCTCTCAATCGCCCTGAGAACTACCACCAGTTCCCGGAGAACATCTCCGGCCGTGCCGGTAAACTCCGCGCCGACAAACCCTTCAAGAGGAGAGCTCTGCAAATACCTGATCTGATTGTTAACCGGCAGCCCTAGGCTGTCAGAGGTTCCCATGGAGATATGCACGGAGACATCTCCCAGCAAGCCATCGCTCTGCAGAGAGACCGAAGAATCTTCCCTGATCCTGCGACTGACCTTCTCAGCGACTGAGACGGTGACCTTGACCGAATTGATGCTGAGATCATCGACAAAATCGATCTCCTCGACCTTCCCGACAGGAACCCCGGAGAGATAGACCCTGGACCCATCCTTGAGCCGACTCGTCGACGGACACATGAAATGATACTGGGCCTGCTTCTGGAAAATCCCATTTCCCGAGCCAACCCAGAAGAGGGCTATGATGACGACCACCGTAGCCACGAACATGACGAAACCTACGTTGATGCTGCTTGTTTTGGTTGCCCTGTCCATCTTAGCTCCCTTTCCCACTGGAGATCGTCCCGGAGGCGCCCGGGCCCGCCTGGGAATCGGTTGTCGGGTTGACTGAAATATCTCTCAGGAAGCCCCTCACCTCCTGGTTGTCGCTCTCAAAGAGCTCATCTGAAGTGCCATCGGCGAGGATCTTTCCTCCGGAGAGATAGCACCACCTGTCCGCTACCTTCCTGGCGCAAGCCAGGTCATGGGTCACGACGATCGAGGTCGACTTGACCCTCTGGTCGATATCGTGAATCATAGACGAAATCTTCCGGCTGGTCAGCGGGTCCAGACCCGTGGTGGGCTCGTCATAGAGAATTAATTCAGGATCGGCGGCCAGCGTTCGAGCAAGAGCTACTCGCTTGCGCATTCCTCCGGAAAGCTCCGAGGGAAACTTGTCCTCGGCTCCGGCGAGATTGACCCATTCAAGACGTTCCCGGACCACGGCGCTGATAGCTTCCTCATCTGTTACGCCGTTTTCGACAAGAGGAAAGGCCAGGTTGTCATAAACCGTCATCGAGTCAAAGAGCGCCCCTGACTGGAAGACCATCCCCATCTTCCGGCGCAGGGAGTTCAACTCAACCTCATCGAGTTCGGCTATCGGACGTCCCCAGAGCGAGACCTCGCCCTCGTCCGGATCCAGAAGTCCGATGATGACCTTCAGCAGGACACTCTTGCCGGTTCCGCTCTGTCCCAGGATAGCCACGTTCTCCCCCTGCGAGAGGGTGAAATCAAGGCCGTCCATCACCTTGAGCGGACCGAAGCTCTTGTGCAGGCCTTTGACCTCTACCAGGATTTTTGATTCGGACATCAGATCAACCTATCAACATGAAAAACTTGGTCAGGATCAGGTCCGCTACCAGCACAACCAGCACGGAGTTGACCATCGAACGAGTCGTCGCCTCCCCCACGCCCTCGGTGGTCCTGGGAGTGCTGAAACCGCTGTAGGTAGCTATCAGGCCAATCAGCAAGCCAAAGATAGCTCCCTTGCTCAGGCAGCCCATGACATCAACGGGCGTGACCGCGGCGAGAGCCTTGTCCAGATAGACCGGGGCCAGTACTCCCGTCTCCGAATAGGCCAGCAGGTATCCGCCGGTAATTCCCACCAGGCAGGAGATCGCCGTCAGGGCAGGCAGCATGACAGTCATGGCTATCACCCGGGGAAGCGCCAGCTTGGCGACCGGGTCGAGGCCAAAGGCCCTGTAAGCATCAACCTGTTCAGTAACAACCATGGAACCGATCTCCGCCGCCACGCCGGTACCGACACGGCCGGCAAACATGATCGCCGCAAAGACAGGACCGATCTCCCGTACAAAGGCGGCTCCGACTATCGTCGCAACCTGGCCCTCTGCTCCGAAACGCGCAAGCAAAGAGCTGGTCTGTAATACGAGAACGAGGCCGATGAAGAAAGCGCATAGATTCACGACACTGAGTGAATCGACTCCTACTCGATACATCTGCCTGATCAGCTCACCGGATCTCACCTGCATCCTGGAGATCCGAGTGAAAACTGAGCCGGAAAAAATTCCGAAGTTCCCGACCGAGGTCAAAAAGATCTTCATAACCCCCCGATTTTAATGCACCGTCGGTGTCGAATGGAACGACTTGAGAGCCTCCTTAAGTACCGATATTGCTTCTCCTGAAGCCGAATAAGAGGCCACGCCTGCCCGAAAAATGAGGTGGGCGTATGGAAACACTTACAGAATAAACATTTATGTCACTGTGGTCCCTGCGAGGCTCACAAGTTATATTAACCTCGATTATGGCACTTGCAGCGAAATCATACTCGTACGCTCAACAAGTCACGAAGCGCGAGGCGACCAACTTCTACTACGCCTTCCGCCTGCTTCCGCCATCGCGGAGAAACGCGATCTACGCGGTCTACACCTTCAGCAGGCGGGCCGACGATGCGGTCGACTCAGTCGAGGAGTTGCAGGCCACCCCGGAGGAGGCTGAGGCGAAGCTCGAACAATTACGGGCGCTTCTGCGGGGGGAGGCTCCGAATGACCCCCTTGCTCCTGCCATCGAGGACACGATTGAACGATTCGGTGTTCCCCTCGAACATTTTGAAGAGCTGATCAGGGGCATGGAGATGGATCTCCACAACCAACGCTACCAGACCTTCGAAGAGCTCTACAGGTACTGCTACCGCGCGGCGGCCGCCGTCGGCCTGCTCAGCATCGAGATCTTCGGCTACCAGGGCGACCCGAGCAAACACGCCGAGGCTCTCGGAATCGCGATGCAATTGACCAATATCCTGCGCGATGTCAGCGAAGACATGACCCGTGGACGCATCTACCTGCCGCTCGAAGATCTCGACCGCTTCGGCTACAGCCTCGGGGAGTTGGAGAGGAACGAGCTGAACCCCGCCTTCAAGAACATGATGAAGTTCCAGGTTGAAAGAGCCCGGAGCTACTTCGATAAAGCCGAACCCCTGTTCCCTCTCATCGATGCGGAAACCCGCTACTGCCCTGTCTTGCTGAAGAGGCTGTACACCAAGATTCTCGACAAGATCGAAAATCGGGATTACGACGTCTTCAGCCGCCGCCCATCTCTCTCAAGATTCCAGAAGTTCGGAATGCTCCTGAGCGCCGGAAGAGAGGCCCGCAAAGCCCGGCGCGCCCAACCAGGAAAATAAACCGATCAGCCGGCGGAGACCTTCTCCCAGCTCACCATGAACGAGGTCACGAAGCTCGCCAGGCGAACGACCACGAACACCAGGGCGTTCTTCCTGTGGAGGCTTCGTCCCTCCCCGGTACGATAGAGGCGCCGACCGGTGCGGATCGCGATGATGTAGCAGACGATCGAGATCACCGAGACCAGGATGTGAAAATTCAGCAGCGAGAACAGGTTGTCGTAAAACGACCGCAGGCCCTGCTCAACAGCCCCCTGGCTTTCATTGTGGGTGACCCTGGCGGTAACCTCTACGAGGATGACGTTGAGGAGATCAACAACGAAACAGGTGGTCATCACCTTCATGTGGACAGCCGGCTCGCGCCGCCTGGAGATTCCATAGCAAAGTCCGGCGACCACCAGCACATTCACCACGAGGGCTGTAATTACAAGGCTACTCATTTCTGCTCACCACTCATCAAGATAGGCAACGTGTAAATTCTCATCGACAAACTCACATTTCTCACAACGTACCCCGGGAACTCCTCGGCGTATCTTAACCAGGCCTTCCTCGCCACAGCCCGGGCAGATTCTACATGGGACCGCTGGAGAAAGTGTAGAAATTAGTATCCAGGCGAGAAAGGCGAAAAGTAAAACTCCTCCCACGATTGCGGGAATCCACATACCACTCGATATGGTCACAGCCAGCGCAAGGAGAATGATCACGACCCAGAGAATCAGCATTCACGACCATCCCTATCAAATAGGCCATTTTCGAGCATTTGGATCCCGTCGCCGGATCTCCCCTGTCACTCCCCTGACCTTCCAGGTACTGAGAACGACAAAGCTCAGGTAGAGAAAAAAGAGAACCTGCGGAAAAACAACCCATTCCCCGGAGATGGCCTTGCCATAAGCACAGGCCTCGAAGAAGCTAACCTCGCCCAGGGAACTGTCTATAAATACACGCAGCACCCAGCCGCCAAAAAGACCAAGGAAAAGCCAGATGTAATTCGCCCGCAGACGCTGCGCCAGGGCCTCGTGAAAGCTGATCTTATAGGACGGCATGAGCAGATCCTCGGAGAGAACCTGGCGCCAGTTCCCCTCAAGAAGCTCCATCTTGGGATTCAGAGCAGGAACCAGGATATGCACCTCGAGCATCCTCACCCGGGTATGCCAGATGTCGTAATACCTGTAGCGGCGAGCCTCGATACACATGAGCAGAAAAACAAGAAAGTTCGCGAAAATGAGAATCACATGCGATCCGGAGGTGGCCACATCCCAGGAGCTGAAGGTCCATGAAAAGGCCGCCATCGTGGTGATGATGGCCCAGTTCGTGGTCAGGTCCAGACGGCGGCGCGACTCGGTTTCCCGCTGAACCTCTCCCCTGTAAAAATGCGTGAGCACCTGGAGGTAATCCGAAGGAAACCTTTCCTTCGCTTCTTTTTTTCCTGAGCTCTCAGTCAAGATCAGACTCCTCCAGCTTAATTCAACAGGCGCTCTGTCACCTCGTCGCAGAGCACCTCCTTCAAACCAAAATCCTTGTCGAGATACCAGCGCAGCCCCAGCACATCGCCGGCATTCCCGCTGGCCCGGGCCAGGCGCAGCAGGAGGACCAGGCGACTGGATCGATCCAGTCGGGCCAGGAGCTTCGCCTTCGATACCTGCCCGGCAAACTGACCCAGCACACGCCTCCGTACGGCCTCCGCCGCCGGACGAATATCTGAATTAGAAGGCGCGCTTGCCTCGATCCCCTTGTCGGTATGTCCCTCGTGGCGCCACAACACCAGCCCCCGGTACGCCTTGATCTCCTCGTTCTCAACCAGAACCTTCCCCTTGTAGGAAAGATCTATGATCGCCGAGAAGGTAATCGAGACAGTCGTTCTCTCGGCCTTGATCTCCTCGTAGCGCAGCTTGCTTTCCAGCCCATCCCACTTGGCCCTCAGGGCGGAGAGCCTGGCATAATCCGCCAGAGCGCGTTTTCCATCATCCAGGTGAAGCTCGTACTTCCTGGAACCCAGGGTAAAGACACCCAGGGCTCCCTCGGAATCTTTTCTTCCTCCCAACTGGGCGCTGGCCCGCTGCACCTCGGCGCGAGCCGCTGCATCGAGGAGGAATTCCGGCAACTCCTGCTCGAGACCCTCAAGCTCTCCCCGCTCCGCGGCGCTCATCCCTTCGCCTCCGACAATGACAGGAACTCGCCTCGTGGCCTCCTCGGAATCTCTCGTCGCGCTCGAACGCTTGATCCGTATGCGGATCTCCAGATCCCCCTCTTCCTGTCGTGGAAGCCCCCCATAGTCCTTCTGCACCGCGGTGCGAAACCTCGACTGGGCCACCACCCTGTTCTTGACCTTTTCCTCGTCGATCGCGAGAGAATAGGACGGAACGGGTATCTTCTTTTTCGTCGCCGCCAGCTTGCTCACCAGTTCGGGAGTACTTTCAAGTGAGACCGCGGCCGCGTAATAAACCGCCGCCTCCGCGAACTGTCCCCGGGAGACCGAGCTGTCGCCCAGGGAAGCGAAATCCGTATCGCCGGCCCCGAGGATCTGCCGCCGGTCGCTGCCGGAGGAAGCCTCCATCGCGAAACATCTCACCAGGAGTTCCTCCTCGCCGAGAGCCTTCGCCGCAGCCTTCAGCGGATCGAGAAGCTTCGCGGCTCGACTACTCAACTCCGCATGCTCAGCATCCGCCCCCGCGTTCCGATAGGTCTGCTGCGCGCCCGAGAGAGCCGCCGTGAGGGTAAAAATACTCGCCCGGCTGGGCTTGTCGATAAACGCGTCGGCGCCCCTGACAAACTCCCGCTCGAGAGCGGCTCCCGTAGAGCGATCTCCCCAATCGACCTGGTCACGAAGATCGCCCAGCTTCGGATCATCAGAAACGATAAAATTATTCCACCGGGTATCGAGATCCATGGAAAACAACCCCACCTGCCAGGATCCCGGACTTTTCGCGCGCGCGAGGATTCCGTCAAAGGCGGGAGAATAGCGGTGCCCATCGAGACTGAAGCTGACTCTCCCCCCCGCGTACTCAAAACCGATGCGGGCGTGGCCCGCGGGGTTGTTGCGCCTGGTGAGTTGCCAACCCGAGCCGCCTGCCGGCCGGAGGGGGTCCATGGTCGCGTAATACCTGAATTCACCAGTTCCCCAGGGCCGCAGAGAGAAACAGTAAAAATGTTCATCCCCATCTCTTCTGAGAAACACACCAGCGAAACCCTTTGGAGCTCCTCCGGCAACCGCAAGGTCAACCATTCCGCGAAACTCTCCAAAGCCGGCGGGTTCCATGAGAACGCGCGTTCCGGAAATTCCCAGGTAATGGGATTCAACCCGAAGCCCGCTCAGG
>CBFHWB010000021.1:0-34897 GCA_965659285.1 Planctomycetota bacterium | reverse complement strand
TTTCCCGTTTCGGCTTCGGTCGTTTCCTCGACGCCCTCGTCTCCGCTTTCCTCTTCTTCAGCCTCAGGAGGATCGCGGAACAGGAGCCCGAAGATTACCAGGACAACGGCTGCCATCAGGGCGGGCCACATCCAGATGGTCTTCCAGTCGGCGACATCATCGATGGTGTTTCCGGCCTTGATCTCCCCTGCGATCTGGGCGCCGATGAACATTCCGGCTCCCAGGGTCACGAGGACAAGGAAGCCCTGGGCGGATCCACGGATCTCCTTGGGAGCGACCTTGTCGACGTAGATCTGGCCGGTGACGAAGAAGAAGTCGTAACAGATGCCATGCAGTATGACTCCGGCCAGGAGCATCGAGGTTACCGGGCTGGCGGGATCAGCCGCGCCAAAGGCGAACAGGGCGTAGCGAGCGGCCCAGGCCAGCATGCCCACCAGGAGCATTTTCTTGACCCCGAGGCGGGCGAAGAAGAGCGGCATGAGAACCATGAAGAAGATCTCGGATATCTGTCCAAAGGTCATCTTCAGGGTCACCCCTTCAACTCCCACATCGGCGAGACACGCGGCGGCGAAGGCGTAGTAGAAGGAGAGCGGTATGCAGATGATGAACGAGCAGATCATGAAGATCGCGAAGGATGGGTTTCCCAGCAATTGGATCGCGTCGATGCACAACACGTCCCGGGCGGTCACCTTCTTGCCGGCGGAGGCGGGGGGAGTGTTGGGCATGGTGAAGCAATAGAGCCCGAGGATGACCCCCGAGATGGCGCCCAGCTTGAACATCCAGACCGCGGATTCCCGAATGACACCGGTGGCATCAAGAGCCGCAAGGGTGATCAGGAAGCCTCCAGCGATCCAGCCGATGGTTCCCGCTACCCGGATCCAGGGGAACTGCTTCTCGGGATTGTCCATCTTGTGGAAGCACAGGGTGTTTGAGAGGCCGAGGGTCGGCATATAGCAGAGGAAATGGCCCAGCAGCAGGCCGTTAAAGGTCGAGGGATCCGGGTTTTCCCCGAGAGTGCTGACTCCAGCCGCCCACAGGAGCACTCCGCCAAGAATATGAAGGACCCCGAGAACCACCTGCGTGGCAAAGAAACGGTCGGCGATCATGCCGACGATAAAGGGTGAGATCATGGCAGCCAGCGGTGCCATCGAGTAGGTCGTTCCGATGTCATTCCCCGTCCACCCCTCCAGGCCGCTGAGGTAAGGGCCGGCGCTTACATACCAGACGCCCCAGAAGAAATACTGGATGAACATCATCACCCAGAGTCGGCCGAATAGGTTTGAAGACATGGTTTTTCTCTCTTCTTGGCTGGAGTGGTGAAATCGATCTCGGAGTTATCGTAGGAAACTATCCGTTCGCTGTCGATGGGGATTTCCCCGTCGGCGATCTATAGCGCGTGATTGCGTGTTGAATTCCCCGGGCAAGGCATTGGCGACAGGCCTCTTTTATTTCATAATGCGCCGTCACGCTTCGGCTGTTCAAGTTGGAGCTCACAGCCGGTTTTCAGCAAGGAGCCCGAGAAAAGATGCCCCTGGTACTCGACTACGATTCGACGATGAAACTGTATGAGCGCTGCGGCGAGAAGAAGATCGTCATGGCGCGCATCGGCTACAGCGACCAGGACCAGATCCAGGGTATCGTGCGCGGCGCCGCCCGGTTTGCTGAAGACCACGCGATCGAGAGCCTGCCGATGGGCATTTTTTCTACCGTCGGCCACTACATCCTCCAGCAGTTGCCGCGCTATCTCGATGCCGGCCACGAGTTGCCCGCCGATGGAGGTGACCCGGCCGCCTACCACCGCCGCTGTATCCGCAACGCCCGTCTCGCCGTCAATTTCATGAGCATCCTGACCGAGGAGGGGGATGAGGACTTCGGCCGGGTGGCGGTCACCCATCACTACGACCACGGCCATCACACCCTTCCCGGGGGGGTTCTTTCCGAGAACGAGCTGCTGCGCCAGCCGGAATTTATAGATCTCTTCTCGAGCGTCATGTTCGACGACACCCACTCGCCGTTTGAGGACAACTGCCGGAATTCGGCGGATTACCGCGCTTTTCTCGAGGCCGAGGGACGGAAGAAGGTCCTCGAGGGTTGCCTCGAGGAGGTCGCCGCCGGCGGCGACGGGCTCGATGAATCAGCCTGCACCAACCCGGACCAGATTGAGCAATTCCTCGAGCGCACCGGCTTCGAGCTGGTGGTTCCGAACATCGGCACCGAGTCGATCAACGCGCAGCAGGTCGGGGTCCAGTGGCAGGTACTCGAAGAGATCGACAAGCGCGGCATCGGACCTCGCCTGATCGTACACGGCTTCAGCTCCATCAAGGCGCTCGAGGTTGAGCAGCAGCGCCGGCTGGGACACCTCGGCGTCGTCGGCATGAACGCCTGGAGCTACATTCCCCAGCACATCGGTCCGCAGTTGCTGGAGCGCTCGGCGAAGATTCTGTCAAACCACGACGAGAAGTTGCGCTACCCGGTCGACTTTGATGACGAGGGCCAGCCGGTCTATTCAGAGTCCGATGATGCAAACGTCTTCTTCGGGCCGGTGCTCGACCAGGTGAGGGATCTAAAGGTCCGCTTGATCGCCGACAGTGTCTACGAGATTCTCGGGAACCTCGGCTATGCCGCCTTTGGAGCGGATGCCTCCTGAGCTTCCGATGCCGGCATCTTCTTCGGATACCCGTTTGTAGAAACCTTTTGCCGCAGACGCGCTGTCCTTCTCGATGGCGATCCCTGACTCTTCCTTGAAGAAGCCTCCCAGGCGTTCGCAGAAGCCGGAGAGGATCTCTATATCGAGCGCCTCAAAATTCGAGCGCTTCTCGATGTAGACCAGCCCGATCACCTCGCCGGAAACAGTGACGGGCGCCGCCGCGTACGCGCCGCCGTTTTTCGTATGTTCATCCGCGGCCCGGGCCGGGCGTCTGCGCCAGCCGGGGTTCGCTGTGTCGATAACAGAGTCGAGGAACTCGTTGGGGAGCTCTCCTGGTTTGCCGCCCGCGCCATGGAACTGGCGGGCCTCGAAGCTCAGCTGGGCGAGGCGCTTGACCGTCATCGCGGCATGGTCTACCCGGAAGGCCGCCAGGAAGCCGGCCTCCAGGCGGTCGGCCAGTCTGCCCAGGTACAGCTCAAGGTTGGTCTCACCGACGGTGTCGCCATCAAGATCGGCGCAATCCGCGGAGACCACCTCCCGCGCGGCGGAGCCGCGGCGGGCGAGCTCCCCGGGCGAGCTCTTTTCCAGGCTCGTGACGGTCATTCGCATCTGGTAGCCTCCGAGGCTGATCGCGTCTCCATCCTGGAGCAGCGCTCTTTGGGCCTTTTCATCGTTGACCAGGGTTCCGTTCTGGCTGTGGAGGTCTTCGATCCAGAGGCCGGAGTCTTCGAGCGACAGGCTCGCATGATGCCGTGAGACTCTTCCGTCCGGAATCACGACCTCGGCCCCGAGATCTCGGCCTGCAAGAACGGACCGTCCCTCGTGCAGTTCGAGACAGAACACCCTGCCGTCGGCAGCAGTGAGGCTGAACTCGAGGGTCTCCACCTGGTGAGCCGGACTCATCTCCGGTTTCCCCGGCTGTGACGGGCCGTCGGTCTGTTTGTTCTCTTCAAGATCTTTTCCCTCCACCAGCGCACCTGACGCTTCGCTCCCAGACTACAGCAGGAGAGGCCTCTTCCTCAAGCACTAGTGGACGCATGCTGTTCAGAAGACTGAACCGTATGCAGGAAAGAGAGCCCCGGGGTTGTGGGAAACGTCCTAAGGGGAGCCCTGTTAACTGTTTGCGCCCGAGGGGGGCGAGCCCGGTTTCTTCGCTGCCCTCTTGTCAGCGCCTTTTCCCGTTTTTCGTCCGGGCTTGAACCGGGGAGGTCTTGCGGGAATCTCGATCGCGAAGACCGTTCTTCCGGGCCAGTTCTTTCCCTTACTCCTGTCTCGGCCGTCTTTACTGCCGATACCATCCCCGAGCCGTTCGCTCTCGACCTTGAGCCGGCCCTTATGCCAGGAGATATTCTGCTGCGCATCTTTGAAGCTGATGGGTCCGGAAGATTTCTTTCCATTCTTGTTTTCTTCGGCTTCTTTCGCCGCGGGCAGGATAAAGAGCTCCCGCCGGTCGCGGCCGTTGAGGAAACGGCCGATGACATCGAAGCTGAAGATCAGCCGCCCGCGAATTTTCTTGTCCCGTCGAATGGAAACGACAATGGAGGGGCTGTCGTTCTCAGGATTCGGCCTGGCAAGGTCCAGGGTCCGGGAAAGGATACAGTCAAATACATCTTTGAGCTTGCCGCGGTCGGCTTCCATCATCAGGCGCTCGGGCAGGCCATCGGTGCCGAAGGTGATGTCGCGGCTGCTGCCGAGCTCCCGCATGGGCTCCAAGGAGGTGTCGAGCAGTTTGCAGACGTCAAAACGCTGCAGTCGCAGGGGGCCGCTGGGTTTGACCTTCTTCATCTTTTCTTCGTAACGTGAGAGCTCCCGGCGTTTTGATTCGAGCGAGGCCAGGAGGTAGCGGTCGCAGAGTGAGCGCGCGGCTTTCAGCAGCAGGCCGCAGTCTTCCTCTGCCGGCGTGAATTTTCCATCCGCCCCGGGGGGGCCGAAGGCGAAGACCAGTTCGAGGCCTTTACCGGTCGCTGGAGAGGCGATGAAGCAGCTCTTGGTGAGCAGATCTTTCCAGCCGGCCGGGCTGGAGGGGGTGGCCTGGAGGGCGCCGATGAGCGAGGATGGAGCCTCGAGACCCTGGCTGGGATCCTCCACCGAGCCGTCCACGCCGGCGGCGAGCTGCTCCAGGTCGAGCCGCATGACCGCATTCTCCGAGCGGAGGCTGACCTCCTCTTCGCCTTCCCGCGGGAGCCCGTCCTGGCTCAGGAGTTGGAGAGAGGTTTCGGTTTTGCCGATCGATTCCGGCAGCCTGCCGAAGACGGTGAGGAACTCGATGCCGAGGGTCCGGCGGATCCGGGCGGTGGCGGAGTCCAGCCAGTTGAGGATGGGGCCCCGCCTGAAGGGAATGGCTGTGTTTTCCGGGACGAGGGAATCCAGCACGCCGAGCTCCCATGCCTGGCGCGCGGCGAGCACCCGCTCCCGCGCCATCTTCGAGAGCGTTGCCGCGGCCCGGATGAGCTCGTCCTCCAGGTCGCTGCCCAGCAGCGGGATCCTGCTGATCTCGTCGTTCAGCCGCGCCCTGGATTCTTCACTTGAGGGGATGATGGGGGCCACCGCTTCGTTGCCGGCCTTCTCCATGCTGCGCTTTTCCGCCTGGGTGAGCTTGCCCAGCTTGCCGACGCGCTTCTGGATTCGTGACCGGTCATCTTTCGCAGCGAGTCTTCTTCCGGCGATGAGGACCGCGAGAACACTGTTCTCTACGATGATCGGCGCCGCGAGATCCTGCAGGCCCATATGGCACCGCGCGCGGAAGTGGCTTTCCTGGCCGGTTTCCGGCTCTGCATCCGTTCCTTTTTTCAGTTCTCGGAGCGCGCGCGCGGCGAAGCGCTTCTCGCAGCTTCTGCAGGCGGCATCGGCTCCGGCGAAGGCGGCCGCGCCATTCTCTTCCCCGTGACGCAGGAGCGAGCAGAACGGGCTTGCCGTGGGCTCATCGATTGCGCAGAGAACCTCAGTCTCTTCGCCGTCCGCCTCGACCAGCAGGAGATTGGAGTCGAGCAGTTCCGTCATTCCCCTGGCGAGAAGAGCTGAGAGCTCATCTCTGCCGAGCAGTTCGGTTAGTTTTCCGGGACGATAGGGCCACATGAACCGCACCTCTAATTCGTCGTATTGAATCGACCGCGAACCATCCATTGTACACTTTCCTTCGTCCCTGTCTTCCCCCGAGGGAGGCGATTTGGTCATCGACCGTGGAAGGCTCAGCGCTGGTAGATCGGCAGGTAGCGGAACTCGACGCCCAGGGAGAGGATCGCCATCGCGGTCGTGTAGATGGTCCCGGCCTGTTCCTCGTGGGTGGCTCCCGGAGGTGGCGGCCAGCTGCCGTCTTGGCTCTGTTTTTCCAGCAGCAGCTTCTCACTCACGGGCTGCCATTGTTTCCAGTAGTTACCGCCGAGCTGGTACATGCCCTGCGCGGCGTAATAGGCTCCGTAATAAAAAAACGGCCCCTTCCATTTCAGGGGGTGTTTGAGCAGCCAGTCACCGCCTCGCCGCGCCTCGGGTGAGCCGTGCTCTCCGCAGATCTCGAGGGACAGGATGCCGGTTCCCGTCCTTCCGGTGTTGGGGTCTCCTCCCGGCTGGTAGGAGAAGCCGCCGCTGGGGTGGGCGCAGCGCTTGATGAAGTGAACCGCCTGGCGGATGTTTTTGTCCGGGACAGGCAGCCCGGTGTCTTTCGCCGCGCGCAGGGCGAGCAGCTGCCAACCGCTGACGGAGATGTCGGAGACCTCGGATGATGGCGTGTAGCGCCACCCGCCGATGTTCCATCGATCTTTCGGTACATTCTGGGCTCTCAGGATCAGGTTGATGGCGGTTCGATGGACCCGGTGAACCAGCTCCAGTCCCTTACGCTTCGAGTCGACCATGCCAATGACCTCGCCCAGCATGAGGGAAGATATGCCGTGGCTGTAGAGCTCTCCGTGGGAAGTGTCTCGAATGATCAGTCCGCTCTTCTGGTGGGAAGTCACCCAGGCGACCCCCTGCTCGACGCGGCTGCCGTAGGGGCCGCGGCCGGGCTCGTGTCCCCTCGAGAGGAAGGCCAGGGTCGCAAGGCTCACGATGCCGGTGTTCCTGCCGTAGCCCGGAGAGGTCCAGCCGCCATCTTCCATCTGCTTGGAGGCCAGGAACTGAAGACCCCGGTCGACAGCCCGGGTCACGGGGGTCTCGGCGTAGATTTCGCGAAATTTCGGTACGCGTATCTTTTGCCGTTCAACGCGCGGATTATCCGCGGCCTTCTTCTCCGGCTGCGCGGGTTTTTCCTGGGGCGAGAGAGAATTCGCGAGCACGACGAGCAGGACTGCCGTCGCGGCGATCCAGGGCCCTTTTCGGACGGTGGCACTCATAATGGGATTCTAAGCGAGACAACCGCCCTATGGCGCCTTCAATCCAATTTTTTCACTTGTTCCCGCAGCTTCATTTCCTGATCGCCCGGAGGTAGATGCGCACCAGGTCGCGATAGGCCGGCGGGAAGGCCATGTCTTCCAGGCCGCGGGCCGAATCTTCACTGCTGGCCTCGAATTCTTCACCCCGGGTGCCAGTCTGCCAGACGAGTCCGAGGCGGGCGGCCTCCGCCTCGAGCAATCTCGAGACCAGGGCGCCCTCCTCGCCGGTGGGCAGGACGACACTCTCGAGCTGTCGGCGAATGGCCCTGCCGGCAAGCAGGAGCTGGGATTTTGCCGCGGCATTTTTTTTCCGGGCGTCGTCGATCTTGCCGCCGGACATGAGCCGCGCGGCCTGCCGGGCGTTTTTGAGCGCCGATTGAAGCGAGGAATAGGCTGACCTCTCGCCGGCTTCGGCCTCGGCAAGGGTCTCGATGGCGCGCGAGCGCACCCGGTCGAGGTCGGTGAGAAAAACTCCAAGCTGGAGGTTGGTCTCTCCCAGCGATTCGACCGCGGTCTTTGTCTCGCCGCTTCTGAGTTCCTGTCCCGCCTTCCGGATGCTCTCCTTCAGCGGTCCGGTTGCGCCGGCGGCTTTTCGGTAGGCCTTGAAGATGGTCGGCAGGAGCATCGAGAGCTTGAAGCCCGCTCTCGAGAAGCCCTCCACCAGTTCATCAAGCTCCTGCTCGATCTTCTGTTCTTTTTCGATGAGCTTTTCGAGCGTCGGCGGATTTGCACCGGCCGCAAGCGCGAGCCTCGCCTCCTCCTCCAGGTAGCGCGTGTTCTCTGCGGTACCACGGCCAAGTTTCTGGAGAGCGGCTATCCTGGAGATGAGCTCGATGAGCATATTCGCGGCCGGAATCCGGTCCTCCATCGCGCTGGCCAGCTTTTCCTGGGCGGCCTCGGCCTCGGCAAGCTGCTCCGGGGTGTTTTCTTTCTCTTCCAGCAGCTTCTCGAGAAGTCCTGAGGCCTCCTTTCTGAGCCTCTCCAGCTCCAGCAGCTTCTCCAGCTCGCGGCGCGCCGATTCGAGTTCTCTGCTCAGCTCAGTCCGTTCCGCCGCCGTCGTTTCCGCCCCGGCCGCGGCCGGGGGCCGGTTGAGTTTTTTACTCGCCTCTCCCCGGGCGCTCTTCGCCAGGGCGATCGCCTGCTCCATGCGCGCCAGGCCTTCTTCCAGGCGGGCCAGGGCGCCTGCGGGATCTTTCGCCATGACGCGTTCGAGGACCGCGGAAAAGCTCGCGGCGGCGGCTTCGAGATGGGCGAGGATGTCGGCTCGCGACCTGAGCTTACCGAGCCTGCGGCTGAGCTCGCGAGAGCCTTTCAGGGCGGCTTCAAGCAGTAGCCGCGCGCGCATCGCGATCAGTTCGAGGTCTACGGAGCCCGTTTCGGCCAGCTCGCCCGCCTCGCTGACAAGCGTCTCGATGTCCTTACCGCTCAACTGTTCCAGTTCCGTCGAGTCCAGGATCTCCAGGGCCTCGGCCAGCTTCCGGGTCTCCGCAGCCGCCTTGAATACGTCAGCCGCGGCGGCCGAAAGCAGCAGCTCCCGGTCGTCCCTGTCTGTAGAGATGGCTCGGCGCAGGCTGGTGCCGGCGCGGGACAGCGGCCCGGAGACGATCTCCAGGAGAGCCGTCGAGGCGCGCTCGAGGTTGCCCACCTTGCCGGGGTCGGCTCCCGCGTCGGCGCCCTGGTCGGCATCCTGGCGAAGCTCCCGGGCGAGCCTCTTCGCCTGCCGGACCTCCTCGCTCCAGGAAACCAGCGCCTCAACGATCAGTTCGCCGCCTTTTTCCGAGGCGATGACGCTCCCGGTCGAGGACTCTTTCAATATCCGGCCATGGCTGTCGAGTCTTTCCGCCAGGCGGACAAGCCTCTCGCTGAGGCTGCCCCGGTTACTTCTCAGCCACAGAGAGGTGTCGGCTATGTCGGCCAGGGATTCCTGCCGGAGCTTCTCGAGGATCCCGGTCGCCTCTTCAAGCAGCGAGGCGCAGCTTCGGACCTCGCTGGCGGCGGCCGGAAGATCTACGGGCTCAACGCGCAGCAAGGCGAGGGCTCTTGCCGCAGCCTCGCGCCCTTGCGAGGTCTTGTCGACCGCCGGGTAGAGCTTCTCAGCATCGACTTTCTTCGCCGGTCCGGAAGATGAGCGCAAGCGCAGCAGGACGGCATCCAGGGCCTCGACGAGATCCGCCTGGGATCTGCGAGCGAGACTGCGCCCAACCGCCTGCAGATCCTGGAGCTCCTTCAGGCGCAGGGCAACCGACTCCTCGCCGGCGGAGACCCATTGCAGCAACTGCAGCGAGCGTCCGAGCCAGAGGGTGGGCTCGAGTTCTCGCGCGGCCCTGGCAAGGCCTTCAACGAGCACCTCGCTGTCTTTTCTCTCCCGGGCCTTGCGGGCCGCCGCCTCCGCGGTATCCGCTTCGTTCATCGAGGCGGGATCGTTTTCAAGAATTCTCTCGAGAAGCTCGGCCATGGCGCCCAGCAGCGAGACGGATTCAAAGTCGGGGTAATCGAAGTCACGGCCGCTTTTATTTCTCCAGGCTATCCTCGAAAAAACCGCCCGGGCGGCCGAGAGCAGCTCCCGCCGGGTGGAATTTCCGAGCCAGGCATCTTTCACCGCCTCCACCAGCCGGGCGATCTCGCTTTCGGGCACCTGCCATCGGAGCGATTCGCGGTTCTCGAGGCGGGCGGCAAGGAGGAGCTCGTGGAGGGAGTCGATCCTGCGCGAGAAGGCTTCGGCTGCACGTCTCAGGGGGGGCTCGAATTCATCGGCCAGCGTCTCCTCGGCGGCCGCGCGGGCCAGCTCGAGCTCAGCGGTCAAGGAGGAGGTCATGGCTCTTACCGAACCCTCGAGCCTGGAGATCAGTTTTGAGCGCGAAGGGGGCAGGTCTCTCCGCAGGCGCTCGATGCCCGCTGAGCAGCTCAGGACTTCTTCGATGGTCTGCGCCAGCCTTTGCGCGCTCCTGGGGGGGAGCTCCCCGTCCCCGGCATCCAGGAGTTCAGCCAGGAGCAGAGCGCAATCGTGGGCGGCGAGCTGGAGGCTTTCGTACGCCTCCTCAAGCTCCTCACAGATCACGATGGATCCGAGCAGTTCGGCGAGAGCGGCAAGCTTGCTCTCTCCGCTTTTCCATGCCGCCATCGCGTTCGGCGTGCCGGTTGCCTGCCCGGGCACGATGCCGGCGGCGGCATTCCACAGGACTCCCGCTTCGATCTCGGCCAGGCTGAGAAGCCTGAAGGCCGCTGATTCCAGGGCCAGGCGGTTGGCTCCGGGCAGCGGAGGTTTTCCCGCCGTCTCCATACACATGGAGGAAAGCTCTGAGCTGAAAGAGCGAATGGTGATTACATTTTCGGCGGCGAGGTCGCCCGCGCCGGCATTCTCAGCCTGGCCCCAGAGAGCGTTGAGCTCCGCGATGCCTGCCCGCAGGTTTCGCAGCGAGGCCAGCCAGCCGGATCCTTCGGGTGAGTTTCCCGGCCAGGTCACCTTGAGCTTCAACTCTCCGGAATGCCCCTCGCGCCCAAGGCCATCCCGGACCCTGAGCCTGAGGCCGAGGGTCTCCGGAGGGCGAGCCCCGGTCGCCCCGATGCTGAAGGCGTAGACCGCGTCACGAAGCTCGGGGCGTTTCGCGGGGTTGATTTCCCGGAATACCGGCAAAACCCTGATCTCCAGGCCGGTTCGCAGGAGGAGCTCGATCGAGTTGATTCCATTGTCGTCTTCCGCCCTGTATCTAAGTTTCAGAGAGCCGCTGCTTTCAACCTCGAGCTCGGCGTGGCGGGGGGCGAGTATGGAGATGCGCGGGGGGGTATCCGCCAGGGTTCGGATTGAATAGGCGGTTTTTTCCGTCGAGGTGATTCCGTCCGGTGTCTCCAGCTCGAGGCGGTATTCGGCATCCTCGTTGACTGCGATTTCTCCGAAGGTTGCCCGTATTCCATCGATTCTTCCTTCGAGCTTCTGCGTCCCAAGGAGGATGGTCGCCCTGGCCAGTTCCCTGTCCGCCTCCAGCAGGATTTCCGCCCGGCTGCCCTTGAGGGCGGAGATGTTGCCGCTGTTCTTCTCGACGGTTCGTTTCCTGCGGGCCGTGTATTCCGGGTAGTGATAGGTGATGGTGAAGTTGCGCGGCGCGGGCGGCTCTCTTACCTCGACATGTTTCACCGGGCTGAGATAGTCTCCGCCGCGCACGCAAAAATCAAAGCTGGAGAGAGCCCTGACCTTATGGAGGATCGTTCCGGGTTCGCCTCCGGCGGTGGAGAGGAGACGGGTTGATTTCCAGCTGTCGTTGCCGGGAGCGCGGGACTCACGGCTGAGAAGGACCAGCTCGCCGGGTTTTCCGCGGTCTACGGAGACCTTGATGGACACCTCCTTGCCGCGGCCGACCACGGCCCGGTCGACTTCAACCAGCAGGAAGACGCTGGTCGGTCTTGGCAGCTCGGCAGAGGGATTGACAAGACGCCTTCCCAACTGGAGCATTCCCTCCGGGTCCAGGACAGTGGCGGCCAGGGGCAGGATGCAGGCGAGGCCGGCGAGAAGGAGAGCTCTGGATGCGGCCCTTGCAGGCAGGAGCTTGTCGATCTTTATCTGCGGGCAGCGCCGGGCCGTGTCGGCGGCCAGGGATTCAAGCAGCTCGCGAGAGCAGCGGTTCTCGAGCTCCGGCCCGGGCCGGGAGAACTCGACCAGGCTCAGCAGGGCGCCCTCGAGGCCGGGATCTCTTCTCTCTATTTCGCGAGCGTATCTCAGCAGGGATCCCGGGCGAAGCAGGGGCAGGAGTACGAAGAGAGCAAGGGCCGCGCCGGCCACGACCAGGACGACCCAGGAGATGGTGAGGCGGGCCGGTGTCTCCAGCAGCAGGAACCTGTCGAGCGCCAGCGCAGGCAATACGAAAAGAATCACGGAGATGGTCCACGCCGCCGCTCCCCTGGCGGTTGCCAGCAGGCGCTGGCGCCTGCCAAACCCCCTGAGCAGCTTGAGAGCCTCCATTGGCAGAGGCGTTGATGAGTTGGTCTTGGACTCCGGCACGGCAGGTATTGTACAGCCACGAGAGCGCCTGGGCTCCCAGCATTTCCCGCTTCGCTTTTCAGTCTTCCGTCGCCTGCTTCTCGAGTTTCCAGGATGCTATGAAGAAAGCATCGGTTCCGGAGATGGAGGGCCCGAGCCTGATCTTGTGCCCATCAAGGCAGGCCGCGGGGAGTCTCTTGCCGGCCCAGAACGATGGAGAGGGAGCAAATTCCGGGTGGCGTTCTTCGAAGAGCCGGACGACCTCGTCACATTCCGCCTCGAGGAAGGAGCAGGTGACGTAGACAAGCCGCCCGCGGGGTCTCACCAGCGAGGCGAAGCGCTCCAGGATCTCGAGCTGCAGCGACTGGAATCGCCCGACATCTTTCTCTCCGTAGCGGTTTTTCGCTTCCGGGTTGCGGCGGAGCGTGCCCAGCCCGGTGCAGGGCGAGTCCACCAGCACCAGGTGCGCCCGCGGCAGCATATTGCTCAGGTCGCCGTGCTCGCCAATCAGGGCGTATTCGACCTGCCCTCCGAGGCTGGCATCCTTCGTTCGCCTGCGCAACTCCTGGAGTTTTTTGTGATGTACCTCGCAGGCCACCAGCCGGCTCTGAAGGTGGGCGGGAACCTCGGTCCCCTCTTCTTCCCGGAAGATAATGTCGGCGAGGGCGAGGGTCTTGCCGCCGCTCCCCGCGCAGGCATCGATGACCGTCATCCCGGCGGCGGCGTCGGTTGAATAGACGGCTGCCTGGCTGCCTTCATCCTGGACCTCTATCCAGCTCTTGCGGCTGGCGGTGGTCGCGGTCAGGTTGATCCGGCGATCGAGGCGGAGACCGGTGGAGCTGAAGCTCGAGAGCTCAACCTCGGCCTCGGTTTCCCGTTGGAGGCTGCGCATCACCTTTTTCCTGGAGGCGCGCCTGGAGTTCACGCGCAGGTCGACGCTGGCCGGCGAGCAGAGTTCACGCGCGAGCTCAAGGCCGCGCTCTCTTCCATATTGCTCGCCGATCAGCTTTCCGAGCCAGAGGGGCATGCTGCATTCAGCCGCGAAGCGCTCTTCAGGGTCGGTTGGCCAGCAGTCCTTGTCGAGGAATGAATCGGAGGCGGCCTGCCTGACCTGGTCATCGAGGCTGTGGCCATCCAGGGCTCCCCATTCCAGGACGGCCTCGCAGGTCGGGGTGAACTCCCAGGGGAAGACGCCGTCCTGCGCCATCGCCAGGATATCAAGCAGGAAGCGTCCCTGGTCCGAGCTGTCATCGAGGTCATCGAGGTTTCGCAGTTTGAGCCAGGAGAGCCAGCGGGGTCTCGAGCGGTCATGGAACCTCAACCAGCCATAGACAGCCCCGGAGATGAAGCGCCGGTCGCGGCTTCCGAGGAAGCGTCTGCTTCTGAAAAATCGGCCGACACGCGCATCGGCCGGATAGGGTCCGGGCTCGGCGACCTCACCGATCAGTTCCAGTGAAAGTCCCAGCAGGGAGGTAGATTTCAAGACAATGTCCTCGAAAGTGGTTTAAGCATAGGGCGGTGTATTGTATTGATCGCCCTTGCGAGGTCCAGAGGATAGACTGCAGCAGTCTAATGTGCTGAACCATCGTTCCGGATTGCGTAAGATAAGGAATTGGGATTACTACAGGGAAGGCAGCCGAAGTTGAGAGCAGCGTTTTTCGAGGAACATGGGGGGCCGGAGGTCCTGAAAATCTGTGAGAGGCCGGACCCCGAGCCGGGTCCCGGCGATGCTCTTGTCGAGGTCTCAGCCTGCGGCCTGAATCATCTTGATATCTGGGTCCGCCTTGGCGGTAAGCGTAACTTTCCCCTGCCGATCATTCCAGGCAGCGACCCCGCGGGGGTGGTGCTGGAGGCTCCACCCGACAGCGGCCTCGAGCCGGGCGACGAGGTCGTCATTTATCCCTGCGAGGGGCATGGCGATGAGGATGCTCTCTCCCGCGGAGATGACCAGCTCTGTCCCGATTTTCGCATCTACGGCGCCGCGCGCGATGGCGGGATGGCCGAGAAGATCGTTGTGCCGGCGGCGAATTGTTTCGCCAAGCCGAAGACGCTCTCGATGCACGAGGCCGCCGCTGTCTCGATCAATTATATCACCGCCTGGCATATGCTGGTGGCTCGCGCCGAAGTGCGCGCAGGCGAGAGAGTTCTCATCCAGGCGGCCGGCAGCGGGGTCTCCACCGCGGCGATCCAGATCGCCAGCCATCTTGGAGCCCGGGTGCTGGCGACATCGAGTACGGAGGAGAAGCTCGAGCACGCCATGCGCTGCGGAGCGCAGGAGGCCGTGAACTACCGGGAGGATGATGTACCCGCGCGGGTGATGGAGTTTACCGCCGGACGCGGCGCCGATGTCGTCTTTGATCATGTCGGGGAGCCCAATTGGGAGTGTGATCTCGCGAGCCTGGCCAAGGGCGGGAGACTGGTTTTTTGCGGTACGACGGGGGGAGCCGAAGTGACGGTGAACCTTTCCAGTGTATACTTCATGGGCCAGTCTATCCTCGGGTCAACGATGGGCCGCAGGGATGAGCTGGAGCAGGTTCTTGCCCTGATGGGTGAGGGCAAGCTGAAGCCGGTGATCGACAGGGTTTTTCCCCTCGAGGATCTGGCGGAGGCTCACCGGTATCTCGAGGACGGGAAGCAGACCGTGAAAATCATTATCGATATCGGGAGTTGATGGCGTGGGCAGGGATTTCAGCTGGCAACAATTCGAGAAGCTCCCCATCGTCGGGATCCTGCGAGGTTTCGAGGTGCCGGTGGTCCGAAGCCTGGTCGAGGCGACGGCGAGGGGCGGCCTGCGATGCGTTGAGGTGACGATGAATTCGCCGGCGGCCAGTGAGGCCATATCCGCTGCCATCGAGGTTGGTGGAGACGAGGTCCAGGTTGGCGCCGGCACGGTCTGTACCCTTGACGATCTCGAGCTCGCTCTTGGCGCAGGCGCGGCGTTTATCGTTACGCCGGTTGTTTCGAGCGAGGTGATCTCGGCCTGTCGTCAGCGAGGTGTTCCGGTGATGGCCGGGGCGCTTACTCCGACTGAGATCTACACGGCCTGGAGTCAGGGCGCTGATATGGTCAAGGTGTTTCCCGCCAACCAGTTTGGCCCGGGCTACCTGAAGGATATCAGGGGGCCCTTGCCCCAGGTCCGGCTCATGCCGACAGGGGGGGTGGACGCGTCCACCTTGGGAGACTTTCACGCAGCCGGTGCCTCCGCCTTCGGGGTGGGGGGCGCGCTGTTCAATTTCTCTACGAACGATGCCGGTTCGTGGGAGCTGGTTGAGGCGGGCGCGCGTGACCTGGCGCAGGCCTATGAAGCTGTAAAAGGGGAGTCCTGAAGAAGATGGATCCTCAAAAAACAGGCTATAAATACGCGACCAGCTACTGTGAAGAGAACGCCTGGCATCTCTGCCGGGAACCGATCTTCGAGGGCGTCGAGGTCAAGGTGGTCTTTGTGCTCAGTCACGGCGGAGTCTGTCGGCTCTGGAACCAGCAGCTCGCCGGCGATGAAGATGAACCGGTCTGCTGGGACTACCACGCCTTCGTCGTCGCTCTGCAGGGGGAGTGGATGGCCTGGGATCTTGACACGCGCCTCGGGCTCCCGGCTCCCCTGCGGGTCTACCTGGCGAGTACCTTTCGCGACTCCGACGATCTGCCGGATTTCTTTGATCCCGTATTCCGCGTTGTCGACGCGGAGGAATACCTGGCGACCTTTTCCTCTGACCGCAGCCACATGCTGGGCCCCGGAGGTGAATGGATGGCGACTCCGCCGGAATGGGAGCCCATCCTCACGGGAGGGGCGAGCACGATGGATTGGTTTATCAGTCCTGACGAAGGCCCCGGTGAGTTGCTGTCGCTTGAAGAGTTTCGCGCGGGTTTCGCCAGAGAGAGGGACTGATGTCCGGTTTGAGGGAAGTTGAAACCGGCAGCGGAGAGGCCCGTAGTCTCGGCGGCGGCTCCGAAAAGGCGGTCCTGGTTTTCGCGATGGTTTTCCCCACCCTGGCCGCCTGGGTCTATTTCGTTCGGTTCAGCGGGGAGTCGTGGATGCTGTCCCTCGGCGGGCTGAGCAAGCTTGTGCAGTTTGGCCTGCCGCTCGCCTGGGTCTGGCTGGTTCTTCGCCAGCCCATCAGGATCCGTGGTGCATCGAGGGACGGATTGTTGCTCGCGGGACTCCTCGGCCTGGTGATTTCCGCTTCCTGCCTGGGCCTCTATTACGGATACCTGAAGCATCATCCCGCGTTCAGGGACGCCCCTGAAGCGCTTGGAGAAAAGCTCACCGGCCTCGGAGCCGACAGCCTTGGAGGCTTCATCCTGATCGCGGTGTTCTATTCGGTGGTTCATTCCTTTCTGGAGGAATACTACTGGCGGTGGTTTGTCTATGGCCGGGCTCGGCGTTACATCGGCAGGGCCTGGGCCAACCCGGTCTCGAGCCTGGGGTTCATGGCCCACCACGTGATCGTCATCGACGCCTTCCTTCCCGACGACTATTTCTGGACCCTGGCCATTCCGTTGTCACTCTGCGTCGCCTTCGGGGGGGTGATCTGGTCAGTGCTTTATGAGCGCACCGGTTCACTCTACGGCGCCTGGCTGAGCCACGCTTTAGTCGATGTGGCGCTCATGGTCTGCGGCTACGATATGGCCTTCGCCGGTGGAGCTTGAGCGGGGGAAAAGTGGAAAAATACGATGCGGTCATCATAGGCGCCGGGCACAACGGCCTTGTCGCCGCCTGCTATCTTGCCCGGGCCGGGCGCAAGGTGCTGGTCCTCGAGCGCAGGGAACTGGTGGGCGGCTGCGCCATCACCGAGGAGGTTATCCCCGGCTACAGGTTTTCCCGCCTGGCCTATGTGAACTCGCTGTTTCGCCCGGAGATCATCAGGGAGCTGAAGCTCAAGGACTACGGCTTCGAGATGCTGCCCCGGGAGCCTTCCTCCTTCACTCCCTTTCCTGGTGGAGAGCATCTCTTTCTCGGTCCGAATGCCGAGCTCAACCGCCGGGAGATCTCAAAATTCAGCGAGCGTGACGCGGAGGCCTATGAGCGCTACGAGGCCATGCTCGGGCGCATGGTCGAGGTGCTCGAGCCCACGCTCGACCGAGCGCCGCCGGACCCCCTCTCGCGCAGGCCGGGTGATCTGCTCAGCCTCTTCAGGCTTGGGCTTGGAGCCCGCCGGCTCGGCAAGGAGCTCTATCCCTTTCTCGGGATGCTCGCCGGCAGCGCCTCCCGCCTGCTGGATGAGTGGTTCGAGAGCGAGGAGCTCAAGGTGACACTCGCGACCGATGCGGTCATCGGCGCGATGGCAAGCCCCAGGACGCCGGGAACGGCCTACGTACTCTTCCATCATGTCATGGGAGAGACCGATGGCGCCCGCGGGGTCTGGGGTTATGTTCGGGGGGGAATGGGCGCGCTCAGCGAGGCGATCGCCGCGGCCGCTCGTGATCTTGGTGTCGAGATTCGTACCGGCTGCGGGGTCGAGTCGATCCTGGTCGAGGATGGCGGCTCCCGCGGGGTCAGGCTGGCCTCGGGGGAGGAGCTCCACGCGAACCTCGTTTTCTCGAATGCCGGGCCGAAGATCACCTTCCTCGACCTGCTGCCTCCCGATCTGCTCGAGGAGTCCTTCCGCCGCTCGATCGAGGCTCTGGATTTTTCGAGTGCCACCTTCAAGCTCAACCTTGCCCTGAGTGAGCTGCCCGATTTCACGGCCTGTCCCGGGCGGGAGCCCGGCCCGCAGCATCGGGGGACCATCCACATCTCACCGAGTCTTGGTTATCTCGAGCGGGCCTATAACGAGGCTCGCTCAGGCCGGCCCTCTACGGAGCCCATCCTGGAATGCACGATTCCCTCAGCTATCGATCCATCTCTCGCTCCCGAAGGCCACCACGTGATGAGCATGTTTGTTCAATACGCCCCCTACGAGCTGGCCGAGGGCAGCTGGGATGAGCTGCGGGATGACTTCGCTCGTACCTGCATTCGCCTGCTCGACAGCTACGCTCCCGGCTTCGAGAAGAGCGTGGTCGGCTACGATGCCATCAGCCCTCTCGACATGGAGCGGGAATTCGCTCTCACAGGAGGGAATATTTTTCATGGGGCGATGACTCCCGACCAGCTCTTCTTCCAGCGCCCTGTGGGGGGCTGGGCCCGCTACAGAACCCCGGTGGACGGTCTCTACCTCTGCGGGGCCGGAGCACACCCCGGAGGCGGAGTGCTCGGAGCCTGCGGACGTAACGCGGCGAGGGCCGCCCTGGCCGACGGTTAGCGGCTCAGATGATCCCGTGGAGCGGGCCGCCTTGAGCGGCAAGCCGGTCGACGTTTCTTGAAACCGCCGGATCCTCGATGAGCGGTGGAGCGTGGCGCGGCTTGATGCGGGCATCGATCACCAGGGGCCCTCGGCAACCCCAGTGCTTGTGCTCGATGAAGCTTCCAGCGCCATGGAGGTCGTGGGAGGGGTTTGACCGGGTAAAGGTTACCCAGAGGAAGTTGCTCGTATTCCTGGCGCAGAATTCCGAGTCTTCCGTCAGCACGACCAGGGCGATGCCGCCTGAGATCCCGATGTCGCCGAGGCGGGCGGCGAGAGAGCCGGCTTCCTCTCTCGAGCTTTCTTCATCAAGGGCCGGGGGAGCCTCGATAATGAGCACTCCGGGAAGTGCCATTCGCGGATCCCGGAATCCATCGGGCAGGCTGAGCTTGTCGGGGACGGCCGTGTCGAGCTCGCGCTTTTTCTTTCCGGCCGCGGCAATCACCAGCTTGGAGCCGGAGTTCAGGCCCGTGCCGCTATAGTCGAGTGTGTCGATCGTCGTGCGGGTCTGGAAATGCAGATCCCGTTCGAGGTCGACCCGCTCGAGTATGTGTCGAAGGAAGCCCTCGACATTCGAGGCATCGAGGTCCGTATCGTCCTCGCGGGCGGCGATGAGGAGGTACTTGGCCAGGGAGGCCTGTGAAAAACCGAGCACGGCGTTGGCGATGGTCAGGAGCTCCTGCGGCTGGCGCTCAGCGTAGGGTACGTAACGTTCGCTGCCGATGGCCAGCATCAGTGGGTGCACCCCCGCGGCGTCGACTGCGTGCATGGCGTGGAGCCCGGGGATCTCCCGGGATACCAGGGGAGCAGTCAGGTCGTGGATCAGGGCACCGAAGCTGGAATCTTCCTGGGGTGGACGTCCGACAACGGTGAAAGGCCAGATGGCATCCCGGCGATGGTAGACGGCCTCCACCTTGAGGACCGGGAAGTCGTGCTTCAGGCTGTAGTAGCCCAGGTGGTCACCGAAGGGTCCCTCGGGCCTGGAGGCCTCAGGGTCCACCGTACCGACGATGCAGAAATCCGCATCGGCTGATATGGCATAGCCGTTTTTACGCGCCAGGCGGAAGCGGCGGCCTCCCAGCATGCCGGCGAAGACCAACTCGCTGAGACCCTCCGGCATTGGCATCACGGCGGCGAGGGTGTGAGCCGGCGGGCCGCCAATGAAGATGCTCACCTTCAGGGGTTCTCCCCGTTCGATGGCCGCGGCATGATGGACTCCAATGCCCCGGTGGATCTGGTAGTGGAGGCCGACCTCGCTGTCGGTCTCGTAGTCGTTACCGGAGAGCTGGATCCTGTACATGCCGAGATTCGAGGTCAGCGCTTTCGGCTGCCGCGGGTCTTCGGTATAGACCTGCGGCAGCGTGATGAAGGGGCCGCCATCGTCGGGCCAGCTCTTGATTGCCGGCAGCTGCGAGATCGTGGTGGTGTTGGCGAGCACCGCCCCTCCCCAGGCCTTCTTCGGCAGCGATCTCCAGGCTGTGAGCGGAGCCGAGGCGAAGGTGAAGGGGTGCCTGAGGGCGGCGGCCGGATCGGCCTTGAGCTGGAGAATCTTGCGAACCCGCTCGAGCGTGCCGCGAAACAGGAACCTGCAGCGATCTGAGGTGCCGAAGAGGTTGGCGACCGCCGGGAAGGGCGAGCCCTTGACGTTCTCAAATAAAACGGCGGGTCCCTCGGCGGCATAGAGCCTCCGTTGGATCTCCGCCATCTCCAGGCAGGGATCGACCTCTTCGGCGACACGCACCAGGTGACCATTGCGCTCGAGGTCAGTGACGCAGCTCTTCAGGTTTTTATAGGACATGGCAGTTCTCGTTTTTTTTTTCGCAGGGACATTTTGTTACTTCTGTCCGCAGTGTCTATTCTTTCTCGGGTCAAAACCTCTACTTGTTGGAAGAAATCATATGAGTGATGAACTGCTTGAATGCGTTGAGCGAGAGCCATCAGCGCCCGCGAGGTCTTCTGTTATCTGGCTTCACGGCCTTGGAGCGGACGGTCACGACTTCGAGCCGATCGTTCCCGAGCTGGGCCTGGCCGAGGATCTGGCGGTTCGCTTTATCTTTCCCCACGCGCCCGAGAGGGCGGTTACCATCAACGGGGGGATGGTCATGCGCGCCTGGTACGACATTCTCGGGATGGATATTCGCCGGGATGAAGACATCGAGGGGTTGCGGACCTCTGAGACGCAGGTGCGGGCGCTGGTGGAGCGCGAGGTTTCGCGCGGGGTGAGCGAGGAGCGGATCGTCCTGGCGGGTTTTTCACAGGGCGGCGCGATCGCGCTGCAGACCGGGGTACGCCATCCCCGCAGGCTTGCCGGTATCATGGCCCTTTCGACCTACCTCACCTTGCCTGAACAGCTTGAATCGGAGGCTAGCCCGGCCAATGGCGACTGTCCGATTTTCATGGCCCACGGAACGCATGATCCGGTTGTTCCCTATGAAGGCGGTCAGCTCTCGCGGCAGGCGCTCGAGGCGCAGGGCTACGAGATCGAGTGGAGGGAGTACCCGATGCAGCATTCGGTCTGCGCGGAGGAAATCGCCGATATCTCCTCCTGGCTTACCGGGGTGCTGACCTAGGAGGCTTCCCATTTATTTTCTCCAGGAGTACGCTACCCTGTCGGCCCTGGCCGGCTCTTTTCATTCAACGCACTCATCCAAGAGGTTCTGACCAGTGAAATACTTCCTGCTTTGCGCTCCCCTCGCCCTTCTTTGCAGTTGTACTCAGCCGGCGGTTCAGAGCGAGTTGGCCAACGAGGTTGATTCTTTTCTCGCGTCCTATACCGAGACCTACCTCGGGCTCCAGGCGAAATCCGCCGAGGCTGACTGGAGTCTCAATACGAAGATCGTCGATGGAGACAACAGCAACTCAAAGGCCTACGAGGAGGCCGAGGGAAAGGTGGCCGAGTTTACCGGGTCGGTCGAGGTTATCGAGAGGGCGAGGAGGTACCTCGAGGGCCGCGCCGGGTTAAACGATCTGCAGGTGCGCCAGCTCAAGGCGATCCTCTACGCAGCGGCGAGAAACCCGCAGACCAGGCCCGGGCTTGTGAAGGCGCGTATCAAGGCGGACGCCGCCCAGACCGAGGCGCTCTTCGGTTTCGATTTCAAGATTGACGACAAGTCCGTGACCACCAATGAGATCGATCGGATTCTCGAGGAGGAGGCTGACGAGCAGGTCCGCCTGGCGGCCTGGAATTCGTCGAAGGAGGTCGGCAAGGGACTCAAGAAGGGTCTCGCGGGCCTGGTCTCGCTGCGCAACCAGACCGTGCAGGCGCTGGGCTATAAGGATTTCTTCCAATACCAGGTCTCCGATTACGGCATGACCGTTCCTGAGATGATGGAGCAGATGCGTCGCTTCGCCCGGGAGCTTCGTCCTCTCTACCGGGAGATTCATACCTGGGCACGTTATCGCCTGGCGGAGAAGTTCGGCGCCAAGGAGGTGCCTGACCTGCTCCCGGCCCATTGGCTTCCTAACCGCTGGGGACAGAGCTGGGGGCCGATGGTCAAGGTCGAGGGGTTCGACCTGGATGGTACCCTGGCCACCTTCAAGCCCGAGCAGCTGGTTCGCCAGGCGGAAGACTTTTACGTCAGCCTTGGCTTCGAGCCTCTTCCCGGGAGCTTCTATGAGCTCTCCAGCCTCTATCCCTTGCCTGAGGGAACTCCCTATAAAAAGAACAACCATGCCAGCGCCTGGCATATGGACCTTCAGAAAGATGTGCGCTGTCTGATGAGCGTCGTGCCCAATGCCCGCTGGTGGGAGACGACCCATCATGAGCTGGGTCATATCTACTATTACATCGAATACACCAGCCCCCGGGTGCCGCCGCTGCTCAGGGAAGGAGCGAACCGGGGCTTTCATGAGGCGATCGGTAGCCTGCTCGGTCTGGCCTCGATGCAGAAGGGCTTTCTGCAGGGGCGGGGATTGGTACCCGCCGATGCCAGGGTCGACGAGATCCAGACGCTGCTGAAGGAGGCGCTCGATTCGGTCGTCTTCATTCCCTTCTCTACGGGAACCATGACCCATTTTGAGCACGACCTCTACGCGACGGCCCTTCCCGTTTCGAACTATAACGAGCGCTGGTGGAAGTACGTCGCCGAGTTCCAGGGCATCGCTCCGCCGGCGGAGCGGGGCGAGGAGTTCTGCGACGCGGCCTCCAAGACCCACATCAACAACGATGCCGCTCAATACTACGACTATGCGATCTCTTATATCCTCCTGCACCAGTTCCATCGTCACATCGCTCGGAAGATCCTGGGCCAGGAGCCGCGCAATACGAACTACTACGGCAACAAGAAGATCGGTGCCTTTCTCGGTTCCATCTTGAAGCTCGGGGCGACCCGGGACTGGCGTACAGTCCTGCAGGAGAGCATTGGAGAGGATATCAGCGCGGAGGCGATGCTCGATTATTTCGAGCCGTTGCTTCAATACCTGCGCAAGGAGAACGCCGGCCGGCGTCACACTCTCGGCGACATTTGAGGCCGCCTGGGATCACTCCTGAACGGCGCGTTCGAGCAGAAGCCGTCCGTAGTCGCTTCCCTTCAGCTCCTCGGCCAGCGCCCTGAACTGGCCGCGATCGATGAGGCCCATCCGGAAGGCGGTCTCCTCGATGGAACCAGCCAGTGAGGAGCGGCTTTTTTCGAAGGCCATGATCTCAGTGGATGCCTGGAGCAGCGATTCGTGGGTTCCCGTGTCAAGCCACCGAGTGTCCTCCGGTAGAGTCTCTACCCGCAGCTTCCCCCTGTCGAGATAGGCCTGGTTGACGTCGGTAATCTCCAGTTCGCCGCGCGCGGAAGGCTCCAGGGAGCGGGCGATCTCGACCGCCCGGCTGTCGTAGAAATAGAGGCCGGTTACCGCCAGGTTGGAGGCGGGCTCGGCCGGCTTCTCAACAAGCCTCACCGGCGCGCCGCCGCCGTCAAGCTCCACGATCCCGAAGCGTTCGGGGTCTTCCACCTCGCAGGCGAATACGGTGGCGCCCTCCTGCTGCCTGCCGGCTCGGCCGAGGCAGTCGGCGAAGCCGGCTCCGTAGAAGACATTGTCGCCAAGGGCCAGGGCGACCCGCTCGTCTGCCGCGAAGTCGGCTCCGATGATCAGGGCCTCGGCGATCCCGCCGGGTCGCTCCTGGGCCGCGTAGCGGATGGAAATTCCAAGTTTTGAACCATCTCCCAGCAGGCGCTCAAAGAGCTGGCGGTCGCCGGGTGAGGTGATCACCAGCACCTCCCTGGCCCCGGCCAGCATCAGGGTCGACAGGGGGTAGTAGACCATCGGCTTGTTGTAGACCGGCAGCAGCTGTTTGTTGAGCGACGCGGTGAGCGGCAACATGCGGGTGCCGGAGCCGCCGGCGAGCAGGATTCCCTTCATATGGTTTTTTCCGTTCCTGCCTTGTGGGGTCTGCGAGTGAGAAACCAGGACGACTCCGGCCGCCTGTAGAAAGAGATACGGATCGAGAGGCGATCATCTTCAAAATGTTTTCACCGGGCCTGAAGGGAGCCTCCTCTTTGTGCTTCGGCAAGGATCTATACAAGCTTCAGTGTTTTCCTCGCAACCCATTCCATTACCAGCAGGGAGACGAGGAGTATTGCGAGGATCCAGGGGTGGTCCAGGGCGGCATAGGTATAGGTTCGCTCAATCGTACGTGTTTTTTCGGGCAGGCGCCCGATGGCGTTTGCGGCCTCGGACAGGTGGAGGTAGGCGCCCCCGGAAAGCTTGGCGATGTCCTCCAGGGTCTCGTTGTCGCAATAGATGTCGAGAGTCTCATCCTGGGTTGGCGGTTCGACGGCGAAGAGGATCCTGGCCCGGTTCGGGTTGGACGAATAGCCTGCGATGGTCGAGACATCGAGCGTCAGCTCGAACTCGCGGAACCCGCCGGCCTTCTCCGCCGCGGCCAGACCTGTGTCTTCGAGAAGGGGCGCGTATTGAGAGGCCGGGAGGATGCCCTGGTAGCGTCCGCCGCTTTCGGGAAGGGGTTTGAGCCGCAGCCGAAGTTGTTTCTGGGGAGAGGAGAGCGGCCGGATGACCGCGTCGACCAGGCTCCCGGAGGCGGCCTGCCCGTCGTGATTCTCGAGGAGCGCGGAGATCTCGATGTCTTCGGGGAAACGATAGACCGCCTTGTTGGTTCCCAGGCGCGCCAGGCTGTCGGCTGCGTTCAGCTGTTCGGATACAGCCCAGCGAATAACCGCTCCCCAGAATCTTCTGTAGAGCAGGTCGCCGAAGCGCAGCCGCCATCTCCAGGTTGAGTCGATCCCACTGTAGAAAACCTTGCCGGTTCCGAACTCCCGGGACGCGAGCACCGGGGCTTTTTCCTCGCCCGCTGTGACCAGGAGGCGGCTTCCCTCCACGATGCCGGCCGCCGGGTGATACCACCGGGGCGACGGAAGCAGTTCCCAGAGCTCGAGATTTCTCTGCCGCCCCGGAAGAAGCCTGCAGAGCTCGGCCTCTTCCCCCGCGGCCGTCAGGGAGAGCGCCGCCCCGTCCCGGGCCAGCTGCGCTCCCAGCCCTCGGCCCGGCGGCGGAGATGCCAGCCTTACCGGCAGCAGCTCCTCCAGGGAGGTTCCAGCCCAGGACGCCGGCATGGCATCCGGCCCGGCCACCAGGACCAGGGTTCCTCCTCTCGTTTCCACGTACTCACGCAGGTTTTTCCGCAGATGCCCGTCAAAGAGTTCCGGCTCGACGTCTCCAAGTATTACGGCATCGTATCGGGCAAGCTCTTCAGGGCTCGTCGGGAAATCCGGCGGCAGTTTTCTTCTCGGAGGAGCGGGTACCAGGTGAGAGTCGAGGGAGATTTTTTCATCCCGGTCCCAGGTATTCTTCAGGTAGCGGTATTCCCATCTGGGCGAGCCCTCGAGATAGAGCACCCTGGCCTCGTCATCGAGAACCTCCAGCCAGGTCTCCCGCCGGTTGTTTTCCTTGAGAGCCTCTCCCTTGACACCCTCGAAGCCGATGCTCAGCTTGTGCCTGCCGGGTTCGTCCATCGTGAACCGCAGCGGCCAGTGGGAGATTTCCGTTCCCGGGAGCTCGTCGATGAGAAAGGAAGCCAACTCCCTCCCGCCCTCGAGGACATTCACCTTGACCTCGGCGGTCTCGATACCCGTGTTCTGGAGAGTGATCTCAGCGCTGATTTCATCTCCTCTGAAAACCCTGCGGGGCGCCTCCAGGGTCTTGAGCACAAGGTCCGGGGGACGCTCGGTTTTGCCGACTCCCAGGGCGACGATGGGAATACCAAGGGCGCCAAGCGAGCGGGCGGCTTCCCGGGGATCTTCGGGGGCATTGTGATGTCCATCCGTTACCAGGATGATTCCCGCCAGATCTTCACGTCGCGCTCTCAGGGCTTTCTGCAGGAGCGGAGTCCCCAGGTCTGTCCTTCCGATGTTGTCGAGAGAGAGGCTGTTCGGCCCTTCCAGGGGCTCGATGGTATCCGCCAGGGAATGAAGGGACAGATCAAAGCGAGCCTCGAGGTCTTCAAGCCAGGGAGATGAGAGCAGGCCGCGGACCGCGTCTATCCTGGAGATGGGGGCGGTCGCGCCCTCGACGTCCTCCAACCCCATGCTTGCGGATGTGTCTACGATCAGCAGGACGTCGCCGCGTTTCTGTTCGGTGGCCGTCTCTACCAGGGCGGGGTCGAGGAGTATGAAGATGATGGTGCCCAGGAGAAGAAGCCGCAGGAGGGTCAAGGTCCAGCCTCCCAGGCGCCCACAGCTGCGGCGGTCGGTCCTGTAGAGAATGATCGAGGCGGCGGCAGCTGCGGCAAACAGGAGGGGGAGAGCCCACAGTGGAAGCCAGCCTGTGACGAGGGTCATGAGGAGCCTCCTGCCTGCTGCGGCGATCTCGACGAGGCGAATCCCCTGAGAAGAACAAGCTCGCACAAGAGGAGGAGCAGGCCGGCCAGGAGGGCGTAGGGCCAGTGCTCGAGCTCGACGATGACGCTCCGCCGGAGGCCGGGCCGGTCCTGGGAGTGTCTCAATCTGTCGATCCCGAGCTTTCGTTCCAGCAACTCCAGGGAGTCGGCATCGATTCGCTCGAGGTTCGATTCAGCGGGATCCATATTGACCGCCAGGGTTACAGTTCGCTTGTCACTGTTCTCCTGGCCGATGTCGAAGGAATAGAACCCGGTTTGCGCGGTTTTCCGCCAGGCGACACCTCTTTTTCCGGTCCCGGCGGAGTCGGCGATTTCCTCGGTTGCTCCATCCGGCAGGGTGAGGCGAATTTCCGCATCCCGTTCGCCGCCCTCCACCTCCACCTCCAGGATCCCTCCCTGGTTGCAGCCGATGGCGAGAGAGGAACCCAGGGCCAGGTAGCGGATCAACCTGTGGAGGAGGGGAACAAAGAGCGGGGTGCGCGGCAGGTCGGTGTCAGCGGGGTTCGCTCCGGTGGCGAAGAAGATGATCCTGCCATCGGAGAGTGAATGTTCGATGATCCAGGGCGACCCTCCGCTCGTTTTCGAAAGGATGACCGCCTTTTCCTTCACCGGTCCGGTTGTCCAGCAGCTTCTTATCGCCAGCCGGTTCAGGTCCGCTTCTGAGATCCCCTTGAAGACCGAAAGGACCGGATGCTCGAGGTTCACCGCGACAGGGTGGTAGGCCTCGCCAGTCTCCGCCTTCTGTCGCTTCAGCAGCGCGGCGGGAAGAAGTCCCCTTCCCTCCTTCCAGAGCCGGTCGTTGGCGAAGAGCCGATCGGTTTCCGCATCGGCGAAGACCAGGAGACCGCCGCCCCTGCGGACGAAGTTTTCGATAAGCTCCAGCTCCCGGGGTTCGATTGCTGGAATTCCAGACAGCACAAGAACCCTGGATCTGGACAGGATTCCGCTCTCGGCGGAGCCGAGAATCACCGGCCGGAAGATGACCTTGGGGGGCTGGCCCTCTCCATACCTGGGAAAGAGAGCCAGGTCGAGCCAGTGCCCTCCGCCGGCCCGTCCCTTGTCGGGAGAGTTCTGGATGATGGGCACCTCGAGCCGGTCGAGTACCTCGATCACGAGATGCCGAGCATCATCGCCGGGAAGGCCATCTCCCGCCCCTTCGCCGACAAGCTCGGCGCTAACCCTGGCCGTTCCAGCGCTGGAGAAGCGATGGCTGAAGGAGAGCTCCCGGACGGACGGCCCCTTCTCTTCCAGCGGCCTGCTGGCGATGACCTCGCCATTGACGGTGACTCTCAGGTGGAGGCCGCCGGCTCCGGGAGCCGGGGCTACCCGGGCGTGAAAGCCAATGGCGGAGTCGGTCCCTGTGACCAGTGAGTCACTCTTGAATTCGACAATCCGGTGGTTGGAGGTCTCTGGAGCTCCGCAGTCTATCAGCGTGATGGACGGAGCCGGATCGAGCGCGGCGAGTCTTGAGGCGAGGAATTCGAGGTTCCTCTCCTCCCTGGCCGGAAGACTGTCGGCCTGGTGGTCGGTGAAAATGTAGATCTCGCGTATGTCGGTTGACAGCAACGCGGTCTTTCCAATCGCATTGTCGATAGCGTGAAGAAGGTCGAAGGGGCCGCCGCCGAGCTCGAGGTCCTCCAACTCAAGGCGGGTTTTCTCCAGGTCGAAGAGGCTCTCTCCAGGTGCTCGATCGACAGCTCGAGGTGACACGATGAGAGCGGAGTCCGTCGGACGGAGCTCATCCAGGAGAGCCCGCGCCCGAGCCTTGGCTCTCTTCAGCAGATCGCCGGCTTCTTCAGCCGGGCTGTAGGACATGCTGAAGCTGGTGTCGAAGACCAGCACCAGGCCGCGGTTCAGAGAGCTCGATGAGCTGAGCTTTCTTTCGACCCGGGTGGCTGGTCCCAGGAGAGCGTAGACCACCAGGAAGAGAGCGAGGCTGCGCACCAGGATGAGGAGCGCCTCCCGCAGGCGGATCCATCGGAGCCTGGCGCGCTGGCGGGTGAGAAAGAAACGCAGCGCGGGCCAGTCCATCCGCCGCGCCCGGCGCCGGTCGACGAGATACAGGAGTGTCGGCAGGAGCGCGAAGAGCAGCAGCGGCCAGAGATAGGGGTTGTGGAAAGTGTCCGGGAGTGGGTTCATCGCTGCCTGGACCGGAGATGGAGGAATCGTCCGAGAGTATTGGCGAATGGAGCGCTGGTGTCGAGGCAGAGGTAGTCGACCTCAGCGGCCGAGCAGCCCTTGCGGATCGCATCCTGGTGTTCGATGAAGTTTTCACGGTAGAGCTCGGCCAGCTGGCGGGCATCGAGGCGCATCTCGATTGACGGATCCTCGATATCTCTCAGCACCATCCAGCTGTTGAAAGGCAGCTCCTTCTCGCAGGGATCGAGCACCTGGAGGACGATGACCTCGCTGCCGCGCTGGCGCAGTTGGGAGATTCCCGACAGCACCTTTTGCTCGTCATCGAGCAGGTCGGAGATGAGTATCGTCAGGGAGCCTGGATCGACGCGCTCGGCGAGCTGGCTGAGAACCTTCGAGAGGTCCGTCCGGCCTTCGGCCCGCGCCTTCTCCATGGCTCCGTAGATACCCGCGAGGTTTTCGGCTGAGGCCCTGGGGGGAATGTGTTGCTTGAGTGATTCACCCGCGAGGGCCAGCCCGACAGCGTCACGCTGGCCCAGGAGGAGATAGGCCATCGCCGCCGCCAGGCAGGATGCGTAGCGCAGCTTGGTAAGTTCTCCGCTCGAGAAGCTCATCGAGGCCGAGGTGTCAAGCACCAGGGTGGCGCGCAGGTTGGTCTCGTCCTCGAATTGTTTGAGATAGAAGCGATCGGTGCGGGCGTAGCTGCGCCAGTCGAGGTGCTTGAGGTCATCGCCGGGCACATAGGGCCGGTGCTCGGCGTATTCTATCGAGGAGCCCCGGGCGGAGCTTCGGTGGAGACCCCTGAGGAAGCCCTCCGCGATCTTCCGGGCCACGACCTGCAGCCGCTCGAGCTGCGCGACGGAGCCTGGATCGAGGAAGTCCCGCAGTTCCGTCATCGGTGGCTCAATCCTTTGTGTTTTCCCTGGTGAGTTCCTCCAGGAGCCTGTTCACCAGGCTCTGCGGCGTGATTCCTTCGGCATCCGCATTGAAGTTGGTGATCAGCCGGTGGGAGAGAACGGGTACAGCGACGCGGGCGATATCCGCAAGGTTGACGTGGAAGCGGCCGCGGAGAATCGCCCTGGCCTTGGCCGCTGTCATCAGGTATTGGGCCGCTCTCGGCCCCGCTCCAAAGGTCAGGCTGTCGCGAATGTAGCCGGGGGATCCGGGCTCTTCCGGACGTGAGCGGCGCACCAGCTTGAGGGCGAAGCGGTAGACGTGGTCGGCGGCCGGAACCTCCGGTACCAGCTCCTGGATCCGGATGATATCCTGCTCTGAGAGTACTGGAGACAGCTCGATCGATTCAGGCGCCCTGGTGCGCTTCATGATCTCGAGCTCCTCCTCTTCCTCGGGATACCCGACCCGTATTGAAAATATAAAGCGGTCAAGCTGCGCCTCGGGAAGATTGTAGGTGCCTTCCTGCTCGATGGGATTCTGCGTGGCGACAACGAAGAAAGGTGACGGCAGTTCCGCGGTCTGCTGGCCAACGGTAACCTTTCGCTCCTGCATCGCCTCAAGGAGGGCGGCCTGCGTCTTCGGCGGGGTACGGTTGATCTCGTCTGCGAGCAGCATGTTCGCGAAGATCGGGCCCTTCATGAAGTGGAAGCTGCGCCGGCCTGATTCCGGATCTTCCTGGAGGATGTCGGTGCCGGTGATGTCCGAGGGCATGAGATCGGGCGTGAACTGGATCCTCCTGAAGCTTAGATTGAGAAGCCTCGCCAGGGTGGAGACCAGCAGGGTCTTGGCCAGGCCGGGAACCCCGATCAGGATCGAGTGTCCGCCGGCGAACATGGCGATGAGCATCTGCTCGATCACCTCGTGCTGGCCGACGACGACCTTTCCAAGCTCGTCTTTCAGCCGCGCGGCGGAGTCACGCAACAGCTCCGCGGTCTCGTTGTCGGACAGGTTCTTCTCGGCCGGGATGTCGGGTTCCGGCGCTCGAGCCGTTTCGGAGCCTGGTTCGGGGGTTGTCGGGTCAGCCATTTCAATCTCACGGAGGTTTGTTTTGGTCGCTGTTTGCCTGAGGTTGTCATATTACCATGAGTTTACATGGTGGCGAGAACACCAACCGGTCTCCATCAACAGATGGACACCTTCACGGGAGCGTGAAATAATACAAGGCCTGCCCGGGAGAGGATCTGTCGGGAAAGAAGACAGCTGAATATTTCCAGGCCGCGGGCCAGCCGCGGCTTGATAGAGAAAACGGGAGAAACGAGATGCTCGAGGTTACGTGTAGCGGATGTGGCGCCATGTACAAGGCGCCGGAGAAATTTGCCGGCCGCAAGATGAGCTGTAAGGCCTGCTCAGAGGTCATGCTGATCGGGGAAGAAGCAGCCCCTGAGGTCTCGTCCTCCCCGGTCGAGGAAGAGGCTTCCCAGCCGCCGGTCGCTTCCGAGGAGAAGACGCCTTCCAGGAAGAAGCCTTCCTTCAAGAAGGGCGGTATCTCTGCGCGAAAAGGCGATAAGAAAGCTTCTTTCAAGAAAGGCGGTTTCTCGAGCTCGAAGGTCTCCGAGGCTTCGGGCCGCGGGTCCGAGGACCAGGCTGCCGGAAGCAAGAAGAGCCCTGCCGTGCTGGTGGCAGTTCTGCTGCTGGTGGTGGGTGGACTCGCCGCGGTTGATTTCTTTGTCACCAATATGGTGATCGGAGGGAAGGCTCCGGTGTCTAACCAGGAGGTTGCGGTCGTTGATGATTCCCCCGAGGAGGAACCCGCGGAGGAGCCAGAGGCTCCAGCCGAGCCCGGACCTGAAGCCGCGGAACCTGAGGTGGCCGAGCCGGAGGCTCCGGCTGGAGTTGAAGAACCTGAAGAACCGGAAGAACCAGGTGAGCCGGCCGAAGAGCCTGCTGCAGAGGCTCCGGCCCTGGCAAAAATCTCTGTTACCTCACCGCCGGTCGCGACCCTGGTTCCCGCTGATGCGAAGTTCATTCTATGTGTGAATATCCCCCGTCTGCTCGGGGCGATCGAGGGACTTACCGGGGAAAAACTTCCCCGAACGCCCGAGGCTCTGGCCGCGATGAACCCGGGAGCCGAGGCTCCTTCCGAGGCGGAGTTGGAGGCTGTTAAAAAGGCCATGGCCGCCGGGCTCGATCCGTTCACCAGCATCCGGAGCATCCTGGTCGCGGTCGAACTTCCCGAGGATTCCCCGATTCCAGGCATAGAAGATTTCGGGGCGGCGGGCGCCGCCGCGGCGGAGTCGGATGGGCTGGTCCTGGTAGAGGGCCAATTCAGTGATCCGGCCGCGATCGTGAGCGCGCTGGTTGAGGCGGGGGTCCTCTCGCCTTCGCCGCCCGAGGTGAAGGCGGGCCTCAATGTATATTCAGCGGCCGAGGGCTCATCGATAAAAGGCCGCTTTACCTTCCTCTCCACGGGACAGATGCTGTTCGCCACAGACGCCTGGCTCGACAAGGTGATCGCCCGCAGGAAGGGCGAGGGCCAGGGGATCCTCACGAACGCGGTCTTCAATACCATGAGCAAGAAACTCGCGAGGAAGGAGGCGCTCTGGCTGGTAGCGGACGTTCCGGAAGAGGCCGGGGCCGTGCTGCAGCAGGGGCTCGCCGTTCCGCCCGGAGGAATCCCGGGTCCGGATGACGCGTCCGAGGCGCCCACTCCGGCCATCAAGATCAATGCCCTGATGCTGGCGCTCGACTCCGGCGGGACCGATTTCTCTCTGGAATTGATCGGTGCCACGCCCTCACCCGCGGATGCGGAGAACACGAAGACGACCATCGGGACCCAGCTCGGAGGAATCTCGCTGCTGGCCATGCAGATGCTTGGCCCGAAGGCCCTTGGCCTCATGGGCAAGCTGACACCCAAGAGTGATGGCAACAATGTCATCATCTCCGTGAAGCTCAACGAACAGGAAATCGCGGCGGTCAAGGAGATGGCGGAGAAGGCTCTCGCAGGCTTCGCCGGTCCGCCTGAGGGCTTTGATCCATCCGATTTCGCTGAGCCTCCGTCAGAGCCCGGGGAGGCGGCCGTCGATCCCGGCGATGAGGGTGAGGAGCCGGAGAAAGAAGACGACAAGGAAGAAGAGGATCCCCTCGAGCTCGATGACTTCTGAGTCGTCCTCTTGTTCAGTCCCGCTGGACCCTGTCCGGTAGCCATCTCGCGTAGGAGGGGTGGGTCTCCACGGTGATTCCAAGCTCCGCGATGGCCGTCTGCAGCTGGATGTCGGCGTGCAGGGTGTTGGCGAACTCCGTCTGTTTTTCATCTTCGATCTTTCGATGGAGCAAACGATGGAGGGCCGCGCAGACCTGCGCTTCGCTCAGGCTGGTGGCCAGGGAGCTGTAGAGCAGGAGGAATTCCGGGTAATCTTCCGCCCTGGTGAGATCCCTTGGGGCCTCCTGCCAGAGGAACTCCAGGTGCTCGTAGTGGATGTTGAGGTATTCGTAGAGCTCGGTGGAGTATTGTACCCGCAGGAGCTCATCCTGTTCCCAGGAGGCGAGCTCTTTGAGGGGGTCAGCGACGATGACATCCGGCTCGATTCCGCCGCGCCGGCCCACTGTGACTCGGCCCCGCGAGTCCCTTGGCCCGTGGAAGCGCCGCCCCGAGGGAAGCTGCAGGTAGAAATTAGCGAGCTGTACGGACGCCTTCCCCCCAACCAGCCTGTTGACGCTCGCGGGAACGTCCAGCCGTTGCTGGGACACTCCTTTTCCGTAGGTCCTGGTCCCTATGATGGTGGCTCTCTTGAGATCCTGGAGGGCGCCGGCCACGACCTCCGAGGAGCTGGCCGACCAGCCGTCGACCAGGATCATCGCCGGGCAGGTGATGAGCCTGCCGGCGGTGGCCTTGTATTCGCGGCCGGGCCGACCGCCGCTCGATACCTGTGAGACAATCGGGCTCCCGGCATCATCGACCAGGAGGTCGACGATCTTCACCGCCTCCTCGAGGAGCCCGCCGCTGTTGCCGCGCAGGTCCAGGATGAAACCTTTCAGGCCCCCGGTTCGTTTGCTGAAATCCGTGAGGAGCTCTCCGAGGCGCTCAGCTGCCCTGGAGCCGAACCGGGACACGCGAACATAGGCCACGGCCTCCGGGAGCAGCTCGGAAAAGAGCGCCGGAGTTTCGACGGGTCCATGCTGGATGACGATGTTGAGGGCGTCGGCCTGTCCCCACCGTTCGATCTCTACCTGGACAGGTTCCCCGGGCTCCTGGTTTCCCAGGATCCCCCGGATGTCCTCAGGCCCGAGACCGCTGGTCGATTCTCCCGCCAGGGCTACCACCCGGTCGCCTGCGTGCAGCGTCTTGCGCGTGGCGGTGTCGTTCTTGCGGGGGAAGGTCCTGGCGACGATGAGGGGAGAGAGCCTGTCGAGCTTGAAGAATTCAGCTCCGAGGCCCAGCTGGCGTCCGGCGCTTCTTCTGCGCGCCCGCTCGAGGTCGGCTGGCGAGAGGAAGGTGGAAAAGTCGAGCTGGTCTACAAGAGCTCTGAAGGCTGCGGAGGCCAGGGTCTTTATGTTCACCTCAGCCGGGTCGACGAATTCTCCACGGAGCATGTCGATGAATTCTTCCAGCGCGTCGCCCGGCCCCTCCCGGCGTTTAATCTCGAGATCCTTGATACGCCTTGCGAGCTGGGCATTTTCTTTCTGTAGTTTTTCGAGCTGGTCAAGGATGTCAGGCGCCTGGCCGTTGAGCCGGGCCGCGCGCTCAAAGAGCAGCCGAGCCAGGGCACCCCGTTCGCTTTGCTCGCCGCTGAGCTTCCTGATGAAGGCGAGTGCGATGGGGTCGAGGGCGCCTCGCGGGGTCATGCGGGCGATCGCGAGCGCCGCCTCCGAGCGAATCGCGAAGCTCCTGGCGGTGTCGTGAACCAGGCGCAGCAGGGGAAGGCGTGAGCCGGTGTTGTCCAGGCGGTCGAGAGCCAGGCTGGCCGCGATGAGGAGCCGGGGCTTGTCCTTCTTGACAGCCTCCTCCAGGATGTCAGCCAGGGTGCTTTTGACCCGGCCGAGCTCTCCACTTTCACCGAGCAGGCGGATGGAGAGGCTGCGGATCTCCTTGCTGGCGGCCTTGCGCGCCAGGACGAGAGCGCTGGTCAGGCCGAGCTTTCGCAGCCCGGGATCCTGCTTCCGGGTGAGCGCCAGGGCGGCCGCGACGAATCGGTATTCTTCACCCTGGTCGAAGAATCCTTCATCCTTGAGCGCCTCTTTGAGCTCCCTGCCGACTTGTTCCGTGAGCCCGGCGGCGAGCTCCTGCACGGTGTTGAGCAGGGCGTCGGGGGAGACGTTTTTTACAGCGGCCAACCGGCGCTCGAGGCTCTCCTTTTCTCCCGGCTGGGTCCGGGCGGGCAGCGCCCAGGAGCAAAACAATCCCAGGAGAAGGAAGAATCTGAGTGTAGCTGTTGTGTATTTCATGGCGCCAGGGCGGCTGGGGCTCTCTGACAGGAACAGGGAGTATCTGCGATTATCGCGTCCAGGCCGGCCTTCAGTGAACGGCAAAATGGTCAGTACCCCCTCCATCTTAACCCCAAGGTGGAAATAGACCGCTCCCTGCCTTATTCTCAAGCCTCCAAGTCGATATATCAAAATGGCTTAAGAAAGAATCAGGCTCCCGATGACCGATAACGTGGATCTTCCGCGATTGAGCAGCAGCGAGGAAATTTCCGGGCTGCTCGAGCTCTCAGCAGAGAGATCCGTGATGGTCTTCAAGCACAGCACCCGCTGTTCGATCAGCAC